>JABDFB010000013.1:32937-34520 GCA_013286765.1 Deltaproteobacteria bacterium
GAGCGGAACCAAAGGAATCTCTACTTTCCGAGAATCAACAAAAGACTCTGGCTCTCTTTAAAAGCAACGAAGTAATTACTACACGTCTTGTTTCCAAGAAATTAGAAATTTCTTCTGTTACCTCGAAACAGATTTTAAATAGACTTTTAGAACTAAAATTTATCCAAAGAGCTGGTGCTGGACGAAGTACTCATTACCGAATTCGCAAGTAATGTCGCATCCAAAAGGAGGCACTGTGAAGAACATAAATCGCACGCCGGCCACCGGGCCGAATTGGGAGGCACTCAAGCAGTGGGGTGACAACGTCGCTCGCATCGAACGGCTCGCTGGAGGAGTAGCCAACGACGTGTGGAGTGTGCGTGTCAATGGGCACCTTGCGGTCGCTCGCCTAGGTACCCGGAGTGACGCCGATCTCGCGTGGGAAACCGAGCTCCTCCAACACCTCGACCGCGAGGGTTTGAGCGTGCCGCTTCCAATCCCGACGACGGACGGTCGATTGTTCGCCGAGGGCCTGGTAGTGATGACCTACGTGGAGGGTGGACCGCCCGAATCTCAGGCCGACTGGCGTCGCGTGGCCGACACGCTTCGCCAGCTGCACCGGTTGACGCACGGCTGGCCGCAGCGCCCGGGCTGGCGATCATCGATCGACTTATTACACGTTGACACTGGAACGAGGATCGACCTTCGTGCAATGCCGGCTGAGGCCGTTGCTCGATGTCGAGCAGCGTGGGCACGACTCACCGGACATAAGACATGCGTCGTCCACGGCGACCACAACCCTGGTAACATCCGCATAACTAGGAATCGGGTCGCGCTGATCGACTGGGACGAATCGCACGTCGACGTTTCGGATCTCGACCTAGTACTCCCCCACAATGCCGCCGATCTCGACGACGTCGCGCTCGATATCGCCTCACAAGCATCGGCCGCATGGGAAGCCGCCGTCTGCTGGGACGACGAGTACTCAGTTAAACGGCTCGCCGAAGTTCGAGTGGTCTGAGCATTTAAGCCGAAATCCCAAAATCCAACTCTCACTCTTACCGTTTTCGGTTTGATCCTGCGTTTGGTGAAAAACTTGGATGGCGGTACTTATCCGGTCCAAGATAGAAGTGCTCCCTATGAATATTACGTCACAGATAGAATGGAGATCGAAGATAAATTTTATAAATTGATCTGGTTGCTAGAGGATGATCAGATTTATATTGGAGTAGTGAATGCATATCGGAGGAGATAGTTATGGGCTTTCCAAATGAAAGGAATTAAAGAGGATTAGAGCAAAATTGAAAAAGAATCAGGGTTTTCTTATGCTTCCTCCAGATGCGGATGAACTAGCGAAGTTCAGATTTAATATTTGCCAGGAACTTTTGAAATATGCCCGAAAGCATGATTTGACAGCAGTAGAAATGGCCAAGTTCTTAGAGATTACTAAAGCTGATATGAAGGATTTTCATACTTACTTGCCAACCGATGAATTTGAGTCCATCCAAGATAAGCATACGGAGAAATAAAATCCAATATGAACATAATAGTGTACTTCTTCGAAATCATATAAATCTCCAATTGAGAAAGAATCCAGGTATATT
>JABDFB010000014.1 GCA_013286765.1 Deltaproteobacteria bacterium
CCCACTTGAAGTTCGATTGGGTGGAGCACCTCGTAATGTCGGTCGAGGTATTTGTTCAGATTTAATATCATCCATCGCCCAGGATTGCCCCATCGCAAAAAGCATACACAAACTAACAATTAATATTTTCTTCATAAATAACTTGGTTTTAGAATGGACATATTGTGATGTTCAATTTAGAGACTATAAGGTATCAAATCAATGTTCTTACATACATAAAATAAGTTCATAAACACATTTAAACTAAATTAGATTACCACCTCCTTTTAGAACGGGATCTTCTCTCAGCTCGATAAAAAATCTAAACTAATTAACTTTTGTCGGTCTTAATCTGAAAATTCGATTGGTTATTAAGATGTTATATTTGAAAACCGACTTTAACATGTGATACCGAATCGAAATCAAATGACAAAACTTCATCGATCAAGATGCAACGAGTGCTAAAAATATAGTGAGTAAAAGAAATGACTAAAAATAGATGGATCACTTTCGGTTTAGTTATTGTTTCAAATTTCCTGAGTTTTTTTCTTCTCAGCCCAGTGGCACAGTCGATGGAAAACAACGAAAGAATTGTCTTTGAAGGAATTGATTTTGACGCCGAAGAAGACCTGTTTACGGGGATAGAGTTTGCTAGTACCGACGAAGAAAAACACCCGAATGATACTAAAACTTCGGGAATATCTGAAGTTCGAAGTACAATTGCGATGATGAGAGATCGACAAAGGATCTCTCCGAAAATGGAACAGACTCTTGTTTCAAAATTAGACGATTACCTTAAAACAAAAAAACTAGAGACCTATTTATCAGTTTTAGAAGGACTTTTAACGCCTGATATCTCAATGGTTGACATAGGATATTATGCAAATGTGGCCTCCAAGGCCATGACGGAGGTCTATCCAGAGGTAAGGAAAAGGATTAATATTGAGACTAATTCCATTCCAAGTATTTCTATTGTTATGAGCTTCCTGAGAATTCTCGATAAGGAGATGACACATTTAAAGCACACCCGCTGCAGACCAGAACTAGTTGTTGTATTGCTTGATGCCATAAACTATTTAAGACACAAAACTGTGACTAAACAGAAGACCGGAACGGACCTTCTGAAAGCGGCGAAAATCTCTGATAAAGAAGGGTTTTTGAATGCATTAGAAGAATATGTAGTTCCCAAAATAAAAACTCTATCTGGAAGAGAACACTATCAAATTGCTGTTAATCCCTGGCGAATGGAACGTGCATTTGCAGTCTTCGAGCGAGCCTATCTATCTGATTTGGGCCGAATTGAAAAGCAGGTCCACCGTCGTCCAGACCTACCGTTGCCTCCAGTTCCGCAAGGCTTACCTCAGAGTTTAACAGAATCGTCGCAACCATCATTGGCATTGACATCAGCACCGGTGCCGGTACCAGTAGCATCCGAGGTCGTGACAGTTTCTAAGGTTGTTCAAAATTGGAACAAAAAACAGGAACCGCGCCGAAGAAGGAAATCGCATCAAAAAGAGGAGGCCCTTCGTAATCTACCCAGCGAAGAAGAAAAACAAGATAAACTAAAAAAGGAAGTGATCGAAAACCACTATGAAAGCGGCTTTGATTATCTCCTCGGGAGAAATGGGAAGCAAAAGCATTTAAAGAACGCTATTGTTTCTTTTAAAGAGGCCGCGAAAAATGAAGCGATGCTTCCCAATCTGACCGTATGGAATTCTTTTTTAAAAAAAGATGAGTTTGGGAGAAGTCTTTTGGATCATAATGCAAGGAGTGCCTTGGCTAATCTCTTTGGAGAAATCGCCATCGACCTTCAATATTCTAAGATAGTACGCGACCACTACACGGCTAGTCTATCGCAACTCATGGCTAGCCCGTCGCAACCGCGATCACTACCGTGCGCTCAAGGGGCAGTCGAGTCCACCCAGCCTCTATCTAATTATCAGCTCTGGGACGGTAGTATCTTTTTCGGAGATTTCTTTGAAACCTTTATTAAGCGACGTATTCGTGACCGGTCGTGGCGGAAAGTCCTCTTAGGAAAAAAGTCTTCTCTATAACAACAATTGGAAATTCAAATGGACCCGTTCACGCAATCTCCCCGCTTCCAGGCCAACAGTTCTGAGTTAATTATTTAAATTTATTAAAGCAACTAACTTAATTGTGCGCCATAGGAAACGATCGAGATTAACAGATAATTCCAATAAAAATATTGTAAATAGAGGTCTATTTAATTATACATACAAAATGTATTTAAAATATGTAAGTATTATAGGCCTGGGTGTCTCTGTTTTTTGTTCAAATTCTAGTGTGTATGCAATGGATAAGGATTTGACGAGCAAGAAAAAGGCCATTTCGCAATTACAAAAGATTCAAACACCGAATCGAGATCTCGATTCTTTTTGGAGAAGATCGGAATCTCCCGATTCTTCTGCTAATGCTAGACGTGCTAATGAAAAAAGCATTTCAAGTGAGAGCCCTCAAAGCTCAAACTCTAGTCAAACACCCGCGCCCAGCAAGCCGGCACCACTTGCCCCTTGGGCAAAGCCAATGAATCAGCAATCTGAAACGCAACAGAGCTTGACTGAAGGTAAGCTGGAACAGCTCTCAAAACCTCGTGGATGGGGCAGCTTACCTCCTCAGCCCACACGTGAAAAAATCTCTGCAAAGCCAATGAATCAGCAATCTGAAACGCAACAGAGCTTGACTGAAGGTAAGCTGGAACAGCCCTCAAAACCTCGTGGATGGGGCAGCTTACCTCCCCAGCCGACACGTGAAAAAATCTCTATAGAAGAAAAATCAGATGAAGGACAAGACGAATTTCAACAGGAGTCGGATCATGAAGGAGACGATACCGACCTTAGTTATGCTGACGGTGGCACTGACAATGCTCCAAGGAATCAGAGTGAGGAAAGTTTAAGGGAACTAGCCTTTAAGATCCATAGGTACAATCAAGCAAAAGAAAATTGGATGAATGAGGGCTTTAAAAACAAAAAGGAATACATCTCCCATTATCAAAGGGAAGTAGAAAAGTTTGCTGATGACTGGCAGAGTCAGGTCATTCCTGCACTCAAGCCATCGAATCGCGATAAGCTACCCATAGATCTTGTAATGAGTTTGACGGCTCTGGTTCATCTTAGAGAGTGGTTTGAGTTTTCAATCCGTCCCGATTTTATTAAGGCTTGGTTATCCATCGTTTTGGCTCCTTCCTCAAAGGGCCAACGAAAACCGATTCTCAATAATTTTAATATTCGCGAGACAGCTAATGCGGGATGGGCGATTGCAAAATGGATCGATCGTGATGATTTCTCAGGTGAAGTTGTCCAGATTGACTCCTTTTTCATGGCTTTTATGAAGCATGAGGAGTCTTTGCTGCCAAAAGCGAATCCCCAAAACCTTTCTAATAGTCTTTGGGCCCTAGCCAAATGGATGGAAAAGAAGGGAGACACCCTTACCGATGACGAGCAAGCTAATCTGGATCTTTTTGTGAAGAGCTTTCTTGATCAGGTGAAGGAAAAAGGCTTGGCAGGATTTAATCCCCAAAACCTTTCTAATAGTCTTTGGGCCCTAGCCAAATGGATGGAAAAGAAGGGAGACACCCTTACCGATGACCAGCAAGCTAATCTGGATTTTTTTGTGGAGGGCTTTCTTGATCAGGTGAAGGGAAAAGGCTTGGTAGGGTTTAAACCCCAAGAACTTTCTATTAGTCTTTGGGCCCTAGCCAAATGGATGGACAAGAAGGGAGACACCCTTACCAATGACCAGCAAGCTAATCTGGATCTTTTTGTGAAGAGCTTTCTTGATCAGGTGGAGGTAAAAGGCTTGGCAGGGTTTAATCCCCAAGACCTTTCTATTAGCTTTTGGGCCCTAGCAAAATGGATGGAAGAGAAGGGAGACACCCTTACCAATGATCAGCAAACTAATCTTGATCTTTTTGTGGAGAACTTTCTTGATCAGGTTAAGGGAAAACGCTTGGCAGGGTTTAAACCCCAAGAACTTTCTAATAGTCTTTGGGCATTGATGTTATTAGATTTTAGTCATCTCCAGGGTCTCCGTTTGGATACCAAACAGGTGAAGAATTCAGAGTTTAGCTCCGATATTCAAAAAATGATTCCTACTTTTATTCAAGAGTTACGTGGCAAGCGTTTGAGTTTAGAAGACAAACGTCAGGTTTATCAGGTTTTAAGCTACAAAGAGATTCGCTGGGAAACGAATCTGTCAACCTCTGAAAAAACAATCAAGAGCGAATATTCAAGTTCCTTGAAGCACGAAGAAAAAACTCAACCTTCTAATCAGAGTAAGTCTGAAAAAAAACTAAGACCAAGATTAGAAAAAGTCTTAAAAGCCTTATCTCAGGAAAAGGAATTTACTTACACCCTATCGCAAGGACATTGGGATGAAGTTACGGGTGCATCTGTAGATTATTGGCTTGAGCTGAGTCTTAAGGGAGGAAGAAAAATAACCCTTCCGATTGAATTCGATGGACCGGTTCATTTTACAAAAGATCGAGAGGGCAAACTTATTCCTAAACTCACCGATACTTTAGCCGATTGGATGTGGAAAAAGGCTCATGGTGATCGCAATCCATCCGTTTTTCATATTCCTTACTGGGAGTATGGCAATCTGAAATCCGAAGATAGTAAAGAAGCTTACTTGCGAGAGAAACTTTTAGAGATTTTGAAAGACTTTCTTTCAGACTCGAAAACGCGGGTAGTTGCAAAAACTGGGGTTCGAGATCGAGATTCTGTACTTAGTGCTAAAGCCCCTGTATTTCGTCCTGCTTCAGCGACAACGGCAGTGGCAATGGCAGCAGAGCCTTTAATGCAGGCATCCGCTTCTGAGGATTTTACAGGCTCACCTTGGTTAGATGAGGATGATCAAGATTCTGCACAAGAACGGCCTATTGATCTCCAAGCTGGTTCTGTGAATCTATTATCTGTGAATCTATTAAACGAGAATAAGGTAGAACCAATGTTCTCCGCACCCTCTAAGTCAAAGCTAAATGCCAAAGCTGGAAAGTGGACACCCGATTGTTTAACTTCCCAGGTGGAGACGGCGCCTTTAGTCATGGATTCTATGAGAATCAGCACATCCGATTCCGATTTATCTAGCGGCGGATTTGGTGACAACGGAAAAGAAAAATACGCGCCCGAGTCACTGTTCTCGCCATCCTCATCATCTGGGACATCGAAATGAAAAAAGCGCTGATCTCGGGCTTCATGTTGCACTAAACCGTCTCCCATTTGATAGCTACCTTGCGGCGCTTTTTGACACAATCAAGAAGATAAAGATCAATTAATTTTTGATAGGGAATCCCGGTCTGTTCAGCCATTCTTTTAAAATAGTCGATAACCTCAGGGCTGAGATTGATTCCAATAGCTTTCTTTTTCCCTAAATATGGATTTTTTACTTCTTTAAGCGTCGAAAAATCATATTCCTTTTTCATAGAAATTTTCCTCCCTTTTAGTAGCCTTTCTTGCCGAGATTATTCGAATGATTGAATTTGACTCACGAAAACAATGAACTACTACCAAGAGCCGCGGGTGTCGTGCTTATTCCCATGCCCAGAAACCGGTCCTCTTGATCCGAATGTTCAGGATCATGGAAAACGCGAAAACAAGGATCATCGAAGATACTTGCCGCTTCCTCAAACCAGATCCCATGTTTCATCCGATTTTGCTTATTCTTATTCTCATCCCATTCAAAGCGAAACATATATATAGAATATATCTATATATTATCTAGATGTCAATTTCTGAAAACCAAGCATCTAATGACGAGAATGCTCAAGCGGTCGTCATTTAACTTTAGTGAACTAGTCTGATAACTAAATATTTCTTCACTGGAACTTCCATCCTATATATTCTATTTGATATTTTATATTGAATTTTAGCTGGAATAACCTTATATATCTGTCATATGATTAAATATTTGCGTGTTCTTCTGGTCTGGTTGCGGGAGTAGCTCATACGGATAAATTAGAAAATAATCTTATTAAGCTTAGATTTAAAATAAAAGAGTCAAGCCGAAGAGTTTGCTTGTTTCGCCCAGGTCGTGATAAAAAATTCATTAATGAATTGCATATAGTTTGAATAGGAGCTTGACGCATAAAACATAAAGCGCTAGGGCTGATACCCAATTAGACGAGAATTGCCATACACAGCGGAGATTTGAAATTCAAATGGACCCGTTCACGCAAAAACGTATTACAAAATTCATCCAAGACTTCCGGAAAGGATCCGGACAGTTACCTACGATCAAAGACCTAGAGACCGCTGGATTTGATCGCACCAACATTGACAAGGCAGTTAAGCTTAAACTGATCGAAGAATTTTACATTACATTGACAAACGGCACTGTTGTAAAAGCCTTTAAATGCAAAGCCCTATAAAGAGACCTATGAAAAGTAGTATTGGTGATCGCATTTAGAATCTGTGATATCAGTTCGCCATGACAGTGCATTACGACGTTCTTATTATCGGAGCCGGTGCGGCCGGGATGATGTGTGCTATTCAAGCAGGAAAACGGGGTCGACGGGTGGGAATCCTAGACCATGCTAGTAAGCTAGGCGGCAAGATCCTGATTTCTGGCGGGGGCCGATGCAATTTTACCAATATGGGCGCAGGTCCGTCCAACTACGTTTCGGAAAACGCCCATTTCTGCCGATCTGCACTTTCACGTTATCCCGCTGAGAATTTCATCCGATTAGTAAGCGATCATCGTATTCCCTTCCATGAAAAAAAGCTGGGGCAACTTTTTTGCGACGGCTCAGCGCAAGCCATTGTGAAATTACTTAAAGACGAATGTGACCAGCTGGGCGTGGAAATTAAATTGAAATGTATAATTAGCAAAATCACTCGCTCAGATGTAGAAAAACAGTTCACAGTTGATACTTCTATGGGCATATTCACTTGCGAATCTCTGGTAATCGCAACGGGCGGTCTCTCCCTTCCGAAGCTCGGTGCTACAGATTTCGGCTACAGTATTGCCAGGCAATTCGGCCTAAAGATAACGGACCTGGCTCCGGCCTTGGATGGGTTTAAATTTGCGCCAGAAGAAACGCAGTCTTTTGCATCACTCGCAGGGGTTTCAATCGATTGCTTGATTTCGGTTCGAGGAATTTCCTTTCGGGAAAACATCTTATTTACTCACTCCGGACTGAGCGGACCTGCGGCCTTGCAAGCCTCTCTCCATTGGCGTCCCGGCGATAAGGTCGTCATTGATCTTCTACCCGATCGTTCCGCACTAGATTGGCTTCTCGAAAAAAAGCGCGAAGGGAATCGTACTCTCATAAAAAATCTTCTTGGCGAACTCCTTCCAAGCCGGTTCGCGGAACAATTTAGCCTGCTGCATTTTCCATCGCAGGGACTCCTCTCCCAGATTTCAGACAAGGCAATCGAAAACTTCTGTCAAAAACTTCACGCTTGGACTGTAATTCCCGTGGGCACCGTTGGCTATAATAAAGCGGAAGTAACCCGCGGCGGAGTTGATACGGATGAGCTTTCATCCAAAACAATGGAATCCAGAAAAGTTCCGGGACTCTTTTTCATTGGAGAAGTCGTCGATGTGACTGGTTGGTTAGGTGGCTACAACTTTCAATGGGCCTGGGCTTCAGGCTGGGCTGCGGGACAAGTAGTCTAAGGCCAGGGCCGCCATCAGCTCGTCTGAGCATTATTCATTTTAGAGTTTATTTTGAATTTTTTTTGAATTTTTTCGACAATCTCTTTCCAGTCTTTTCTTTCGCTTTCACTAGATGCCGAATAAAATCTTTTCTTTGCAAGTTCTAAGGCTTCCTTGATATCGGAAGGACCTGGATAAAGCTCCGGCATAGGAACACCGGCCGATCCAAAATGCTTGGCGAGAGCAAGAGGGGTAATTTGCCTTTGATCTCTTGCGAGAATATCAGCGCCTTGCTTCAGGAATATTTCTGCCATCCTTAGTTTATCATTCAGACTTAGTGCTGCTGGATCTAGAATATCTAATATATTGAAAACCAAATGAAGAATATTTCGACCGTAAGAATAAGGACCTGCTAATGCCTTCAAACCCTTCTTAGCATTTTTGTCCGAATGTCCGTTCAAACCAAACGCTATTCCAGTTATCAAAGGCACATCATTTGACTTTCTGACTCCTCTTTTCAGAACGGACTATCTTCTTTGAGATCTCTTATTGGATTTGTAGGATTCAGCCTTCTTTAAAGAATCTTCAACACCCACCTGTGTCTTTCTAGTTTGCCTGTCTGAAACTATCGATAACGATGCCGGAATCGTTAAATCTGTGCAAAATAGAGAAGCGTGTCGTATTCCATAATCACTGTTTTATTTTCCTGGTACTTATCAAATAGTTCTTTTAACTCGACGCACATCTCGTGATATCGGGCATCGGACCGCGAGGGTACATAGGAAGTTGAAAAAAGTCGTCCTTTTAGTCCTTCAAAATCGAATTTTTGGAAGTTAGGGAACTGGGTTGAACCGTAGTTTCTTTCACCCAAGAAAGCCTGAATTTGATCGTTAGCTACAATATTACTTTCCCTTACCTGACGGTAGTCTGTACCAAACCTGTCAATCAGGGCCTCGTAATCGTCTTGAAAAGGAGTGCCAGACTTTCGGATATTCCAGATTAAAACTACATACCCATTCGGCTTTAAAATCCGCTTAAATTCCAGTTTTGTTTTTTCTTGATCGAACCAATGAAAGGCCTGGGCGGCAATAATAAAGTCAGCGACATGATCCGGCAAAGAGGTTTTTTCAGCGGTGCCATCGATACTCTTAAATCTAGGGTACTTTGAAAGCAGAGTTTCTGCTGCGGCCCGCATCTCCGCGTTAGGTTCCACACCGTACACCCTATTTCCGTTACGCAGAAGGATCTCAGAAAAAATTCCAGTTCCCGAACCGATATCAATAACGGTACTTTCCTTCGATAAACCTAGTTTTTCACCCATAAATTCCACAATCTCTTTTGGATAGGAAGGACGGTACTTCACATAGTCGTCAACTCGGTTAGAAAAACGGGTGGTTCCCTTTTTTTCCTCACTCATCTTGTTTACCCCAGAATTGTTTCATAAACTTATGTTGCATTTTATCAAATAATTGACGTCTTTTTGGCCCTAGGTCTGCTCCAAGGCCTGTCCCGAACGTTGCGCAGTCAAGGTACCATATTCAGGAATTTCAGCGCGAAGAATTTGCCTAGACCGAAGTACACTGTGGTATCAATCCGTTCCATTCCCGATTGGGCGTTTAAATTTTATTTTGAAACTGTAAAATATAGTGTATTCTTGTAAGAATGAAACCAAAATCATCTGCTTGTAAAAAATGTAAAACGCGTAAGGCCTTTACAAAGAAGTTCTTCCCAATTGCTGCAGGAAACAAGTACGGTCTGGGTTTGACGTGCCGCATGTGCGTAAATAAGAAACGCCGCGCTAAATAAGGCACCCAAACAAACAAGACGTTACCTCTTATTGATCCACTTCTCCAGCAGTGGTCCTTCGCCCCCAAATACCGGGTCAAATTTGGGCAAAGGCACTTTCGCAAGATTATTCTCTGCTTTGTGAGTCTCTTGGGAATTCCCTAAGCACTCATCCACAGCGATTCCATCCGGATACGCACCCACTACACCAAAATCTGAACTGGCAGATAAACACTTATGAGATACTCCAGCCGGAATAACAACTACGTCTCCAGCACAAATCTCGATTGAAAAACCACCTTCTCCGTCACCACCAAAAAGCACTGTAGCCGATCCTGAATACACTCCTAACGCTTCATGATTCGTAGTGTGGTAGTGATGATACGGATAGACTTTATCTCGCCAGGAACCAATCCAGTGATGACGATGAAATCTCTTTTCGAATTCTGATGCAGGATCATCTTTCGACAGAACGACTGCGGCCTGATAGATCAGCAGCGGCAATTTGGGATTATTCGGGATATATCCATTTTTTTGCAAAAGTTTTGAAACAAACCGGTAGTTAACCATATCTAACCTTTAGCATAAAGCGGCTTACTGTCACTCTTCGTTATCAAACTCGAGCTTGCAAAGCTTCCCGTATTCCGTAATACATCTTCCAAAGAACTTTCCAGCCTTGTCAAAGACACCTAAGACAAAGAAGTCTCTCGTCCAAATAGTATCGGCAGCACCAAAGGACAAGACTCTATAAGTTCTTTCATCCTCAATGATCATTTTATTGAAATTTTGATCATCAAAGTTTGATCTACCTAGGAGCTCCTCCTGAACCAGTTTCGGTACGGATTTTAGATCCACGATGCGCTTTCCGGAAGTAAGATTTGTGTAAGTATAGACTCTTGAGTAGTCTTCCCTCAAATCCGTAGATGCTGCAGCAAGTCCAGCCGCAAAGGCGACAGAATGAGCTATGCAGCTCCCCATAATGGACACAAACAAGATACCTTTCAAATTAGTTTTAATCATCATACTCTCTCCCTGTTCATTTTCACAAAATTGCCCAATGCATTAAAGATTCAAATAGTCTTTGTCAATAGTTTCTGAAATTTCATCCCAATCTCGGACTAGTCACAATGGATTTGCTGTTGTATCCTTTGTCGTTGAACACAAAAAAGGGGACATCATGAGACACACAAGTTTACTTACTCGAATCACTTTACTAACACTATTAGCTCTATCAGCAGGATGCGCCGGGACGGGTCTCCGCACGCGTACCGGTGGAGGTTGGATCGCCGACTTTAAGGAAGCTTATCTGGTCGGAAATTCCTCGGTCGTAACTAAAGTTGGTAAGGCTTGCTCAACAAATATTTTAGGGGTAGCCACGGGAGACGCTTCTCTTGAGGCCGCAATGAAGGACGGCGGGATTAAAACTGTAAGCAGCGTCGACTCTGAAATTACAAATATTCTTCTGGTCTACGGGAAAAATTGCACTATTGTACGAGGCAGCTAAAAAATCAACCGACAACGGATATCAAAGCAAGAGATTTAACTAAAATCTCAAAGGGAGAGACAGATGCATTCTAGAATTAAGTCGTTTCTTTTAGTCTCAGCATTGCTCGGGCTAACGTCCTGCGCAACTGTGGGCAAACCGATCGAATTCGGAGGCCCTGAGACTATTACAGTAGGAAGTACTACAAAAAATGACATCTACCAACAATACGGCGAACCGTTTCGTGTTGGCTTTGACAATGGGAATTTAAAGTGGACCTATGGTTACTATAAAGTTCGAATGTTTGGAGATACCGACACTCAAGACTTAGCAATCACATTCGATAAAAAGGGCCTGGTGAAGGATTACACCTATTCCTCGTCTGTTCCGATAGAAAAGAAGAAACTTTTGCAGGCAAATAACTAGATGACCTATGCATGAGGCTGAACTCGCTATCGAAACCCTAACTATTCGCTAATTATTACTGAAATTATTTCTATCCAACTTTAGCAGTAAAATCTTCGGGAATACGTCCGTGCTCGAGTTCTACTCCTTCAATCACTGCTTGAGTTGGAGAAACGCCGTAGCGCACGGTTCTATAGGCGACGTATGCCACAAATGCGCCGAACATAATTTCTCCTATTCCTACAACATTCGCTACTGCAGTGCCAAGGGCTCCAAAGCCGAGGGCAACAGCACCAGCAAAGAGCTTCCTGTTATTGTGCAGCCTTTGTCTACGCTCGGCTGCACGAACATCACCGGAATGTGCCAGCCTTAAATGTTTTCTTTTTATTATTGTAGCCATACACTTTGTTCTGCAAAAAGCCGACCCAGTTTCTGATCTTAACGAGGCTTTCGCCGGCCAGTGGCTCTAGGCGGAATTCGCGCTATTTTTGCTTCTTCTGAGTAAACATCCTCCTCTTGCGAACGAGCTTCCTCCTCTTCTCGTCGCGTGCGATCGCCTGGCATTCCAGATGAGATATTAGGTTGACTTTCGATTTCGCTCTCGCCGCCTGATAATCCCGATGAATGCTCATCGCCGGTCATTTCGTCGCCTTCGCGGTCCTCTTCAGCAAGATCTACTTTATAATTTTCTTCCGCGATGATTTTGTCTACTTCTCGTGGAAAGCCGGTGTAGATCGGAGTATCTTTTCCGTGGCTATGTAAAATTTCATCGCCTCGTAGAGGACCGTCTTCGCACATGTCTAGTTCCTGCTCGATTGAACCCGGACTACACCAGTCCGGCTCTGGATCACCGGGATGCTTGCGTTCTGGAATCAGTTCCTTATCGCGCTTGCGAACAGCCATAACGGTTACTCCTATATTAATATTATGCTTTCAAACTTGATGCCGATTCGGAAGGCCCCGTCTATAATAACCATCTAAACAAACGTCTAGCGGCGCACTAAATTGACAAATAAGTATTCTTAAGACGCTTCAGCTTTCTGGTCGACAGACAGAGGCAACGTGAAATAGAAAGAAGCCCCGGCCCCAACTTCACTCTTTACATCGACTATTCCATGGTGGGCTTCGATAATTCCCTTTGTGATCCAAAGACCAAGGCCTGATCCGTCCCGCGAAAGTTTGCTCGCCTGCCATCTTCTCTGAAATAAACAAGAGATATCTGCTGGAGCTATCCCAGTGCCCTGATCTGATACAAAAAACTTAATCATGACGCTCGAATACGCATACGCTCCGATCTCTATTTTACTATTTAATGGGGAAAATTTAATCGCGTTTCCAATGAGATTAGAAAAGACCTGCAAAATTCGCTGTCGATCGCAAAGTACCATTTGCTTTGCGACGGAGCTTTCCAAACAAATTTCCAATTGAATTGATTTTTCCGAGGCAAGAACTCGCATTTCTTCATTGGCATCTTTAACGAGCTCCTCAACCCAACAAGAATCCAAATTCACCGTGAGAATGCCGTCTTCCGCTTTTCCTATTTCTTGAATGTCCTCGATAAGTCGAGACATCCGCGTAACCGAATTCTTGATCAATCGGAGATTTTTCTTTACATCCCCTTGCCCCTGCCGATGCTCTATTAATTGAGATCCTATATTTCGTTCCAACAATATAATATTCATTATTACAACAGAGAGAGGGTTCTTTAGATCATGAGACACAATCGCCAATAGGTCATCTCTTGCCCGCACTGCCTCTACTGCCAACCGATTCGCTTTTCTTAAACTGGACCCAATCCAGGCCAAAAATAGCCCCAAAAGCACAAAGAAGAAAAGTTGAAGTTTATCTTCTCGATTGACCAGCTCGAACGAATAGATAGGAGAAAGATAGAAAAATGCTAAACTGAATCCCGCCAGCACTACCGTTGTCACAGCAATCACCAACCCACACAGCAATGCACTAATGATGATGGATACTAAAAAAAAGTAGAGGACGGTTCGCCCCAAATAATTCTGAAACAAGAAAGTAACGAGGTTCGCTCCCACTAGAGTCGTTACAGATAGAGCTAGTTGCACAACAAAATCAGGACTGCTATCCAAGAAATACTTTCTCTTCGAATTGTTCACTGATTTTACCATTATCTCAACTTGCATTTTTACACGATGTCCTATTTTGTCTGTTGCCCAGATCTTTCTTATACAGTAAGCTGCTCACCATGAAGATCCTACTTTTCGCCGCATCATTCCGAAGAGAATCCTACAACCGTAAATTAGCGGAACAGGTTGCTCTGCTTCTGCGCCAAATTCCTGAAGTCGTTCTCGATCATGCTGATTTTCGCGAATTCGAAATGCCCCTTTACGATGGTGATATTGAAGAATCCTCTGGTATTCCTCCAGGTGGGAACGAATTCATTAAGCGTATTCAAGCTAACGACTGCATGATTATTTCGACGCCTGAATACAATGGAGGAATTGCCGGCACACTCAAAAACGCTATTGACTGGGCATCACGAACCAGCCCAATGCCGTTTGATGGAAAACCGCTGCTATTGATCGGCGCCAGCCCAGGGGGCTTTGGAGCCATTCGTGGTCTCTGGCATACACGAGTTCCTCTTGAAGCAATCGGCACGCTTGTTTATCCTGAGATGTTCGGACTTTCGCGTGCCCACCAGGCTTTTGATGAAATGGGAGGATTTAAAGACACGAAAACAGTTCCTCGCCTCAAAGAGCTTTTGGACGATTATCTAAAATTTGCAAAGCGGCTGACTACTTAATCTTATGGAGAAGATAAATTAAATGTTTAAGGTAAGAAAGTCCACAGAAAGGGGTCATTTCGATCACGGATGGCTAGACACGTACCACACGTTTTCTTTCGATGAATACTACGATCCAGAATACTCCGGTTTTCGTACCCTTCGTGTAATTAATGAAGACCGTGTAGCCCCCGGAGAAGGATTTCCAACTCATGGTCATCGTGATATGGAAATTATCACATACGTGCTTGAAGGCGAATTAGCACATAAAGACAGTATGGGAACCGGATCTGTTATCCTTCCGGGCGACGTCCAAAAAATATCGGCAGGAAAAGGAATAACTCATAGCGAATTTAATAGTTCTAAAACGAAACCTCTTCATTTACTCCAAATCTGGATCTTGCCAAATCGAAACGGAATTAAACCGGGTTATGAACAAAAAACATTTTCTAGGCAAGAAATGCACAATAAGTTCAAACTAGTCGGTTCTAACGATGGAAAAGACGGCTCCATAACCATTCACCAAGATGTTAGCCTCTTTGCTATTATATTGGATCGGAAAAAGACGCTTCAGTATTCTATTCCTACTAATCGCCACATCTGGCTCCAGATTGCCAGAGGCTCAATTGAAATAAATGATGGTACTCTCCTCTCCGCCGGAGACGGCGCCAGCGTGAGCAAGGAAGACTTCCTCAAGCTAACTGCAGAACAGGATTCGGAATTTCTCCTTTTTGATTTAGGCTAATTTGAATTATAGGCGTCTTTGTCACGCGCGGCACTATAATTTGCTAAGTCGAATTTTCCTTTTCCATCGAATGCGCTATAAGCATACTCAGTATGAATGAAATCGAAACACTCATAGGCTTAATGGCCGGTACATTGACAACGCTGGCATTTCTTCCCCAAGTCGTTCAGATTTGGCGATCGAAGTGCGCAAACGATGTATCCGCCCTGACGTTCACTATTTTTTCGCTGGGTGTTTTTCTTTGGATAGTTTATGGAGTGACGATTCATGCGCTTCCAATCATTATTACAAATATAGTAACGCTCATTCTGTCACTATTAATTTTAATGCTGAAGTGGAAATACAGTAAGAAGGATGAATGAGCAACTCCCCCCAAAATTTACTTCCAAAGGACGGGGAGGTTTATCTTTTTCCAACCTTTTTTTCCGGCGAAGACAGTGATCGCTACTTTAAAACGCTACTGACAGAGGTCCCGTGGAAGCACGAGCCGATTGTACTTTTTGGCCGAGAGATTATGCAACCGCGCCTCACCGCATGGTATGGTGATTCCGACGAAAATGCTAGTCACAGGTATTCCTATTCTGGAATTACTATGCAAGCGAATCCCTGGACTCCCACCCTTTTAGAGATGAAACGACGAATTGAACCTGTTACGAAAACTTGTTTCAACGGCGCACTACTAAATCAGTACCGAGATGGAAAAGATGGTGTAGGTTGGCACCGGGACAGCGAAAAAGAGCTAGGACAAAATCCAGTAATCGGCTCTGTAAGTCTAGGTGCAACGCGCACTTTTCGACTACGCCATAAGCAGGAGAAAAATTTGACAGTATCGGTAGACTTGGCTCACGGAAATTTCTTGCTTATGAGAGGGTCGACTCAGCATTACTGGGAACACTGTGTACCGAAAACAAAGAGACCTATTGGCACTCGGGTAAATATTACATTCCGCATATTGCTTAAATAATACTCACGCGCCACTTTGGGAAGCGCGCGCCAGCTCAAACATGGTCCGTTCTTCAGCGTTCACCGAAGAGTTTTGCATCTACGGAAAATTTTCCGCAGCCCACAACCAGAAATAAGATCGCAAGACAAAAGTAAACCAGCGCAGACTCGTACGAGGAACCGCCGGTCAGATTTACAAATGGATCTTTAAACACCATTACATGCATCCGTACAGCGACAGCCATTGTACAACCGATTCCTAAGGATGCCAGCGGGGTCATGAACCCTAGAATCCAGGCTACTCCTCCACCGAATTCAGAGATCGCAGCCAAAAACTGAAAAAAACCGGGAATGGTAGCCTGCGGGCCCATCCATCCGAACGGATTTTGTATCTTGCCAGAACCATGCATAACAAACGCAATGCCCACAACAAGGCGGAGCAGGAGAAGAGCCGCCGAAGAATTAATCGATTGCCCTACCGGTTTCAAGAAGCGTTTTAGAGTTTCAGTCACGATTTTCCTCCAGTTAGCTCTATTGTAATGGACAGACTCTCGGAAATCCAGATAACACCATTACAAATCTTATTTAGATATCTCTGCGAATGTATCGACGGCTCGAAGGATATACTCAGGAAAGATATATTTTGGTCGTGCAGCCTCTTCCAGGGAGAAATTCGGATCTGCTGTCACAACAGCGATCAGATTATGCTCACGGTCCACAAACAAAAATTGTCCTCCTAGACCTAGGCCATAGAAATAATTTTTATTATCATAGTCTGCGATCCACCAAAAATACCCATATTTGTTATTCCCTGGAAATCCACCAGAACTCTGGACTCTAGTGGCATCCGCTATATAGTCTTCCGAAACCAATTGCTTTTCGTTCCATTTTCCTTTGTTTAAATACAAATATCCGATTTTCGCTATGTCTTGAGGAAAGAGACTGAGCCCATATCCTCCGATAGTGTGTCCGTTTCCGTCCTCTTGCCAACTAAAGGAACGAATACCAATAGCATCAAAAAGGACTTGTTTTGCGTAATCTGCTTCTTTCAAACCTGTTACTCTTTCAAGAATAAGAGAGAGCAAATGGGGATTCGCATCGTCATAGTTAAACTTCTCACCGGCTTTCGCCACACTCTGAGGATTCTCGAAGGAAAAAATCCGATCAATATTCAACAGTCGATGATCTAGAAGATGGAGATTTCGCTCGTCCCATGGGAACCCTGATGTCATTGTTAACAGATGACGAATAGACAGATCATTCGCTCCCGAGAACTGATTTCCCACGGAAAGCTCAGGTAGGTACGAAATCACCTTATCATCTACAGAGTGAATTTTCCCATCCTGAATCGCTGCCCCAATAACAGTAGAAGTGATACTTTTCGTTATGGAGAAAAGTTCGCTCTTCTCCGGCACTTTGTCTCTGAATGATTTTTCATGAACGATATAGCCGTCTTTGATAACCAGCAGAGATCGGACCATCGGGAGGTTGGTTCGAATTTCTATATCAGCTGCTTCCAGCCAATTTCTATCCATCCCTTGAAATTCGGGCTGAGAGTTCTCCCACTGACCTTCGGTAGTGATTCCAGCGTATGTCAAAGAAGGAAACCAAAATCGAATCAGTGAGAAAAATAGTAAACAGCTATAGGTAAAGAGTTTTGGCGATACAGTATTTGACATATCGCGTTGATTAGCACACTTCAAAATTCAAATCAATGTGGACCGAGACGCCAGATCCGACCGAACGAATCGGTTCATATCAAATCCGGTCAGACGAGACTCTAACCTTTCGGTACATTCACAGCAAAAATTTTTGTCAAATACATTTCCGTAATTGCATTCTTCTGAATGCTGCACTATCAGTGATGGTTGTCATGAATACTAATTCTATTTTATCGAGAGTTTTGTTTTTGACCTGCACCTGGATATTTTTAGTGTCTGTGTATGCACCCTCTGCAATTTCGTCGGACACCCCCTACTCGGGTACAGAGGACACTACGGTTAAGCCTAACGAGACGTATGTCTCCAAAGAATTGCGAGGCCGCAACCCATCGATTAAGAAGTCAGATAGAGCCGGGACTGCGCTTAAGCTTGGATCACCAAGTCTGCTTGGAGGTTCCGCAGCTCTTTTAGCAACGGGACAGGAGACCCCAAAAATGGGGCATATTCCGACAGTTTTCAGAACAGCGGCTCTTGGAGCTTATCGGAATAGAAAACCTCTTGCACCCGACACCCACGATAAGAAAACCCTCGAAAACGCGACTACAAGGAACCTTGCGCTAATCAGCCCGAGCACTCTCAGTACGAAGAGTGACGATCTGCCCAAACTGAATCTTGCAAAAGTCGAATCCGCTAAAAAGGCTATCCGAGAAATTAGGCCCCTTGAGAATGCCAAAACTTCCATTCAGGAACCAACAAGTCACAAGAATGCTCTTCTGGAATTGTGCAATAGCCAACCAAACTCACTGCGAGAATCGATTGAGAAACTCATTTTCATTCCGGAAGGCGTTTTGCCTCCGACTGAGCACAAACGGGCCGAATCGCCGTTCGAATCCGAATACATTAAAGTCGATAAAGCCGATTGGGAACAAATACCTCAAGCAAACGAGCCTCGGAAGGAACCACCAAAGCTGGAACACGAAGCTAGCGGCATAATTGATTTAGGCGCAATAGAATGGTCACACTTTCGAGAAAATTAGACCAGTCATTCATCAATGAGCTATCGGCAATAAGGTCTAAAAGTACATTACGGCGAGTTTCGCGCAAGCACTTTCCAGAGCTGTACCAGTCTTTGCAATGAAACTCCTCCCAATGGCGAACGAACACTCTGACTTTCGGCCTCTGCCGCCGCAAAAGCGACCCCTTCTTCGATCCTCAGAAGTGCAAATTTTCGAAATAGAACCGGAGTCATCATCGTTGTCACGACACCCATGAGGATGAGCGTCGAAAAGAGTCCCTGGTTAATAAACCCACGCTGATAAGCAATACTTGCAACAACCAGCTCCATCACCCCTCTTCCATTGAGAATAATCCCTAGCCCTAGAGCCCGCGGTTGAGGGAGTCCGATCGTAAGACCACCGACCCAGCCAGCTACAATTTTTGTGACCATGGATACCACAAGAACCACAAGCACGAACCACGGCGACGGCATTGCTCCGGCACTAAATTCGAGGCCGAGATAAGCGAAGAAGACAGGGCCCAAAAATCCATCTGTAACGGAATTAAGGGTTAATTCGAGTTCTTTATATCGCGAGACAAGGAAAAATTCGCGGTCGATAAGGAGCGAGCCGAAAAAAGCACCAATGACAAAGTGAAAGCCCAACATCTCGCTAGCCGATCCAAAAGCCAAAACAAACAAAATGAGAATTCCGAAGAGAGCTTCACTCCCAAAAGCCTCCACTAACTTCTCAGGAATGCGTTCGATATGAATTCCATTTCTCTTAATTTTATTAATCATCCAATTCATAGTGAGAATCATTCCACCAAGAATTAAGAGCTTTCCGCCTGTAATTGCTACGGAAGACGCGACGGCATGAAATGATTTTTGTTCTGGAAGATTCAAAATCACACCAAGTACCAACATCGCTGCCAAGTCATTCAGGATTGCGCTCGCTACCGAATAGCGAGCAATATCCGTATTGATTAGGTTGAAACTTTGCAAAATTCGCACTGCGACGGGCAGAGCGGTGATCGAAATACAGAGTCCCAGAAAAACCGTTCGCATAACGTCGAGATGAAAGAGAGCACCTACGACAATTCCGGAAAAAAAGGGCAGAAAAAATCCCAGGGTGGCGACCCATAACGCTTTGCCTTTGAGCGCTTCTGTCACCTCTTCAAAATTCATTTCTAACCCTGCTGAAAGGACAATCAGAAACACAGCAAGCTCGGAAATTCCGCTGAGTGGAGCACTTGTGTGGACAATATTAAGAAGTGCCGGGCCTAAAAGCACGCCTGCAAGCATTTCTCCAACAATGGCCGGCTGATTAAAGCGGGAGAAGAACTGACCCAGTAACCGCGAAACAAAAATCAAAACCAGTAAACTAGTGAATAAAGGCATCATATGATTTTAATTTTAGCAACAGCGAGCGAGAGTGTAAATAAAACCTCAATTCTTTTTATTAGACAAAGGAACTTTTTCAGTAATAATCACAACTGAGGAGACACTATGAATAAAACCGTTACCAGCCTTTTTGTTGGCCTATTTTCTCTCACCCTAGCATCGAGCCCAGCTTTTGCCGGTCCGAAAGCATTGGCTCCGGGCATTTACAAGCTAGATCCCGCGCATACAAAAGTAGGATTCGAGGTTTCACATTTGGTGATATCTACGGTCGAAGGAAAATTCACCGGCTTCGAAGGTCAGATCGAAGCAGGGAAAAAATTCACAGACGCAAAAATTCAGACAACTGTACAAACAGGAACAGTTGACACAGGAAATTCTGATCGTGATAAACACCTCAGAAGTCCAGATTTTTTTGATGCAGATAAATTCCCTAAAATGACCTTCGTGAGTAAAAAAATTACCGGCACTCCTGAGAATTTTAAGATGATGGGTGATTTAACAATTAAAGGAACTACACTTCCAGTGACGTTTTCCGGAAAATACAACGGCACAGTAAACGATCCTTGGGGCAATACTAAGGCCGGATTTACTGCATCAACAAAGATCAAACGAAAAGATTACGGTTTGAATTGGACTAAACTCATCGAGTCTGGGCCTGTAGTCGGTGATGAAGTAACTATTTCACTCAAAGTGGAAGCAGCGATGGCAAAAGAGAAGGTTGCGGCTCAGGAATAAAATGGAGGGATTTTGGCAACGCAGGGTACGCGGCTAGTATAGATCTCTAGCCGGAGGAGCCAAATCCCAAAGTTTGTGGCATATTGTCAAAATGGCTTCTGAAGATAATACTGTTTTATTCACTAGTGCCAGCAGCGCTAGCGCGCCTTCCGTCGCGAACACACTGAGGAGTTTGGTGAGTTTGCCCACTCAGTTTTGGTCGAAGTTCATGAGCCATGTTCTGCTAATTGCTCCACTGATCCTGACACAGCTTCTCCTCAAGTTTCAGGACTTGGTCGACGATCGCTTCGTCGGGTCTCTCGGGATGCAAGCACTAGGTATCCATAGTGCTCAATATAGTTTTTATCTAATCGGACAAGAAATGGGTTATGCCGTAGCCACTAGCGCCCTTATTTTCTGGAAGAGAAAAGAGAGCCGAGGCAAGCAAGGCACTATTCTGTCCAGTCATCTTGGCTTGGCATTTCTCATTTCTGCTGGGGTTGCGCTCGCTATCAATTACCATCTTCCCCTTCTTTATCACCATTTTAAAATCGCATCTGAATATTGGCCAATCGCCGATCCCTATTTAAAACTAGGTCTTTTGAATTTAGTTTTACGAACGCTATGTATTCCGCTCATTACAATGTTAATCGCTGCGGACCTCCGATTCCGAAGCATTCTTCTACTTGCTTCGGCATTGTTATTTAAAATTTTAATCGAATGGAGCATTGTTCACTTCGTCTGGAATGGAGCCTCGGATTCCGTTTCAGTAAGACTTCCTCTCACCCTCATCGCCGCAGTATCAGCAACCGTCCTCTGTACTATTAATGCGGGCGCTTTCGCATCGATTATTCGGATTGTGGACGGATGGTCAAGACTGCATGGGCGCGCTTTGGTCCGAGTTTGGCCGGGCGAATTGGGTATTGCAGCGATCAGTGCACTCTCCCCTATTATTTTTAGTCTCCAAGTCGCGCGAGCAGACGCCTCGCCTTCTTTTTATATTACCTATCAGCTCGGACTCCACCTAACTTGTATTATTATGCTACCAGTAATAGCTGGAATGCAGATCGCCATCCGCGACGCATCCGCCGAACATTCGGAAATAGTGTCTGAAACAGAAAGTCCCTTTAAACCCCTCCATGAGTCGCAATGGTGGCCAAAATTCTTCTATGCTTCCTTAGTGCCTACCATTATTTTGCTTCTGATCGCGGCCGTTTTTTATAACCCCATTTTTGAAACGATCTACACTTATCGAATCCCTGCGGATCATCGGATTTTTCTTTGTCTATTTTTTATTGGCTGGGTCTTTTGGCAGTGCGGCACGATTTACTTAATTATGTTACGCGCCTCGCAAAAGAATACACTTGCAAGCCGAAATTTTGTTATTGTAGGAATCTTTATTCAGGTGGGCTTCGCTCAAGTTCTATTGATGCTAGGACTCGCGACTCCGCTTGGGTTGGCCTTCGTGTTTCTGATGTACACTACAAGCTATTTGATTTTGAATCGAAATGCTGTCTATCAAAAAGATTTCGCTGCTACCCGCAATCCATAGTCACTATTTTCTTGCCTAAACAATGTATGTTCATGTAATAACCCTTCCACAGTGTAGTTTAGTGTATTCATCGTAGTTGAGCATCGCTTTTCGGGGAGGGGTATTGTCTCAACCAAATAGAACAAATTATGAGGCTGTGCATCAGAACTATACCTATTACGATAGCAATTGGGGGAATTATCAGGCAAATCCGAATTCGCTTCTGCAATTGACCAAGTCTCTCGTCTCCACTCTCAATGAAGAAAAAATTATTAATACATTAACGGAATATTTTATTCCGAAATACGCAGATTGGTGCCGAATTGAACTCTTCGATCCAAATGGCAATACATCTCGGGTCTTTACATCGCACAATAATACTGAGGACAGTAAGCACCTATCAGGGCTTGCAAACGAGCTTTTGCCAGCGCTACATTCAAATCGCTCCAAGGCATGTCTGTGGGAAGAAGTCTGTCCTTCGTTCTGGCTTCATTCCCTTTCCCCTTCTCTCTGCGGCAGCAGGGCCTTAGAGCAGTTCGTTCAACGCCCGATTGGGTATCTCGGAATTCCTCTCGTCGCCCCCGAAGAAGATCACATACTCAACGGCAGAGTAAATGATGGTGCAAAAAATCGCTCCGTAGACAAACCAATAGGGATCGTTTCGTGCGTTCGTCTTTATCCAAATGGTAAATATACTAGGGCGGACTTGGAAGCCTTACAAGACATCGGATATATTGCGGGCCACGTTCTTGGAAATATTCAATCCTATGAAAATTCTCGAGAGCAGATTTCGCTTAAAGACTTGATATTAGCGACAGCGTCTCACGAATTTCGTACGCCGTTAACCTCGCTCTACCTGCAACTCCAGCTTATCCAAAAGTACTTGGTAAATCCCCATAGCAGTCCCATTCCAGTGGACTATATCGAAGGTCAAATCAAGAATGCTACGCTCCAGATAAAGCACCTGGAAATTTTGATTGATAATCTGCTTGATATTTCACCCTATATTCACGGCAAGTGGATCCTTAAGAAAGAAAAGGTGGATCTTGGCCTTCTGGCAGAGGAGATCATTCATCGCTTGCGACCCATGGCAAAAGAAGCTGGATCGCAGATCCAGCTGGAAGTTCATGGCTCCGTTGAAGGATTCTGGGACCGCAATCGACTTGAACAAGCGATTATAAATTTAATTACTAACGCAATTAAATATGGGGAATCGAAACCCATTACCGTGAGCGCCTGCCCTGGGCAGCAGAACTGCCCCCCTTCTGCAATGATTACTGTTAAGGATCAAGGGCCCGGAATTCCGGCCCAAGACCATGTTCGAATTTTCGATCGCTATGTAAGAGCTGCTACTCCACGCCAGCTTGGCATTCGGGGCACTGGTTTGGGGTTATATATCGCAAAGCAAATTGTGGATGCCCATGGCGGCGCCATACGTGTAGAAAGCGAACTCAATAAAGGATCTGCATTTACTATTGAGCTACCTACGAAGAATTGAGAAGGATTCAAGCCAAAAAGACATTTCGGTACATTACATAGCCCTGTTTCCAGGATAAATTACTAAATGCCGCAGAGGTTCACGACCGATGCTCTGCGATTCCAGATGGTATCGGGTCACCATTCGATGTTGCATTTTTCTCACTGGCGGAATTCTTGGTGCCAAGGCAACTTCAACTTTCTCAGCCAAAACTCGCTCAATCGCAAACTCCGTTTCTTTGACGGCGTCCTTCACTGTATCTGGATCAACTCCTCTTATCATTGGTGAAATCTCTTGGAGAATTTTGCGCATATACGTAGCCGCATTTTTCTTTATCAAGTGGAGAGGAGTCTCTTTTTCCTCAAGCATTCGCCGTAACCTCAAATCGTTTTCTCGCGACCGAAGTGCGATAATAATATCAGCATTTTCAGGATCACTTACGGTTCTTGCATCGATTTCAAGATTTCGAATCACTCTTTCGAGCAGGCTCTTGTCGAGTGCGTATGGATAGATACGTACTGTTCCAGCTCTTACGAGGACCCCATACGCAGTAGCATAATCTTTTTCGGGCGGAGCTACTTTTTCTATTCGCACTTGACCATCAGATCGATAATTTCGGAGTTCACCCTCGGGTTCAATACCACTCAAGAGTGAATCAACGGCAGATGCAATATCTCGATGAATAATCACTTCATCACGATTGACTATTTCAACTAGAATATCAAACGTTGGCGGAGCACGACGTTCACTGACGGTTTTTGTAGTATGCCGGCGACGCGCTTCCTCATCACTAAGAGTCACAACGTGAACACCTCCCACCAAATCTGAGAGAGTGGGATTTATTAGGAGATTCTCGAGTGTTGTGCCATGCGCAGTTCCAATCAGTTGGACACCACGTTCTGCAATGGTACGGGCCGCCGCTGCCTCCGATTCTGTTCCAATTTCATCGACGATAATCACTTCTGGCATATGATTTTCCACAGCCTCAATCATTGTGGAATGTTGCTGATCAGGCCGAGGCACTTGCATCCGCCGAGCACTGCCAATCGCAGGGTGCGGAATATCGCCATCACCTCCGATCTCGTTGGAAGTATCGACAACAATTACCCGTTTATGAAAATCATCTGCCAAGACGCGAGCTACTTCACGGAGTTTTGTTGTTTTTCCAATGCCAGGTCGGCCCAAAAGCAGAACACTAGAACCTGTTTCAATAAGATCTTTGAGAAGATCGATTGTCCCAAAAATAGCACGTCCTACTCTGAGAGTTAATCCGACGATTTGTCCTTTTCTGCTGCGAATCGCCGAAATTCTGTGGAGCGTACGCTCTATTCCAGCGCGATTATCACTTGTAAAATCTCCAACTTGTCGAACAATATAATCGATATCGTGCTGTTCAACCGGTCGCTGAGACAATGGTTGAACGGAATTTATATAGCGTGCTTCAGCCGGTCGTCCTAAATCTAGAACAATTTCCAAAAGTTCCTCACTGTTTTGTCCTAGAAGCGATCGCTTCAAGTCCTCAGGAAGAATGCTTAACAGAGCTAAAATTTCATCCGAAACTATCGACTGACTTCCATGAGAAATCGATCTATTAAAGGTACTCGTACTTGTACTAACCCCCTCTTTCACATTTACTTTCATACATTGCAAAGGAAACGCCATAATATTTCCCGGCTCGGTTACTTTCCCATTATTGAGAAGTAGTTTCTGACATGGGCCGACTGTTTTTGACTTGGAGACTTGTCTATGCACCGCAGATCAGATATTGCATAGCACACTTTGTATGCCTCACTTCAAACCTCAACTCCAAATCAGACAACTTGAAGTCAGTAGACTCACTCCTGCAGCGGCGATTCGCATCCAAAACGAACTGAGAACGCATGTAAAGATTCAGCCGTTTCAAAAAACGCTGAAGACTATTGGTGGAGCGGATATTTCATTTAATCGTTTTTCAACGACTGCATATGCTGTGTTTGTAGTTTTGGATGCCAGTTCCCTCAATTTGGTCAGTCGTTCGTATTTTGTCGGGGAGCTGGAATTTCCGTATATTCCAGGTTTACTCTCCTTTCGAGAAATTCCTCTCCTACTAGAAGCCTGGGATCGACTAGAAATTAAACCCGACCTGATGATGATGGACGGGCAAGGCATCGCCCACCCGAGACGGCTAGGAATAGCCTCGCACTTCGGGGTACTTACCCATTCTCCGACTATCGGATGCGCAAAGTCTAAATTGATTGGCGAATTCGAAGAACCAACGAATGAGGCTGGAGCCTACACTCCACTTTGCATCGAAGACGAAGAAGTCGGAGTGGCTTACCGAACAAAGAGAAATACTAACCCGATATTTATCTCGCCTGGCCATTTAATGGACGTTTCCAGTATTCTAACAGTCATGAAAAGGCTAAAAGGGAAATATCGAATTCCAGAACCGACACGGCAAGCGCATATTTATGCGAATGAGATCCGGCTGAAAGCGCTTCACTAGCTGCCGCCCACTGAGATAGTGAAAAGAAAAAGGGCATAGACTTTGTATAGCTTTTGTATAGTTACTCTATTAACGCATTTATATTGTACAGGAGTTTAATATGAGAGCCTTTAGATTTATACCCCTGTTTTTGGCGTTCTTTGTCTCTACTACAGGATTGGCCGATACCATAAGTCGCCCCCATGCGAGCGATGGCGTTCTATTTGATCATACTCGATGGACTTGGGGTGGCGGTGATTCAGCTGCTGAGATCCGGGAATCAAGGGAAACTGCAAATCTGCTCTGCCAACACTTCGGATACAGTGGATCTAGTGGGCAATTTTCATTTAGGAGAGATACGTTCAATAAAGGCCGCCACCGTCTTAACGACGACGGTACTGAACGCTATTGCGATTTCTGCACCGGCTTCTTTGATTACATTAATTGCTCTTGAAGCCGTTCATGCACAATTCTTTAGTGAAACCGCTAGACCTTAAACTTTAAGAAATGTAGTTTTCCCGCACGGAGGAGGTACTCTTTCCCTATTTCAGGATGAAACGTCTCCTGACTCACTACGACTCCGTCAATCTTAATCGCTTTTTGTTGAATGAGCGAACGTGCATTTGTTCTGGACTTTGCAAATCCTTTTTCCACGAGAAGCGTAACAAGATTAATTTGCCCCGATGGATCCACCGAAACGTCAGTGACCGGAATTTTTGCCGTATCCACGACTCTCTTCGAAAATAGCTCGTCAAACTGCTGGTGTTCTCTCGCTCCAGCCCCAGATCCGTGGTAGCGATCCACGATTTCTACTGCGAGCTGTTTTTTCGCAGCAAAAGGATGGACGACATTCTGTTGAACTTTTCCTAAGAGTTCTTTAATTTCGTCGGTTGAAAGAGCACTGAGCAAATCATAGTACCTCCACATCAAATCATCAGAAATCGACATGAGCTTACCAAACATGTCTTTCGGACTGTCTGTCAGCGCAATATAATTGTCGTAGCTCTTGGACATTTTCTGAACGCCGTCGAGCCCTTCCAAAATCGGCATAATAATCAAAACCTGCTCTGGCTGCTGAAAGCACTTTTGTAAATGCCGCCCCATTAACAAATTAAATTTCTGATCGGTCCCTCCAAATTCCACATCTGCCTTCATCGCAACGGAATCGTAACCTTGCAAAATAGGATACATAAATTCGTGAAGATAGATGGGCTGTTCGGCACTAAATCGGGCAGCAAAATCCTCACGAGTGATCAATTGACTCACTGTCGTAGTCATCAGAATTTGAAGAAATTCTCTTAAATTTATTTGATTTAACCAGTGGCTGTTAAATCTAATTTTTGTTTTTTTAGGATCTAATATTTTAAATATCTGCTCTTGATAAGTCTTAGCGTTCTCGGTAACCTCTTCTGGTGACAATTGAACGCGCGTTTTGCTCCTGCCAGTCGGGTCACCAATTTGCGCGGTAAAATCACCTATAAGGAAATGCACTTCATGTCCCAAATCCTGAAAAACTTTGAGCTTTTGAATGGTTACCGTATGTCCCAAATGAATATCTGGCCGCGACGGATCGGCCCCAAATTTAATAATCAAAGGCTTGTCGGAATTATAGGAATTCTCAAGCTTATTCAGCAAGTCAGATTCCGGAAGTATTTCGACGACTCCCCTTTTAATCTCTTTAAGTTGTTCTTGCGGCGTGGCCTTAAATATTTTAGAGTGCATGCCAAACCATTAGGAGCACAGAATGTCGCGAATTTCAATTCCATTTGATTTAGGAATCCGTCAACTCTACCCTGAGTGGAAGAACCTCTTCTCAAAAGACGGACTAAAAGAGGATCTTATCGCGGGTGCAACAGTGGCCTGTATCGCTGTGCCTCTCTCTTTGGCTATAGCCTTGGCCAGCGGCGTCCATCCTTCTGTGGGTCTGGTCACGGCGATTGTAGGTAGTTTCGTAGTGGCATTGTTCGGCGGTACACCTCTAGCGGTATCGGGTCCCGCGGCGGCCATGGCTGTCCTAGTAGCTTCAGTAGTTCAGGATTATGGTGTAGGTGGACTATTGATTATCGGCATTCTCTGCGGACTCTATCAGGTTCTCACTGGGCTTTTTCGATTGGGCCAGCTGGTTCGCTTTGTGCCTACCCCTGTTGTTGCTGGTTTTACAGCCGGTATCGGTGCGATTATTCTCATCGGACAGTTGCCCCGCGTTTTAGGTTTAGCGCCCCCCGATCAGTCTCATGTTTTTGACGTAATTGTGCATATTAAGGATCTTATTGATGAGACTCGAATGAGTTCGCTGATCCTTGCGCTTTCGACTATTGGTATTACCTTTGTCCTTCCACGCGTGGTTCCAAAATTACCGGCACCCCTTGTTGCGGTTCTGATTCCATCACTAATTGTTTATTATCTAGATATTCCGGTCGATACAATTGGAATTATCCCGGATTCTTTGCCCATGCCGCAAGTTCCGACCCTTCCTGACAGGGATGGCATTATCGAGATTTTGGGTACGAGTTTTATCGTTTTTGGTCTCGCCTCTTTGGAGACGCTCTTGTCTTCAACAGCTGTCGACAAACTGGCCAAAGGGAAACGCCATAATCCGGATCAAGAATTAATTGGACAAGGCTTAGGAAATATTGCCAGCGCATTTTTTGGCGGTATTCCAATTACGGGCGTAATCGCGCGATCCGCACTGAATATTCACGCTGGTGCAAAAACACGGCGTGCTCCGATTATTCACGCGATTATTCTGGTTTTGACTGTTTATTTCTTAGCTCCCGTGATGAGCAATATTCCGATGGCTGTTTTGGCCGGCGTATTGGTCTCAGTCGCATTGCGAATGCTCCATCCTCGGGAGTTTTTCCAGCTTCTGGGCACTTCGAAGTTTGAAGCTCTTATCTACGTAATCACATTTTTAGCGATTGTGTTTATTGACTTGATTGTGGGTGTACAGGCTGGCGTTGCAGCAGCGCTGTTGATTGCGGCGATTCGACTTGGCAAGGCTCGTGCGAGTGTGCATACCTTTGAGTCTGGCAGTCCTTCGCTTTTGAATATTGAAGGTCCGTTGACTTTTCTTTCTTCAGGGAAAATTGAATCCATTCGCTCAAACCTCCAAACAACTGACCATTCACAAGGTTTGGTGGTGGATATTTCGGGAGTCACCACGATCGATGCTTCGGGAGCGAGTCAGCTGATCGAATTGCTAGAAGAAACAGCGGCACGGAACATTAAGATTGCATTACAGGGCGTTTCAGAAGAGGCATACAACACTCTTTCATCTCAAGATAAGGATGGAAAGATAAAGAACTTTATTGCACAATCGGACGCGGAGGCGTTGACTTTGCTAACTCGGGGACCAAATCAAACGTTAGACAGACTTATCCACGGTGTTCAAAAATTTCGCACCGAAATCATATCTGGATACGAATCTTTGTTTGAAAAACTTGCCGAGGGACAAAGTCCACATACATTGTTCATTACGTGCTCCGACAGCAGAATTAACCCAAACCTCATTACTTCCACTGCGCCGGGAGAGCTTTTTATCGTTCGTAACGTCGGTAATCTGATTCCCAAAGCTGGAATCGACAAGACCCCCGCTGAAGGCGCTGCGATCGAATACGCGATAGCCGTCCTCGGTGTTAAAGACATCGTCGTATGCGGACATTCTGGCTGTGGTGCAATGGCGGAGCTTCTCTCAGGAAAGATTTTTCAAACTGAGATGGCGAAAAATTTTCCGCACGTCGCCCTCTGGCTCTCTCTAGCAAAAGACATGCTCAAGTCATTGCCAACAGGTGCTACACCCGAACAAGCCGCACACCTGAACGCAGTGATGCAAATTGACAATTTAAAATCGTATCCAGTCATACATGAAAGACTCCGGTCTGGGAGCCTCCGCATTCATGCTTGGTTCTATGACATTCGACACGGAATTCTTGAGGAATGGGACGAAGAACAAAAGCAATTTATCGAACTCGGCTCCAAAGCTGCAAAGAGACTCGAAAAGCGGGTGGAAGCAGGCGTTCAGTATCAGGCTATTCCCATCAAGCCGAAACCCACAAGGAAAGAATAGTTTTCGCCTCACATAGGTAGCAAAGTCTCGGTTTCACGTCCTGAAACAATATTCACAGGTACCGAGAAGAATCCGAAATTTCGAAACCCTCTTGCGATTCCTTTCTTCTTATGGCGTGAGTTAGGAATAGTGAACCATGCTTCGTTCACTAACGTGGAAAACCGTCCCCTTTCGATCAGAAAATACGTATCCTTCGGCATGAATGCAATCGCCTGGCAGGCTTCGTAATTAAACTCGTACTCACAATCCTCGAACACCAAATTTACGAGATTGGGACAGGAATTTTGAATCTGCTTTAGTAATGCAATAAATTTTGCATGACTTCCCTTCCTCTTTAGCCCACCGAGGTGAATGGAAAAGTATTTTTGCCCATGATTCTTAAAATGCTCTATCAGGACATCCAAATCTTGGAACTTTGGATCATGTACATAGCTTTCAGCTTCTTTACTTGCATTGGGTTGCGATAGTGCGCGCGATTGCGATTCAGGCGTACGATTATCAACAGGTCTCTCAATATCGCATGGACTGCGTTTAGGTAAGAGCCACTGCCATAATCGGTCCAGCTTTCCAGTGTCTCCGGCCTCTGCGACCGTGCTGGAACTAATTCCAGAAAAAATAATACTAATAAAAATAAAACGAGCAATGAACTTTCGCACAAGAACTCCTGTCGACGCGATGTATGGTCAATAAATGACGCATTAGATCAAAACTGTCAAGTGTTAGTGATTCTCATTATCGCAATCGCGCTGTCTGATTTCTTAGAAGACGATCTATTTTCTTTTGCAAATTCGCAAAGGCGCTATCGTCCACTTTACCCGAGGGCTTGTAGTCAGGAGGATAAATTCCACATTCTATAAAAGCACCTCGCGCGTGATCGAGATATCCGTGTTTTGGAAATGCCTTCCCATGGCGGTGCGGCTCGTGATCGCAGCGTGCGTTCACAGACTCAGTAAATCTGGCTATTTCCGCATCTTTGACTTTCAATCTCTGCAAAAATCCCTCAATCGACATGCGAAGAGATTCAATATGACGTCTTTCTAAAATCCGGTCATTTGGTTCATAGCCGAAGATCTGACGATAAAGCATGCGATTACCGCTATTGCTATCGAGTTCCGAAAATAGTCCTCTACGACCATCAACGTCAAGAACCAGTTCCCCACTTCCATCAAACGGGAGCGGCGTGGATCTCTGGTACCTCGGTTTTACAACGGCCATTTTATTCTCTGATCTAATCCTTACAGAATGACCACGTTTTTCATCAGAGGAGACTGGAACTGGGGAAGCTAAAATAGAAGAGGTTCCCTGAGAACTCATAGAATTCGACCCCGAAACCGGAATTTGATTGGTATTCGAAGCTTCAGCCATTAAGAAAAACTCAGCTGTATCAAACTCCTCATGTGTCGTATCAGAAAAGCCTTTAGACTCTACCGCGGCGTCTTCCACAGCATCGTTAGCTTCCTGTTTTTGTCGCCCTTTCTTTTGAATTCTCTTTTTTTGAAGAGCTAGTCGCCTTTTTTCAGCTTTTTCGGCAGCAAAATGATCAAGTCTGTCCTGGAATCGAGCGAGATCCTCTCGAAATCTCGAAAGACTGAAATTGAAGTCCAGGCCCAATAGGTGTCTAGTTTCCGCTGCAAGAGGCACCAATGCAGAATCAATACTTTCGAAGGTTCGACCTATTTCCAATAAAGACTCTAGCGACTCAGGACGATCTGATAGTTTCAAAATATAAGTGTCCTGAATCTCAAATATTCGGACTAACTGATATCGAGACAATGAAAGACTTTCCCAAAGCAGGTAAGCTTGCAAAAGACTTGGATGAATTTTGATTGTAGATTCACCGTCTCTGGACTCTTCTCCTATGATCTTCGCTATCTTAGTCCATTCATGCTGGCAAGCGTTTGTTAGAGACACAATAGTTTCAAACGGATTGACCTGAGTCGGCGCCCGGCCAGATTGTTTACGCAATGCTTCCGTTGCCTGAGTCTTGCCGTTCAATTGCCCAAATTTCCAACGATTTCCTCCCATTTCCTGATCAGCCGTAATCCTTGTCACCAACGTGTTCGCACTCTCAACTAACAACGGCAGAATCGAAGAAATAGTCTTTAAATTCTCCTCGATAGTTCTATTTCGAAAAAAAAGCGGCCCTCCGTTTGAAACGTGCATTGGCCGCCCACCTTCGTTCGTATTTCGGAAGAACAGAAAGCTTTCCTGATCTCGATCAATCGATCCATCGGCTTTTACTAACGGCCATTTTTTAACAACACCAGTCTCTCTAATCCTGTCATTTATTGCGCGAAGTGGAGCTATGTGTTCAAATTGTGTTTTCAATGCTAGGATTCCAGAAAAAAGAGTGCGTGGAATACGATCAAGATATCGAGAAAGGTCATCGGGTCGCATGTCACTTTCTGCGAAGAATAAACGGACCAAGGGACCAACTCCGTATCCACTCTTTACAATCTCAGAGGGCGATAGTACGTCCGCATATTTCAATGTCAAATGCACTGGCACCGAAGACATCTGAAGATGTGGACTGAGAAAGAACCGGATTGTTTCCCAACTAGTATAAATCTTAAGAGCTTTGTCAAACGGGGTTAATCCGCCTTCTGCTTCCGTCTCGGTGCATTCATTTTCTGCTTTAATAAATTCGTCGCGATCATACCTAGGGAGCGCCGCGGGCGATTCCGCTGCGATGGCTTTGTGATAAAATGACAAGACGAGAATAAAAGCAAATAAACCACGAAAAAAGTGCGCTGAAAACCGACTCATAATCGGGCGGTTTTATCATAATTTATTATAATTTATAAATAATAACTAGATAAACCAGTTAAATTTACCCCGCTTATTCATAATCCATCGAAGTTATTATGTTATTTAACGAATTTACTTAAGCGCCGATTCTTCCAGTTCTCAAAGCACGCAGACACTCCTGCTGGACTTGCTCTAACGGATGCACGCCATCGGTGTAGTCATTGACTAGATCTCCAGGGGAGGAGCGATGGTCTGAACCCAGGCGAACGCGCACGACGGTCGGGCTGTCAGAAAGAATTTCAAGCTGAAGTTCGCGTGACCATCCGTTGGATTCTATCAAATCTAAAATTCGGTCTAGGTAGTCTGATTCATTTACCATTTTGAGTGCTCCTGTCCCTCTACCATGGCTTTCTATCATAACTTTTTCACCTAGCTCCGCGGAATTTTTTCAATGGCCCCGTTTTGCCACTCGTAGAGTTCAACAACACGTTCGATGCGTTCGCTGTCTGGAGCTGTCTTTTCCGGTTCATTAAAGCGTACCCAGGCAAAACACTTTCGCCCGAAGGGTTTCGTACATTCCGGGTCGTAGTAGGCGGGAGACCATGTGCCTGTGTTGACAACTTCGACTCCCTCGACTTGGTGGTGAGCTTCCAGATGGGTATGCCCTTGTACGATACGCTTCACTCCCGCAATCTGTGCGCTTAGCGGAGCCATTTGAAATGCGGCTCTTTGGGTATCATCCACCTCAGATTGAATAGATCGAGCGTAATAAATAAACAATGGAAAGAAAATCAGACCGGGACCAAGTGACCACCAAAGAGAAATAGGCGTAAAAATCGCTACGAGTGTTATAAGCTGAAAACTCACAAAAACCAGCAGACCTAATAGCCAAGCGCGATCTAACCACAGCTCTCTCAGAATTTTAATAGGATTAAAAATCGCAGGGTGTACATGCATTTCTTTCAGGCTGTGCACCACTAGCACTGTGGCGTTCGCCCTTTCAGCGATCTCTTGCATGCGAATTCCCACAGTGAGTGGATCTCTCAGTGCGGGCAAAAAACCATCCGCCAGAGAATAGACCAGAGTGACCGAT
>JABDFB010000015.1 GCA_013286765.1 Deltaproteobacteria bacterium
TTGAGTACGACTGCGATTGTGAATTGTTCGGAGGTACTGGCAGCGATCGCGTTAGCCAAGGAAAAATATAATCGTTTATTGGATAGTAGTATGGAACCGGTTGTACCGGAAGACCTCCTAACGACAGCTGCGGCGAGCCGTCTGCGACTGTTCGTAAGGGGGATAACAGCGATTGTTGATAATTAGGGACATTCACCGTATAAATGGGTGTTTCTTGCTCCGAGCCGGTCGAAAATTCCTTCTGTGATTTCTGTTGTATTTTACCAGCTTTCTGGCAGGTTTTCTGCGTCGACGTTTGTGGTCTTGTCTGCGATTCAGGTTTTTCCTCTGTCGTCGCTGCGACGCCACCGCCGACCAAGATTGCACAGGTTTGAACGATAAGTAAGAATTGAACTAAACGGTAAAAAGGACTATTTTTAAGCATGAGATTAATCCTTTCTTTGGAGTTTTTCTCTATAATAGCACCTTTGTTAATATTGGTTACGGAAAAATAAGCGAGCGGCAAACTAGCTGAAGAAAGTTTACAATAAGTCTCCAAGTATTTCCGAATACAAAAGGACCTAAGAATAGACGTCCTCAAGCAAAAGGCAGCAGAGTTTAAGCGTTGGGTAGAAGTAAGAAGAAAGTTCCTTGGGTCGTCGCGGCCAGCATGCCGGGCTTATACGTTAACTCCGTGGCCCGATCCATTCAGTTGAGAGGGTCTCCAATGTCTTTTCTCAATTGCTCCATCCAGCGTCGCGCCACAATTGAGGGCGTTAGTCTAGCTGCCACTGAATAAAATTTACGTACGGATCTTTCTAAATGAGGAAATTTATCCCTCATGTTTTGATATTCTGTGGCAAGGACCACTTGTACATTGGGTTCTCCTAGCCTGGAAGCCTTTTCTAGAACGCTTATGGCTCTATTGTGTAAGATATTAGCACCTTCTAATAACAGTTCTTGCTTTTGCAAAAGGGCTTTTTGTTTCGCAGGATCCTTGTCTGTCCTAGCTGTTTTTCGAGCGAATATTTCAACCCTTCGAGCTTCTGCTTTAGCTCGGGAGGAGTCGTCCAGATAGTTCAATCCAACTTTTCTAAACATTTCTCCGAGACTATCCTCTGGATCTATGCGTTGGGCTGAAAACTCGTTAGGCTCCGTAAGTTCGGCGACAAATCTATCCATGTCAATTTGAGTTTCCTTTTGCAAGCTAGAATGTAGATTACTCTCACTAGAAATATGTTCTTGGACCGCTTTCCCAGATAGTTGATTATATTTCGGACCCAAGAATTTTTTAGCATTTATAATGGCTCCCGCAATTCGTGCAGGGCTTGCTCCAACATCCTCGTATAATTCCGACATCCATAAAATGGCTTTCCCGACATATTCATTCATAAGCGTGTTCCCAGGAATGTACGGATACTTTGCTGCCTGCGAGTACAGTTGCCGAATAGATGATTCAAGACGGTGAAGGCTACGTCGATCGTCAAGATTTTCAGATCCGGAAATTCTGTTTCGTTGTAGTTCATAGTGTTGGGCCAGGAGCACTTGGGCCATGGGATTCCCTCTCTGGGCTTCTGATATCAGGCGGGCTAGATTATTCGCTTTTCTTGCGTTTGGTTTAATTTCGGGTTTAGTTTCTGGCTTGGTCTCTACACCTTCAACGATAGTTTGAATAACATCAGAAACCAATTTACTAACAACAGACTCTCTTGCCGTCTCGCATTCTGTTTGCGTTCTTTCGGCGTCTTTCAATGCTTCTCTCACCCGAGCGATACATGTGACTAAATAGTCTATACCGACTACTAAGGCTTCCCCAATATCCAAAACACCTCTCCCTTGGCCTGGCGAACGACCTAACGTAGCTGTAGCATTCGCATAAGACCCCATAGCTTTGAGAAAGTCACCCTTATTTTCATAAATTTCTCCTAAATAATAGTAGGCTTTCCATGATCCATTCATTCCCGCTTGTGTAAAAGCTTTTATTGCTTCCGGGATGTTCGGATTCGAAGACCGCAAATAACGAAGCCCCTCTTGTAAAGGTTTGTCCCAAAAGTTGAGTTTGGATGGCTTGAGGAGTGTTGGACTCAGTTCCTGGCTATTTGCTGAGTCAGAGAGTGAATCCAGCCTACGATTAGAATCTGTCATAAAGGTTTGAGAGACTTCCGAGGATGTCGAAGAAGTCAACGCATGTGAGCTTGGGCTTAGGGGCGTCGGTGGTATGGGTGAGGTTGCTGAATCTTTCAGAGAATCTAAGTCGGAAGATAGTTCCGGTGTCTGTGATGAAGACGTATCAGACAATCTAGGTCTAGAGTGAGAAAGCCGCGAGCTAGACTTTCCTTTTTTCTTTTTCTTGCGTTGTGGCGTAGAGGAAAGTTCGTCTATTTCTTCATCGCTGGGAAACTGAACAGATGGGCGAGACGGGGCTTTGTCCTCGTCCAATCTTATTTCTTGGTCTATTCCAGACATGGTAGATAGCGCTTTTTCCAGTACTTTCGGAAGTCCTTGAGGAAACATTTGCGGATTCAGATTTGTGAGTTTTACTGTCTCTCCTATTTTCTGAGCAAGTCTATTCTTTCTGTCAGGTCCGAGGCCATTCCAAATCGTTTCCCAGGTAGGCAAAGCGGAGCGAATCCCTAAGACTTTTCCAAGTTGAATCATGAATTTGAGTTCTTGTGAGATCGGCAGGAATTTGTTCTCGCGATTTGCAGAGAATACAATAATTGAATCGGTGATTTTTTCCACTGCAGCTAATCTGTCTCCAACGCCTAAGCATTTCTTAAATTCAAATGACCCATCCAAGATTTCTTCGTAATATCGCAACGCTTTCTCATCTAGACTCACAGAATCAAGCAGAGGCGCTAATTTTTGATCCCATAATACTATTTGATCTCTTAGAGCGGTGCTTAGCTTAAGTCTAGACTCTATCCAACGTCTCCTGTTTTGATCGTTTATGCTTTGCGAGTCTACAGATGAAGTGCTTAACAGATCTGTTTTTAGTTCAGTCGTTTGGAGGGCGTAGATTTCGTATTCCTCATAACTACTCTCTTCATTTAAAAATAATTTAAGTTTTTCCGTTTCTGCGAGCTTTTTTGACCATTGTTGCCAAAATTCAATTCGAGAATCGATGTGCTGCGTGAACGCTTCAACGTTCCCTGGATACACTGTCAATTCTGAATATTGGATCAGTAGGTCCAGTAAGTCGCTGCTGTTTTTTGCTGAACTTACTGCTTTAGATGTCCTTCTTATTTTTGCTAGAATCTTTTCAAAGAAATTCTCATTTAGAACACCTAGTACTGAGTCAAAAGTATCTCCTAATTCTTTTGTTGATTCTTTTGTTGATTCTTTTGTACTCTTGTTAGTAGTTTTAATGATTTTTTTAGCTGTTTTTTTACCTATTATTAATTTAAGTCTATTATCCATTGCAAATGATGCAAGGCCATTAAATAAAAAAGAGATCACGATAACAAAGTGTACTAAATACCGTAGATTTAACATGTAGCAAAATGAGTAATATAAAATAGCGGGTAAATCAACAGCAATTATTCTACAAAATATAATTAATGTCACACTAACGGTAAGCAAGGATCTGTCTTCATCGGAGTTTTATTGGCACATTGAGAGTATTTTGAACTGCGCCCCTCAATTTGGACAGTTGATTAGTAGTTCTTAAAAGGCTTTGAGTGCGCCCCCGAAACTGGCGCAAATATCACGTCGCAGTGGACCCACAAACTCACGAAGTAGTCGCTCAAGAAATAACCTATTTCCAATACCCACGATTGCAATTGGGTAGAGACTCTTATGCGCAAGGTTTCGCACGGAAATCGCTCTTGGCAGGGAGCTCATATATTAGAAGTGATACTTTCAGTTGTTCGGACCTGTTTGAAGAATAAAATCAGTTCATAGATCTGGCGGCAAAATACCTTACCAGCCCATTAAACAGTCACTGAGCAATTACTGTGCAACAACGCCTCTCTTTTATATAACTGTTTGATATTGTTGTACAAATTTTTAAACTGTATTTTCCGCATCTTAGATGCGGAAAATACGTGAAAATCCGCAGCTTAAATGCTATATTTAATATTGCATGCCGACCGAGAACTACATTCACCGCATTATCAATATTGATGAAACTTTGAAGAAAAAGAGCGTGTTGCTCTTAGGTCCAAGACGAACTGGAAAAAGTAGCCTAATCAAGAACGAGATCCAGCCCAAACGAGTTTACAATCTATTAGATTCTGTGACGTTTCGACAACTAGCCCTCCGGCCTTCACTTATCCGAGAGCAGCTCGAACCTGGCGAAAATCTGATTGTAATCGATGAAATTCAGAAACTACCAAATCTAATGGACGAGGTTCATCTGATGATTGAAGATTACGGTTCGAAGTTTCTTCTAACAGGAAGTAGCGCCAGAAAACTTCGTCGCACTCATACTTCTCTGATGGCAGGGCGAGCAAAACGACAGGTTTTACATCCATTTTGTGCACGTGAATTAGGCGATCGATTTGATCTTCAGAAAATCACCCAGTTTGGCTGCCTTCCACCCGTATATTTATCTGATGATCCCTGGTCGGAATTAGAAAGTTACGTTGGAGACTACTTAAGAGAAGAAATAATGGCAGAGGCGCTCTCACGAAATATTGAAAGTTTCTCGAGATTTCTTCAAACTGCTGCATATTCCAATGGAGAACTCCTTAATTTTGAAGCAATTGCATCTGATGCTCAAGTTCCCGCCAGGACGATTAGGGAATATTACTCAGTATTGGAAGATACGCTGATAGGCTCGATGGTCGACCCTATCACGATAAAAAAGTCTCGAAAGTCCGTTTCAAAAAGCAAATTTTACTTCTTTGATCTCGGTGTCTTGAATTCTCTTCTTAGTCGAAAAACCGTTTCTCCGAAAACGCCCGAATACGGAAACTTATTTGAAACTTGGGTGTATCTAGAATTGAAAGCTTATCTCGACTATCGAAAAAATGGAGAGAAAATCCATTTTTGGCGAACTCATTCCGGAGAAGAAGTAGACTTTATCGTAGATGATGATATTGCCATCGAAGTCAAGGCGACCTCACTCGTCAATGAACGACATCTTTCTGGACTGCTGGCACTCAACTCAGAAACTCGGCTGAGCAAAAAGATAGTCGTATCACAGGACACAAATGTGAGACGTATTTCAGAGGTTGAGATATTACCTTACACTTTTTTTATAGATAGACTCTGGAACGGTGAAATTATTTAGTGTGGAGAAATTAATACCTGTGCTGCCACTCCAGGTAGGCCGAAGCCACGTTGCTGCCATCTGTGTTGCGGGTCACGTCAGTCGTAATCGTCCAGTAGCCGCCGAGGCGTTTGCGAATTCCGACGGTTGTAAGATCATTGCTCCTGCCCAAGTTGAGTGAAATACCCTCGCCTAATTTTACTTTTGCACTCACTACACCTGTATTGGAATCGTACCCCACACTTTGAATGGGCGTAGATGCCAACGCATAAAGAGAAACAAGAGTGAGTGCGCCGTCTGCGACCGCAGCTCGAGTATTCTGAACTGACGAACCCTGCTCAGGATCAAGTTGTTCAGGTTTGCCGAATAGAAGAACTGAAATAATCTGCGTATCCGTAAGGGGTGGATCGCTGCTAAATTTGACTTCCGGTTTGTCGATAGTGTTTCCAAGTCGGATATGAATCGTATAGTCAGCGAATGCAACTCGAACGCTTCCGTCGATTCGACTTTCGCCAAGAGGATCTTTAAGATCTAAAGTCAGTTTTTCCATTTTCGCTTCACGCCTGAAGAACGAAACCGGAAACTGGCCGATGCGAACTTTTCCGGCGAGTGCGGGTTCCTCTTGAAGCAATAGGTCTAAGGAAGCAGGTATGTCTTTTTCAGAAAAACTACTGATGATCCGAACAGGTGTCGCAGCTGTTTTGATCGCTACTTGGTACTTAAAACCACTCTCGTCAGAATCAGAATCGGCCTCAGAAATCTCCTTTTCCAGATCTACCTTTACAAAACGTGCATCGGGAAGCAGTTGAGGCGGTGCAGCCCAATTCAGACGAGGGAGCGCAAGCCGAACATTTGAAAGAACTACATTGGCTTTCATTTCCGGAATGAATTTATCGTCTTTCCGCAAAAAGCCAAAACTGCCATTTCCTTCCAAATCAAAAGCCTGAACTTCTGAACGGAGATGTGTGACCATTGTAAAAGGCAATCGACCTTCCTTTAAACTCAGATCTCCACTCGCCTTCAGCTCACCCTTTCCCTGCAGAGTATAAAATGGCGCTGGCACCATCCAGGCTGTCTTTTTCAGGAGCTGCACGAGTCGCTCAAAGCTCGAAATTTGTAGCTGTAAATCTGCTTTGGAATCGACTTTCCAAGTGTCTAATGGCTCCTTCGGAATCATGGCTACTTGCGCTTTCACACTACCTTGGCCTCGAAAAAATGGCGTCAGCAACGGCACGATCTCTGCCACAATTTCGCCACTGACGCGAGAATCAAGATCCGGAGGAAAATGAGGATTTGAGAGTTCAGACTTAACCAGGATTCCGACATCAGTAGGAATTTTAAGCAACTCTCGTGATTTAGGTGGTACCGGAATACTGACACGAATCGGGCAATGCATTCGAAACTGACTATGCTGGGAGACTTTTTCTGAAATCGCTTGACCTGACAAATCCAGATCACAGTTTTTCACTACAATCAATTTAACACCATCCGCCAGATCCGTTGCTCGCCCAGAAATTCGATTAAAGACTCGATCCGGCATGGCAAAACCCTGAAGATTTGCAAATATTTTTCCGCGCTGCAATTCATAATCTGCATTGAGGCCGTAGCTGAGCTTTAAATCGCCAGTAGTCGATTTGTAATTAACGTTTACCTTACCTTTAGCGGACAATTTCGATCGATCAGGAAGATCTGTGTTTGCTTGTACCAATAAATCAATTCCACGGTGGTAAGATCTATTCTCATCGTTCTCGTCATCCCCCGTTTCTTTTATTCCCTCCACCTTTGCTGCGGCCAAATCTAGAAGACCTTGACTGGAAATATCTGCACTTCCAGAAATAATTTGATCTCCTTCGTTCACCGACCAATGCAAGCTCTGAAGTTCCACCGGTCCTAGCGCAATAAGCTTCAATTTTAAATGAGAAAAATCGATCTCCACTCCAGCGTTTAACTTCTTAGTGCAGCCTCGAATAGTGGACTGTTTATAACTAAAACAAAAATTACTTGATGTTACAAAGAATCGCTGCCTCAGAAATCCGGTCGAGGCAGCTTCAACTCCCAAAGACGTCCAGTGAACAGCTATTTCTGTTTTCTCTGCGAGTACAGCTGCTGCAAACCTGAATACCGGCTCATTGAGCACTATCTTAGGCCAAACAGCAATGCAAACTACGGCAATCAGACTAAAACTGACTAGACAAAGAAAACTGAATACGAGCACTTTCACTATTCTGACAAAATTTTTTAATTTCAAAATTCCTCTCCGAAACTAAAATAGAATTGAAATCCAAAAGGACTACCATCGGTGTATCCTCGTGCAAGTGTCAGTCTCACAGGCCCCACGGGTGAGGCCCATCTTACTCCGATTCCGGGTGACCAGTAGATAGGCGTATCCACGGACAATGATCCCATACCGATCGCCCCAACATCAACAAATAAAAACGGATCGAGTTGAAAAGGCAACGTGTTACTGAGCCGACCTTCCATTCCTAAATAGGCAGAACTTAAACCTCCGACCAAAGAATTGAGCGGAAGTTGCAAACGTCCAAAGCCTCGAATACTAGCGGCTCCGCCCAAGAACTGATAGAAGCTCGCTGGCAAACCAGCGCCTGGACCAGGTAAATCGCCTGTAATAATAGTTGTTACAGAACCTCGTATGCCCCAAATCCACAAGGGCGGATCCAGATTGCTCCAATTCCAGAGACCTTCTCCACTGAGTGTGTATTTTTGAACTGAAGTATCGGAGTAAATACTGGAATCACTGACATCGATGATGAGATTTAAATTCACGCCTGCCTGCGGATTATTTGCAAAATATTCAAACGGATGGCTTTTCATCTGTACTCTCGTTTCTAAAAACAAAAACCGAGAGTCGGGTGCACCCTGACCTTGCAGGGTGCGATAAAAAGATAAATTCGGGCCAAGAAAGAAAACAAATCCTAGAGGAAAGTGATCAACAGTTGTTGAAATTCCCACCTGTCCTGTCGCTTGCAGAATTTCAAACTTGACTTCGTTTTGATGGCTAAACTGAACAAATGGATTGAGATAGATTCGACTCACGTAAGGCAAGAAATACCAATTGTAATTTCCCTGGATTGACTGCAGCTGTTTAGAGGCATTCGCAGAGACGTCGAGTAATGAACCTCCACCACCAAGCCGTGTGTTCCGCCATGAGGTCCGCCCTGTGGCCAGGCCTTCTGTGTTAATTCCCACTCCGAAAGACAGGAGGCGAGGCGGTCCAGAAAATACGTCTTGATACAGATCTACCAAATCGCCGCGGCACTCTTTGCGAATATGCAAACTTTCGACGATACCCACCGTTTTTACCCGACTATCGGCGATTGAAATCAAATTCGAATTGTAAAGATCTCCAATATTAAAGGGAAAATAACGCGTCAGTATTCCTGGATCCAGCCCTGGAATGGACTCACCGCCTACAGTTCCAATCCGCTTTCGCGTTCCCTTGTTGACTTGAAGACGAATCTCGCCTGTGTCAACAATAGCTTTGCTTTTCACGACAGGGCAAGCATAGCCAAGGACTTGAAGCCGCGCGACTACCCAGTTTTCAAGCGTATCGAGTAACGCCGGAGTCAACGGTTTACCGATAATTTTTCGGCGTCGCTCAATTTCGATTTCATTTTCCGGATCACCTTCAACAGATACACCATGCGCAACCGTTTTTTCCCCGAGGTAAACCGTGATTTTCGGATCGTCCGCAGGACCTGCAACTTCAAAAGCAGGATGATGGTACGCACGATTTTGCAAAAACTGCGTCAGGTGGTATTTAGCCTGATTATAAGGAATCCGTACCCACGCTTTGCTCAGCGCTTTATCAGGAGTGTCACCACAAACGAGGCGCAACTCCACGTCAGAGAGCGGAGGATCGATCGATTTGACGACATTCCAATTTCGACAGAGTTGTGAGGTATTTTGGACTTTAGGAGCGGAAGCAGAACTAGGAGCAGGAGGATAAGAATACACAGGCCGTGTGCATGTCAAAATGCTGAAAAATAGAATGAGAAAATGCCGGGCCCGGAATCGCATAGCGGCACATCATAGCCCATGCGTCCCGCGCCAAAAAATCTTTTTCTTGTTTAGGCAGCTTCGCCGGCTTTGTTTCTTGCGAATTTGCGTTTATCGAGATTGTATTTTTCAACCTTCATGATCAAGCCAGCACGCGAAATTCCGAGATCCTTGGCGAGTTTGCTCTTATTCCAGTTAGTACGGCGAAGGCCCTCGCGAATCAGAGTTTTTTCTAGTTCTTCGATCATGTCTCTGAGTTTGCCAGTAGTTTTGACTCCTGCGAGTTTACTCTTGTCAGCCCAGTCTCGAATTCTAGGGGAAAGAAGTTCGGAGTCAATTCTCTGTTCAGGGCCCGATAAAACGATGAGACGCTCCACTTCGTTCTCAAGTTCGCGAATATTACCCGGCCATTGATAGTCAAAGAATTTTTCCATAGTGCGTTTAGCAAAGGATTTTTCAGAGAGGTTCTTCTCCCTAGTTCCTTTGCTGAGGAAGTGTTCGACAAGTAATGGAATGTCTTCTTTACGTTCTCTGAGAGCAGGCACAACTAGGCTGATCACATTAATTCTGTAATAAAGGTCTTCTCGGAAAGTGCCTTCTTCGACCATTTCTTTGAGATCTTTATTCGTTGCAGCCAGAACTCGCACATTCACTTTGATCTGTTGAGTCCCACCAACTGGAGTAAGTGTCCCTTCCTGTAACACGCGTAGAAGTTTGACTTGCATGGCCGGAGGCATATCGCCGACTTCGTCCAAAAACAGTGTTCCAGCATCGGCGGTTTCAAAAACGCCCTTTCTATCGCGGATTGCACCAGTAAATGCACCTCGCACATGACCAAATAATTCACTGTCTAATAGATTTTCATTAAAGGCTGAGCAGTTAACAGTCACAAACTGGGCATCTTTACGAGGTGAATTGAAATGGATAGCCTTTGCAATCAACTCTTTACCGGTTCCGTTTTCACCCTGGATGAGAACTGTGGACTCGGAAATTTTAATCTTATCGAGAAGCGAATATAGTTCTTGCATGGCCTTGGATTTGCCGATCATGGAGTGATAACTATAACGATTACCCAGCTGACTATTCAGATCATTGATTTTTTCGTCCCGTTTTGAAATTTCCGTATGGAAAGTGACGATTTCCTGGGCTACTAAGTCGACCAACTCAAAGAAATATTTCCTTTGCGCCTCTGAAATCACATTTAAACGTGAAAGAGCGGACTCAAATTGTTCTCCGTCCAACCCTAGTTCTTCGAGATGCGCCTTCAACTTGGATTTAGAATCTGAAGACGCTTCCTTATCAACATAAGAATAAGCGATGACAGCTCCAAGGATTTCGTTTTCATCAGTAATCTTAGAAATCAGTACATTCTCGATACCTGCGGGGCCCTTTACGATATTACGCACGCGGTCGTTTTCGAACGATTTTTCACTAGCTTGCTTTAAAAAATCAAAAAGATGGTTACGGGCTTTTTCTCTGCCAAGAAAAGCTGCCGACAAAGGACTTTTATATTCTTTCGACTTTCGGTCAGCATCAAAATTTTGAATTACCCCGCGTTCATCGACGAAGAAGATATCGGTATTGAACCACTGCGCGAGAATTTCTTCTAGTTTTCTAATCACATGAATATGTTTTAATTCTTCCCAATTAATCATACGTCCTACTCCAGGGCTTCAGCTACTCATTCAATAAATCAGCCCACTACAAATAGTATACACTTTTATTCAGGTATTAAAAGACCGAATAGAATTTTGACAACATGTCCCATTATTGATGTGAATTCAACAGGTTATTATGAATAAAATACTGTGTTAAATATGACAGCACTGTAAAATTACTGTCATCCCGCACTCTGGCTGGCTTTAGCCGGAGGAGGCATTTGGATTTGAATAATTCCAGGCAATATCTCAAGCCTGGCGCCCACTATGGTCTTGTTTTCAGGAATTTCCCCATCGATTTCAAAAATGGAATGCGTTTTCTGTTCCTGATTGCTGAGAAGGACTTCAAACTGCTTACCAGTGGCCAACCACACTCCCGGAATCTTTTCGCGCGACCCCAGGATCAGTCGGGAGAGACGTCTACTTTGTTCGAAGGGATTACAGGGTGCCATAACAAAAATATTAAGGAGTCCATCGTCAATTCGTGTGCTCGGATCCCAACAAATTCCCCCAGCATTACGCCGACCATTCATTATAAATCCATACGTAATCTTGCCCTTATAGCCTTCTTTTCCATCGACCTTCACTTCAAACTCCAAAGGCTTATATTGAGTCATTGCAACAGCGCCCTGGAGGACATAAGCGAGCCCGGTTTTATTGATAAGGGAACTTCCCAAATACTTTTTCTGTGTAAGAACTCGTTCCACAATAAGACCAGGAAATCCAAAGCTCGCAATATTGATAAAGTACCGATCCTTCGCCGGATGAGTACCAATCCACTGAATCTTTCCGAGATCCGATCGCATGGGCGTCCCTGTTTTGATAATCTCTAAACCTCTATTCCACCCGCTTTGTCTGCTGAAAAAAAACTCATTCGAGATCGTTTTGAAAAGATCGTCGCCGCGCCCCCCCGGAAGAACCATTAATACAGCGTCAGTCGAAATCACCTTATCATCTTCAAAAAAACCCTGAATCGCTTCAGAAATCGTCCCATCACCACCGATTACTAAAATCTGTTTAATCCCGCTCTTCAAAGCCACTTTAATCGTCTCACCACCCGGATTCGTGGGCCTGGTAAAAGTCACGTGAACTTCATTTTCTATTTTTCCCAATGCATCCAAAATGGGATTTTTGAATTCGTCCCAATCCCGCTCCAGTCTGCCGTTTCTAGCGCGCGGATTTGCTAAAATTAAAGTAGTGATATTCGTTTTTCGAGAATTCGAATTCTTGCTCATTCTGATCTATCTCTATTCTATCTCATTCTTTTAGTCAGGGAAAAGTTCAGATAATGCGATTATAGGAGTTTTTTCGCCCAGGACTTTTCCCAGAGAACTTCTAAGGTGCTGGGCGCAACGCGCGCTCACACACAGAATTCCGTCCGCCGTATGTTTATCACGCTCCCAGATATCACTGGCCATTTGTCTTGCCTGTTCAGAAAAAAGGTACGGATAGGCGCCTTCGCCTCCGCAATCAATGCAATCGTCGCCCTTTGCAAAAGGCTGCTGAATCTGGATCCCTTGTCCTTGCGCCCACTTCAACCACTCCTTAATAACATCTGTTTTTCCTAAGTGTCGATTATACCAAACAGACTCATGCAGGAGCCAAGGCGTTTTCTTTAGTTTTTGAAGCTGCATTTTGGAGTTGCTGGGATTCATCAGCATTTTCTCCCAGTGCAAAACCGCCGATACCCCATTCTGCTGCAAAAAATAGAGCGACTTCGGTTCCGTTACTTTACGAGATTTTTCTCCACCACTCCCCTGCCTTTTCAGGAACTGCTCGAGGCGTCGTTTTGCATTGGCACTATCGCCTAACTCATCAGCTAGATCGCCCACTGGATCTTCTGCATCGGTTATTCGTGCCGCCGCTTTCTCTGCTTCTTCCCACTTGTACTTTTTTCGCGCTTCAAAAAGTTTCAGCGCCACAGGCATATCGTAAACACAGTACTCAGTGCATCGCCCACACCCGGTACAATCATAAATCGGCCAGAGCGGGCCTCCTTGTGTCGCTTTCCCCGGCCAAGTTTCTTCTTTGTATAACAAACCCATTTTATTGCATGGAGTGACGGCATCGTTTGCACTCACCACAGCAGTGGGACAAGAAAAACGGCACATCTCTGGACAGTACACACAGACCATGGGCTGATGTGCATCGCCCCCGGGAAATCTTAGCAGGGTATGGTTCAGTATTTTTTTAGAGACCCATTTTAAAGGGGTTGAGACGATTTTCGGGATCGATCCCATTTTTCACCTTCCTCATGAAATCCAGCCACGGGCCTTTTTCTTTTCGCATCCACTCGGTCTTTAACAATCCTACACCGTGATGGTGGCTTAGCGATGCACCCGCTTCGAGAGCCGCTTTGAGCATCTCGTTCCAAATTTCATCATACCTCTCAGAGGAGGATCCAGACCAGCCAGAATGACTGACCAGCGAGAAGTAGATATTCGCTCCCGTGTGATAGAAATGGCTGAGGTGAGCTAAAATCACACCCAAGCCAACCTTCACTTTTTTTACTGCCGTGTAAACCTGCTCTAAATTGTCCCAGGTCGCAGCTATCTCGAACGTATCAACTATCGTCCGCTGGTGGCTTAAGATAAGTTGCTGTTTGTAGGAAACATCATAGCGATGCTCCCACCAATGCTCTCCCAATGCCGGACCCAAATAGTCGATTCCAGAGCTTAGCGCTAAATCTCGTGCTTCTTCGGCTTCGGCGTTCGACAGCTTTTTTCCACCCTCAAAAATCGCAACAATCGCAGCCCCACCCTTAAACCCAACTTTTTTAAGCAGTTCGGAATTCAGGGTCAGCGAAGTCTCCAGTGGATCATAGATTCGTAAAACCGCGGGTCGCATTCCGCGTTGTACCATCGCTCGAGTAAAATCCAACGCTCGAGTCATATCCGGCGCACCAAATCCCATCATCACTCTTGCTTCTGGAAACGATTGAACCTGTAAACACGCGGCCGTAAAAAAACAGAGCGTGCCCTCGGAACCCAACAATAATTGTGTCCAATCCGGACCCATTGCACTCCGAGGCGCTCTCCCTGTTACCGCAACCGTTCCGTCTGGGAGTACACACTCGAGTGAAAGCACCATATCTTCGATTTTTCCATATTTGGTAGATAGCTGTCCGGCAGAGCGAGCTGCTAGATAACCACCAACGCTACTACAGTAAATCGATGAAGGAAAATGTCCGAGCGTGAGATTCTCCTGATTCAGATAGCGCTCTAAATTTTCGCCAATAATTCCGGCTTCAACCCACACGACCATGGATTTTCGATCTATTGACCGAACTGCCCGCATTTGCTTGAGATCAACAACAACCTTGGGCCGTACGTCCTTGGCTGAAGCCATCGTTGCTCCGCAGACTCCTGATCCAGCACCGTAGGGATAAAGGCTTATGTCGCATTTGGTAGCCCATTTTACGATTTCTGCAACTTGTTCAGTTGACTTTGGCCAAACCACTAGATCAATCGTAGGTTGGGATGGGCCTTTTTCACGTAATTCCAATAACATCCGTGGCCATTGGTCTTGCGAGTAGCTGTGCAGGACTACTGGGTCCACGCTAGAGCGAATATCCTTTTTTAGCGTTTCCAACGCGGAAGAAAGCTTGCTACTTGATTCGCCTGATTCAGACTGACTTGGCATTCGCTATGTTCTCCGTTAGAAAAGATGTTGTGAAGAAATACCTTTATTTTGATAGTGCCTCAACGACAAAATGTTCGGAAGAGGCCGCACGAGAATTACTGCGATTTGCGACTGAAGACTTTGGTAACCCTTCCTCGGCTCACATCTACGGTCAAAAATCCGCACATGCCATTGCAGAGGCCCGAGCTTTTTTTGCCGAGCAGTTTCACGTCGAACCAAACCAGGTGATCTTTACCAGCAGTGGGACTGAATCCGATAATTTGGCGATTTATGGCAGTACTATGCCGTGGTTCCTCTCGGCGACCCGGCAAACTATTCGTGTCCTTGCGTCCGCAATCGAACACGCTGCCGTTCGCAATACTGTTGAATCATTGAACGCCTTTGGGGCGAATATTCATTGGATTCCTGTTCAATCGGATGGACAGATTGATTCTGAAAAATACTTGGAACTTCTGACACCGGAAACGTCATTCATCACCATTCAACAAGTCAATAATCTACTCGGCACGATTCTGCCTGTCGATGATCTTGCCACCGAAGCCAAATCCCGAGTGCGCGACTTGATCTTCCATACAGATGCGGTTCAGAGTTTTGGAAAAATTGACGTTCCAAGGGCCGGTTCTTCGATCGATCTTGTCTCCCTATCCGGACATAAAATCTATGGCCCGAAGGGTATTGGTGCTCTCATAGTTTTAAACAAAAGTCTTTTGACGTCACACCGACTCAGACCGCTGATCTGGGGAGGAAAACAAGAAAATGGCTTGAGGTCAGGCACGCAGAACGCAGGGCTTATCGCTGGATTTCACATTGCCGCCAAACGAACACTAGCCACCCAAAAACTTCGATTTCAGAAAGTCACAACGCTCCGAAACTTTCTCTATGATCGATTGAAGCATCATTCAGAAATTCACTGGAATTCGCCGATCGAAACGCCAGCGGTCCCTCATATTGTGAGCCTCTCCTTTCCTCAGCTACCGTCCAGCGCATCTGCCAGCACACTAGCGCAGCTTCTAGAAACATCGGGGTGTATTATCTCAGTCGGTTCCGCTTGTCGCTCTAAGAACCCAAAGCCCGATCCGGTATTAAAAGCGATTGGAATGCCCCAACGGCTTCAGAATACCACTCTCCGGATCAGCCTGGACGCCGAACTAGAAAAGGAAGATGTGGAAACTCTGGCCGACTCATTGGAAAAAGCACTCGCTCGAATTGCCAGAATCACCAAAATCAAAAGACCCGGGAGAGAAGGATAAAATTCACTTGGATAAGAGAACTGTTATACTTCGTTATCACGAAATCGCCTTGAAAGGGCGAAACCGAAAATGGTTTGAGCAGCGTCTTGCTACGAATGCCAAAAGACTCGTATCACGAGAGATATTAGGGGAGTTGTCTGGGGAGAAAGAGAAAATTTCGGCCACGCTTATCGATGGCCGCATTCTTCTCAAGGCACCTTGGACAAACGAAACTAGGAGTGCTCTCAGAAGACTTTTTGGCCTTACTAGTTTCAGCGCTGTACGACCTGTTAAAACTGATCCGCAAGCATTAGTTTCAGCCGGAATCGAAGCTTTAGAAGACTATCTAAAAGATCATGAAATGCCTGAGCGATTCCGGGTTCGAACACGTAGAAGCCATAAAGCGCTGTCTGCTACCTCAATGGAACTCGACACGCTGATTGGATCTGCCATCAAAACTAAGTATCCAACTCTAACGGTCGACCTAAAAAATGCAGATTTTACCCTAGGCGTTGAAATCCGTACCGAAGAGTCTTTTGTTTGGAGCACTTCTTACCAAGCGTTGGGAGGACTCCCCGTTGGAACGAATGCTTCAACTCTCACCCTGCTTTCGGGCGGGTTAGATTCGCCGGTTGCAGCTATTCAAATTTTGAGCCGCGGCTCGCCAACTTCATTTATTCATTTTCATGGCGTCCCATTTGTCGGAGACCAAGTTTTAGACAAAATCTGTCGCCTAGCAGAACTTGTGAATCGATTTCAACCCCATACTCAACCGCTCTACGTTATTCCATTTGGAAATATTCAGGAAAAAATCGCCTTAGCAGTCCATCCCAAGATGCGAACTGTCATTTATCGCAGAATGATGATTCGAATCGCTAGTGAAGTCGCTAAAAAGATCGGAGTTCTCGCCCTGGTCACCGGCGAAAGTCTAGGACAGGTGGCCAGCCAAACGTTAGAAAATCTCTCGACTATTAATTCCGTCGCCGAAATTCCTATTCTGCGCCCACTGATTGGAATGGATAAGGACAAGATTATTGAACTGGCCCAACGCTACGAAACTTTTTCCACCTCAATCGAACCCACCCTCGATTGTTGTACCCTTTTTGCTGATCGGCATCCTATTCTACGATCGACGGACAGCACCGCTCTCGAGCAAGAACGCAAATTTTCGGTCTCGGATCTAGTCGCCGAGGCGCTCTCAGGGATGAGAACCTTGGGCGGAAGAACTGGCGATCCGCTCCATCCGATCCAATAGCTCAATTAATTTGGGATTATTCCACTCTTGGGGTCCTACCCATTTAGTAATAATTTTTAAGTCGGGACTCAACAAATAAGTTTCCGGAAACTGATAGCTTCCAAAGTCTTCGGCTACTTTTCCCGAATCATCGAGTAAAGATAAGACATTTGATGGGAGTGACGCACCAGGCACTATTTTTAATGCATCTCGCCAATTTTGATCAAGGCTTATCGCTATAAACTTGAATCGCTTTCCTTTAAAGCGGTTCGCAAATTCAATCCATTTCGGAATTTCGTCTAAACAGGGTGGACACCAACTCGCCCAAAAATGAATTAACACAACGGAACCTCGTTGATCTCCGAGCCGTTGCTTTTTGCCGCGCCAATCAGTCAATTCAAAATTTGGTGCATAGCGGTAATTTAATTCGCTAGATGGTTCCGGAATTTGGTCAAGATTCTGACGCGAATGGATAAAAAATGTCGCCCCTATTACAATCGCAATAATCCCAATACTAACGCCGATGTAAAATTTGGCCGACGAAATCCTGATTCTTTGCATTCTTGAATTTACCTCTGTTTAGGGACAGGAGGGCATCGATCTTAGCAGAAAAAGTTGCAACATCAAATTATTAGTATTTATAATATTAATTGATGAGCCATGCTCTCGTGCTCAACGCTTCATTCGAGCCCCTTCATATCGTGACCTGGCAACGGGCTATTCAGCTTTTAGTCCAAGGCAAAGTAGAAGTTGTTGAGGAGTCAGAACACGAAGTAAGAACGGTTCGATTTACTATCAAAGTACCTGCCGTACTGAGATTGCTAAAGTACGTACCGTTGAAAGGCAAACGAGCGATGGTTCGCTTCTCGCGAGCTAATATTTTTCTCCGCGACAACCATATTTGCCAATATTGCGGAAAAAAATTTAATCGTTCCCATCTCACTCTGGACCATGTGATCCCTATTGTGCAGGGTGGCGGAAAGAACTGGGAAAACATAGTAACCGCTTGTAAGATCTGCAATCAGACCAAGGGCGGAAGGACCCCTCTTCAGGCCGGCGTACAGCTGATTCGCAAACCCAGAGAACCTCTCTGGCTACCAGCAGCTAGCCTCCAAGTAGGGTTTACTCGAACACCTGAAAAATGGCGAGTCTACCTGAAATTAGTATCTGACAAAGGACCTTCACCGTCCCTAGAAATGGAACCAATTTGAGCGCGACAAAAGGAAGTGACTATTTTGCAAGAACGTACGGAGACCTGCTATATGATCTCTGTGTTTCGCTCTTAAGAAATTCTGGCGAAGCTCAACTTGTCCTCAGATCTTTGTTAAAAAAAATGACCATTCAAAGTAAAAATAAGAAAAACGCTTACACGAAATATGAGCGCGCATGGATTTTGAGAATGGCCTGCGAAAAGCTGATCCATCTTTATAAGCAAAGTGATTTTCAAATACCGCCCGAAGAACAGATTAAACTGGACTCGAACGAGAGTGTCTCCATTCGGCTGAAGCAATTTGAGTCTTACTTTCATCGGCTGGTACCTGAGGATCAACTCCTCTTTCTTCTCAAAGAAAAATGGAAGATCCCAGATACTGAAATTGCCATGGCCCTGGCCATTCCCGAAGGATCCTTAAAAATACAACGTTTACAAGCACTGCGAACCTTAGAGGAATGGATTTGGACAAATCACTCGAAAAGCCATTAGAAGAATCACGACCATTAGACTGCTTTGGGATTCAATCTCACCTCAGCGAATTCCTCGACGAGAAACTTAAGTCTGAACTTGCAGATGCCGTAGACGGTCATCTCATTCATTGTAAGCAGTGCACACAGAGAAATCTCCACTACACTAATCTGATCGAAGCGATTCGAAGCCTACCAAAACATCCGATGCCCCAGACACTCAAGAAACCTTTTTTGTTTTTTGGCCTGCCCTGGTTCTCCAAATGGGAACATCTTCCATGGTACATCCGGATTGTCGCAGAAACATCTGGGATCATTGCAATTACCCTGATCGGGATCTCGTTGGTTCCGAAGATTCGATCGTTTTATGAACAAAAGATTGAAAGCCAACTCCGAGACTTTCGCGAGTCTGCTTCGGGAACCGGCGAAGGAAAGTTGACACCAACTCTCTCCCGAGATGCTTTGGTCATTCTACCGGCGCAAGATTCAGGAGATTCGATCGATGGCGAAGACGAAGATACAGAAGGAAAAGCCCCCCCGAAATCTGGAGATGACGAAGAAGATGTTGAAGCAAATGCAAAACCATTTCAAGGTCTAGCCCTCGCTCGACAAACGGAGCTCTGGCGATTTACGCTTAAAACCGTTAGTCCGGACGAACTCCGCGCCCAAGTAGCGAAAATTATTCAAAGCCTCAAAATCCAAAACGTTCACGCAGAAAACGGCATCCAAGTCCCCGGCGGGATCGAATTTGACCTATTGGTAGCCAAAGGTGTCGTACCACAATTGAAAGAACAGCTTGAGAAGCTTGCATCGCAGGCCTCTAACACAACCGAACCAAACCTCGGCACCACGGATACATTTTCTTGGTACAAGGTGAAGTACCGTCAGAAACTACCAGAAGGATATGTGAAGGCGGTTATCTGGCTCGCGCAACCAAACTATTGAGGGTCACCTACCGGTCCTCTGACACCATAGCAACTCCGATGAAAAAGTTTGCGGGCAATCGGGGTCCTCATCCATGAAGCATCGCCGCCCTCCATGGCGGCTCTTTTACGCTTGCCGCAAACTTTTTCATCAGAGTTGCTGTGAGTTCAGTGGAACCTATAATGCAAAAACTTCAGCAAAGACTACAGTGAAGCTACTATAACTTGGTCTGCGAAAGATCTCCAATTTCGCCTTTAAAATGCGCAGCAACTTCTTCGAGCGGGCCCTTGGGTCGAGCGAGATACCGTTTCGAAAAGTGAAATGGGATGATTTTCTTTACCTTGGCTTGGGTAGCAACCTCTGCCATGAACTGTGCAGTAAAGTGTTTCGTTTCGTCCGCAAGGTGTTGGTCTTCTTTGAGGAAGCAGGTTTCGCTATAAAACTCGTCGGCGCCTTCGGCGAGGGTGAGTAACTTTCGACGGTTCTCATCATTAGCTGCACCGTCCGTAGCATAAACAATTTTGTGTCGCTGCCGAGGAATGAGAATTTTCTTCGACAGGATCTTACAGTCGAATGACAGATGCGTACCAGAAACAGTTGGCACGTCCATTTGTTTGGACTTCGCGCGGTCAAATAAGTACCAGTGCTTCAAATCCGCAACCCACGGGCCGGGCCGGAGGCCGAGTTCTTTCATCACTTCGGAGTTCACGCTTACGGTTTCTTTTTCCTCAACGCTGTAAGCGAGAGAGGGTGTCCGATGATCCAGCTCGACAGTGTGAACATGAAAAATACCAGCATCTAAGACAGGCTTGAGAGGGTTCCATTCAGCAACAGTTTGCCTGGAAGAACGAAAGCCATCTCTCGCATGAAAATGGGTTGTGGTCATCGTCTTTTGGCGAGAGTCGAGATCGATAACCGTAAATTCGAGAGTTTGATCGTAAACAAGATTCCAAGTATAGCCCTGTAATTTACCAGCAACTCTTTCCGACGTTTGCGGTGGACCATAGATAAACGTGTTCTTCTCCGAACCAACGTGCACGCGAAGAAAAAGATCGAAACCAAAGAAATGATCGATGTGGCAGTGACTGAGAAAAATATATTTTGTTTTCAAAAGCTGTCGAGTGGTAAATCGACTCAAGTCACCACAATCGATCAGAAGGGCATCTTTTTCGTTGATTTCCCAGATATAGAGCGCTGGATCACCGAAGTGGCCGTTTGGAAATTCAGGTCGAAGAAGCATTCGCATAAAAACTACTCATCTATAAACTCATTGGTCCTTTAAGTAAACATCGAATGGACTCGGCGCCGTATTCGGCGGAGGAGGATCCTCGTGGACCTTAATCGATTTCGAAGTATGCGACATCGTAGTCCCAGTGCTATTTGCCCTAGGCTTTGCCTCTTTTTCTCCAGTGATCTCAGGCTTCTTCCGTTGCGAATCCGTGCTTAACTGGCCCTGGTTAGTCTGATTGGCAGGCTGATTTTGATCACCGTTCTTTCCGTCTGTGTTCTTTTGATCTTTCTTGCTCTCCTGTTGCTTCAGTTTTTCCTGATTCGAATTAAACTGATCCGCATAATCTTCCTGAGCTTCACTGAAGTTTTCGCGAAGAACACCATTGCCGCCTTTAGAAAATTGCTTCTTAAATTCCTCTGCGTTTTGCTTTCGTAATTCCGCGAGTCTCTTTTGAGTACCTTGGTCGCCGAACTGATTCATCAGCTGATCCCAGTCTGCCTTTGCCTTCTGAAACAACGTCTTGTTTGGCACCGGAACTTCTACCCCGTCTTTATCTTTCTTAAAGTCGAAAAAATCCTCTTCACGGGGTTGATAGGCAGTAATAGTTTCGTTTTCGTTGATAATATTTTTGAAAAAATCCTCATTACTGGATTTATCCGCAACTTCCTTTAATTTTTCGAAGTTATTCCGAACATCCTCCATCTGACTCGATTTGGTAATATAAGTATTGTAGATTTGCGGCTGTTCCTCTCCAGCTTTGAGTTCTTGGTTCAAATCCGCGCTGAATCGAGAGGAATGGCATTCCTGATTATCTGGGTTCTTTGAACATAAATACAAGAGCTTGGCTTGTTCGTTGTCCTTCAAGGCCTTTTTCATTTTTATAACCCACCACTTGTTAGCTTCAGTATAGTCTTGGACACACTCATCGATGTCATTCTTGCCCGCGACATCACAAAAATTTCCCATGAGAATTCGTTTACTATTCTCGGGGTAATTCTGATCCAGCAAGTGGCTCTGCTTTATCAAATATGTCTGGAGTTGAAGGGAGAGATTATCAATGGCTCGTTGATAATAGCAGGCCTGATCGCATTTCTGAAACTTGGAATCGACAAGCGCCTGGGTAACATTTTCTTTAGGGATTTGCTTAAGGCCGGTAGAAAAGGGAACCTTAGATTCACCAGCGCTGAGTGGCCAGCAATCCATAAACGCAAGGATGCCCAATAGGCAAACTACCCTAAATGATTTGGCAAATGAACGTTTTTGCGTTCTTTTCATACTCAACCTTCCATCTTCTATATTAAACGATATAACGCGTTGCCGAAAGCTCCTTTTAGATCACCTAATTATTTAATATTTCAAGGGAAAGGGCCAATCTCAGACGGAATATAAATTCAATTAATTTAATAACTTACCTCCTTTGCCATGGATCTACCTTGTGTTAGTAAAGTTGATTGAGGGCAAAAGATGTCACATCCTATAATCCACATCGTCGGTTTCGGGAGCCAAGGCTCCGCCTGGGCGCAATGCCTCAGAACATCCGGCTGGAATGTTCAAGTTTATCTCGGAAGTCGCGAATCACGTTCGTTTCAAAAAGCGGCAGAACTCGATTTTAAACCCAAGCTGCTGTCGGACTTGGCGACTACCTTAAACTCAAGTGATCCAGCCCAAACGCACTGGATAGCCACCCTCTGTCCCGACACCATTATAGGTTCGATTTACCGGGACTTCATTGCCCCTTCCCCAGCAACTATCAGAATAATCTTAGCGCATGGATTTGCCGTGTATTCGGGCGACCTAAAACCCAAATCGCCTTTGCATGAGGCGACTCTACTCGCGCCCAAGGCAATTGGGCCGAAGTTACTCGAAAACTTTAATAAGAACTTTCCCAGCAACCATGATTTAAGCGCAGCTTTATGCTGCAGCGAAGACGATCAGGCAAAACTCAGGTGGATTGCTAAAAGTCTTGGCTTTGATTCGGATCATTTAATTCCAGCGACTTTTGAGCAAGAGACCATTGGTGACCTGATCTCAGAACAGGGGCTCCTCTGCGGTGGAATTTTTAACCTTCTACTGATGACGTTTGAAGCAATGGCGCGCGCGGGTGTTCCGGATGCACTCATCCGAGAAGAATGTCTGACAGAGCTCGAGTTAATGACAGGAATGCTCAGAAGGCGTGGTCCTGCAGACACCTTCCGGGCCATTAGTCAGGCCGCACAAGCTGGAACGATCGCGATGGAAAAGCAGTTAGAAGCTGCAGAGTTCGAAAAGTTCTTTGAAAAGCAAACAGACAGTGTGACGAATGGCGAGTTTATCCGATTTTTCAAATCGGACGTTTGGAGAAGGGATGCAGACGAACTGATCCGAAAATTTCAAACTTGGGATGAACGATTTAGCAAATTATCGAAAGAGAAAAAATAATTCAAAGGAGTGTGGTAGCCATGAGTACAATTTCTATTCAAAAAGCTGTTACCGTTCCGTGGATAAAGTCGCTCAAAGGTAAAGAAAGATGTACGGCGCTCACCGCCTATGATTATCCAACAGCGGTATTTCTGGACGAAGCGGGAGTCGAAATAATTTTGGTTGGCGATAGCGTAGGAACCGTAATCTATGGAGAACCAAATACTCTTTCAGTAACTATGGATGATATGCTCAGACATACGCGTGCTGTGACTCGAGGAGCGAAGCGAGCATTGGTCGTCACGGACCTACCTTTCATGAGCTATCAGGTGAGTGTCGAACAAGCCGTAAGCAACGCAGGCCGATTTATCAAAGAGGCGCATGCACAAGCCGTAAAACTCGAAGGCGGCGGTGAAATGGCCCCCACGGTGCGGGCAATTGTAAGAGCTGGCATTCCAGTGATCGGCCATATTGGGCTCACTCCACAATCTATAAATGTAATGGGAAATTATCGAATGCACGGGAAGTCTCAGGCTGAGAGAGAGTACCTTCTAGAATCCGCGCGAGCTCTATCGGAGGCCGGGGCTTTTGCGATCGTTCTTGAATGCGTTGAAGAGAGTCTCGCTGCAGAAATTACGAAAGATGTTCCAGTCCCCACAATTGGAATTGGGGCGGGGGCGGTTTGTGATGGTGAGATTCTCGTTATCCATGATTTGGTAGGCATGACTATTGGGCACGTTCCAAAGTTTGCAAAGCCGCTAGCACAATTGAAGGAATCTTTTGTAGCGGCCGTACACGGATATATTGCTCGAACAAAAGAAGTAAAACAAACCGCGCAGATACCAGTTGATGGACTAACGCGAGAGGCTGACGTTGCAGGTAAAGAGCGATTCTCAAAATCATGAGGATTTCACTATGAACTCGTTTGTCACAGAAAATCTATCTTTCGTATTAAAAGGCAAGAAAGTTTTGATCGGCGTTACTGGCAGTATCGCAGCTTTTAAGGTTTGCGATATCGTCAGATATCTCAGAGATTGCGGAGCATTCGTACGAGTGGGATTGAGTCAAGGCGCCGAAAATTTTGTTACCCAAACTACACTGGAAGCCCTTTCGGGAAATCCTGTCCTAAGCGGTTTTTGGAATAATGGCGCCAGTACAGAGGCTAAATCAGAAAACACTGGCGTTGAAAATAATTTTCGACCAACGTTCCATATTGACTACGCCCGCTGGGCAGATGTCATGGTAATCGCTCCATGCACGGCTCATTTTATTGCTAAGATGGCGAATGGTTTTGCGGACGATTTGCTGTCAACGGAGCTTCTTGCCTTTAGAGGACCCGTTCTTATCGCACCTGCGATGAATCCAGCCATGTACGCACATCCTGCCGTTCAAGAAAATATTTTAAAGTTGAAGAGTCGAGGCGTGATTTTCGTTGGCCCGACCGAGGGCGATACTTCCTGTGGCGAAACAGGGCTTGGCAGAATGCTCGAACCCGAACAGATCGTCGAACAAGTTGCAGAGACTTTTTACGGTGCTGAAAACGGTAAAAAAGCGCTGATTTCTTTGGGACCGACTCTCTCGGCGATCGATCCTGTGCGCTACATCACCAATCGATCTAGTGGTCTGATGGGCGCTTCCCTCTGCTGGGCATTTGCTCAGGCAGGCTACCGAGTCACAGCAGTTTGCGGGCCTTCGAGTATTGCACTTCCACGAGGCGTTGAAACCGTTCGCGTTCAAACTAACTCAGAAATGGCTAAGGCAATTGCAGATGCCTTTCCAAAATCAGATATTTTTATTTCAGCAGCTGCTGTTCTGGACTGGACCATAAAAAATCCCGCTCGAGAAAAAATTAAAAAACGTGAAGGAACGCTACCCCTGGAACTTGAAGAAGGAATTGACATCTTGAGATGGATGGCAAGTCACAAAATGCCTCACCAATTTACTCTTGGGTTTGCAGCCGAAACCAACAATCCGATCGAAAATGGTTTTACCAAGCTGAGACTAAAGAAGTGCGACGCTATTTTTGTAAACGATGTTTCCAGATCCGATGAAGGCTTTGAATCCCCTATGAACAGTGGATGGTGGCTAAAAACATCGCAGGACCCGGTTCGTTTCGAGCGGTCTACTAAGCCGGAGTTAGCGAGAAAGATTCTGAATCAACTGATGAAACAACAAATCTGCAACACCGCTTCAGCCGTTCCTTCTAATCGCGAGACCTAAAGGAGTTCACCCTGAATGGGATTTCAGGACCTGACCTAAACTGCGCGGTTTGAGTCCTTTGAAGCGAGTCAGACTTTTGGGCCATTTTGCCCATAGCCTAAGGATACTGGATCCGTCCCTGGGTCTGAAACTACATCTTAATCAGATTTACTTTGGTTTACTCAATGAAAAGTGGATATTGACCGATCTGAAAAGGAAGGCAGGTATGGTGCTTTTTCAAAAACCTGATCTATTGAATCGCATTTCCAAAGCCCCTACTCTCATTGCCATCATTATCTCCCTGATCGGAGGTGGCTCCCTAGCGTACGCTATGGATTGGGAGCCCTACAGCACCCGTCCCGATATTCTATCCACTGAGTTTGCGCCACCAAAGTCAAAAGGAACACAGACCGAAAAAGGTTCGGGAAGTAAGAGACCCGCAGTCGAAGACAAACTCTGGCATAAACTACTCAGAGCACACATTGAAGCTGTTGCAGAAATTCTAACGATGTATCCGAACCATAGATTTTACTTTTTAGCGCGAGACTCAGAATATCTCTACGATACCGCAAAACTTCTGACACGGGACAAACCTGAGCTTTCTGACAGAATTCATCTGCTGAATGTTTCCAGAGCCAATATTGACAAGCCGGACGATCTCAAGGGTTATCTCAAACAAGAGAAAATAAGCGAAGATATCATTTCTGCGGCTAAACCCATTCTCTTAGTGGACACGGGCTTTAAGGGCACTATTCCTGAAGCTATTTCCAAACTCTTCAAACCAGAACAAAGACCTTTTTTACAAACTCATTTAATGTGTTCTGGTAACCCTGATCACCCATCCAATCGAGCCTTTTTGACCGCCATCAGTGAGACAGCATCTCGGCTAGACCCCATGAAAATGCACGGAGCAATTATGACCTATGAGGGGATGCCTCATTGGACAGACCGGTCTTCCAAGTTTGAACTGGTGTCGACGCCAGACGGCGGAAAACGTTACGAGCCGATGAGCATAAAGCCCAAAGCAGATGGAGAAATGATGTCGGATGGCAAAGTCTCTCGCGAATTTACACTCGAGACGATGAAAAAAATTAGAGCTTTTGTGGAAAGTGATGAAGCTAAAAGCCTTTTTAAGGAAAGATCCGAAACATGGAAGGAGCTTAAGACCGCTTTGGAGGAAAAAAAGGATTCTGCTCTTATCCCACGTCTCAATGCCCTGATCGAAACAAAAGAACCCAGCAAAGTGGCTATTGCGAAAGATTTTCTTGAAACCATACGTCGTAATTTTAAGACGATGGCAGCTCCCATTGCCGAATATAGGTACGATCAGGAAGGGATGGTTGCCGCCGAATCTGGACTTTCCAAACAAGAACTCATGAAGAGCTTTAAAGGATATCAAGAATATCTAACCGATGATCCGGCCGCGGGGATTCATAAGCTAATTAAAGGAAAGGACTTTGCAACTCTACGCGATATCCTGGGGGCGATTAAGGATCATCCATTCATGTCTGCACTTTGTAAAACTCTGATCGATCAAATGAAGGACTCAAATATTGTAAAAGACAGGGACCTTTTGAAGGAAATCAGACTTACTGCGAAAGCAATTATTCAAAAAGGATTTCCGTTGGAAGAAATTGCAAGAATCTTTTCCCTGCCTAGTACAAAAAATTGGAAAGAAGAACTGAATTTATTGATTCAGAGTAAGGAGAGTAAAGTGTATTCGGAACTCGTCGAACACGCTTTTGTCCAGCCCCATTCGAAAGACTGGGGAAAAGAGTTAACTTTGATTACAAAACTTAAAGATGATGAACAATCGGAGACGATAGGGGAAGTGATAGACGATGAGCTCCATAATAAAGTCGCCATTCTCTTATTTTCCCAGCCTCATTCTGCTGGATGGGGAGAGGCACTCACCGGGTTGATTAAAGGAACTAGTTTTGTGACTCACCAGGACTTAGCGATGGATGTATTCTCACAGCCACATTCTGTGAAGTGGAAAGGCCAGTTGCGGTTACTCATCGAAATGGGAGGACCCAATGTTCGGGAGTATCTTGCCAAAGATTTCTCCAAACCCCATGCAGAAGGATGGAAAGAAGATTTTAGATTTCTTCTTGAGATGTATCCAGAGGAAGGGCATCCAGACAACGGCACTATAGAGCAATTTCTAAAAGACAATCCACATCGATGGCCTCGTGCAGAATGCGAAGTGTTCCTGAAAGCCCTGAAAGTTCAAGTGACAGAAAGTAACCCCAATGCTCGAAAAATCTTTATGGATAATGAGTTCAACCGTTTATCTGCAAACCAGGATTCTTCGAGCGCGACGTGCACTGCAGATAGCCAGATGGCTCACCCTTCTTCAGGACAAGGCCAAAAACTAATTAAAGATTTAAACGATTGTAAATCTCCAATCATCGACAAACATTAAGGTGTGAGGTCTTGGCCTTCGTAGCCCTTATGAAGCTAAGTCCACATGATTGTAAGACGCTTTGCTGAACAAATACGCTACGGCGCTCAGCAACTCATTAACCGCCAGCGCTACCAGTGGGAGTCTTACGAGCGGCGCCGCCTTTTTGTGCAGCACCCATCGTGCCGTGTTCGCCACCTTTGACTTTGGATTTGGATCTAAACATCTTTTTAAAACGGTTTCCAAAATCAGGACTTGTAGCTTGCTTCTGTTCGGACTTTTCGCCCTCTGCGCCTTCTGGCTTCTTCTTACGCTTGCGATCGATAGCTGGGTGATCGACTAATTCGAGCACTGCCATTTCCGCAGCATCGCCCCATCGGCGATCAGCAAGTTTCAGAACACGGGTATATCCACCTGGTCGGGACTTGTAGCGTTCAGCGAGCGCGCCAAATAATTTCGAAACGACGAGATCACTACGGGTTCTATCAAACGCCAGACGTCGAGAAGCTGGAGAACCTTTTTTCCCAAGAGTGATCAGTCGGTCAACAACTCGACGAGTTTCTTTTGCTTTCTGAACAGTCGTAATAATCTGTTCTTTCTCAATCACAGAGTTGGCCATGTTGCGAAACATTGCCATACGATGGGATGTATTTCGTCCGAATTTACGACCGTTTACCTGATGCCTCATAAAAGTACTCCTAGTCTGGCTACCGTTTTTTCGAAGCGACGCTTCTGTCTTCTAAATCTTGCGTCAACTCGTCGCTGCCGCTCTAACCAATTAGTCTTCGATACCCTCATCATCACCATCTACTGCATCCAGATCTTCCGCTTTTCGGCGATCATTCATGAGGCGACTCTCATCAACGTCAGTATCAGCTGGCTTCAATGGCTGCGAGGGCGGAACAAAACCGTCGAGTTTCATTCCCAAGCTCAAACCCATTTCACTCAAAATGTCTTTAATTTCGTTCAAAGACTTTCTGCCAAAATTCTTTGTCTTGAGCATTTCAGATTCAGTCTTCTGAACAAGTTCGTAAATATATTTAATATTAGCATTCTGAAGACAGTTGGCCGAACGAACCGAAAGTTCTAGTTCTTCTACTGAACGATACAGATTCGGGTTAAATTGGGCGCCGCCCTCTTCCTTCATCTGAATGATCGGTTCTGGTTCCTCTTCAAAATTCAGGAATACCGAAAGCTGATCCTTCAGGATTTTTGAACCTAGGGATACAGCATCTTCAGGATGAACGGATCCATCGGTCCACACTTCAAAAGTGAGCTTATCAAAGTCTGTTCTTTGACCGACGCGGCTTTGGGTCACCGTATAGTTAATTCGTCGGATGGGAGAGAAGAAGCTATCGACTGGAATCCAGCCTACTGGCATTTCTTCTGTCTTGTTTGTTTCGGCTGGACGGTAACCTCTGCCTCTTGAAATTTGAATTTCAGCGCGTAATCGACCGCCCTGACCCAGAGTTGCAATGATTTGCTCAGGATTGAGCACTTCAATCTGGTTCGAGACGGTAATATCTGAAGCTCTGACAAGGCCACCACCAGACTTATCAATCGTCACGGTAGTCTGTTCAGCTCCTAACAGCTTGAATCTGACCTCTTTCAGATTGAGTATGATTTCCGCCACGTCTTCCTTGAGATCGGGAATACCGGTGAACTCATGCACAACACCATCGATCTTTACTGCCGTCACTGCAGCACCCTGCAACGATGATAGTAAAACTCGCCTGAGCGAATTTCCGAGTGTTAAACCAAAACCTCTCTCTAGGGGCTTTGCGATAAACTTTCCGTATGATCCGGATAATGATTCCTTGTCTACGTCCAAAGCCTTCGGTTTAATTAAGTCACGCCAGTTTTTCTCTAAACTACTCATAGCTCTCCTATGTAACGATCGAATCGCCTACTCCAAATAGATTCGAGCGGCTAGATTACAATCCCTCTCCCATTATTTCGAGTACAATTCTACTACTAGTCGTTCTTCCATAGGTGCAGTAAGATCATCTCGTGACGGGAGGTCGCGAACTCGAGCCTTCATTGTCGCAGAATCCAGCTCTATCCATTGCGGAACTTCTCGTCGCTTCACTGCTTCCAAGGCGCCACCGACTCGTGCAACACCCTTACTATTTTCACGAACCTCGACCATATCACCTTTTTCTACAAGATAGGAAGGTATATCTACACGTTTGCCGTTGATAGAAAAATGACCATGTCGAACTAAATGTCTTGCTTCGGCACGTGAATTTGCAAACCCAGACCGGTAGGCTACGCTATCCAAGCGACGTTCGAGCATGCACAATAAGTTTGAACCAGTCACACCCTTCATTCGCTCGGCAGTCTCAAAAAGGTTACGAAACTGCTTTTCCAGCAGCCCGTAAATTCTCTTGATCTTCTGCTTTTCTCGTAGCTGCAGCCCGTACTCTGAAAACTTAATTCTTCCTTGCCCATGTTGTCCGGGCGGGTAACCACGTCGATCAAAGCCACACTTATCGGTGTAGCATCTGTCACCCTTTAAAAATAACTTCTGATTTTCCCGTCGGCATAACCTACAAACCGGGCCAGTACAACGTGCCATAATTAGACTCTCCTCCGCTTCGGTGGGCGGCAACCGTTATGAGGAATAGGCGTTACGTCTTCAATATAAGTAACACGTAACCCTGCTGAAACAAGTGCTCTCAGAGCTGATTCTCGGCCCGCTCCAGGACCACTTACAAAAACTTGAACTTGGCGCATTCCATTTTCAACGGCTTTTCTAGCTGCGTCTTCTGCCGCTACCTGAGCCGCAAATGGAGTGTTCTTTCGTGAACCTCTAAAGCCTTTTCCGCCCGCACTCGACCAGCAGACTGCATTTCCCATCGCGTCTGTGATCGTTACGATCGTATTGTTAAACGAGGAAAGAACATAAACATTTCCTGAAGAAACGCTCTTCTTTCCCTTCTTCACTTTGCGAGCCGCAGCCTCAGGAGCTGTTCCAGCTGCGCCGCCTTCCTTCTTTGTTTCTTCTGTTTTCTGCTCTGCCATATTTACCTACTTAATCCTACTTCATTGCCTTGACGGACTTCTTACCTGCAATTGCGACTGCTGGACCTTTGCGAGTTCTTGCATTTGAATGGGTACGTTGACCCCGAACAGGTAGACCTTTTCTGTGGCGAACGCCCCGATAGCATCCTAAATCCACTAGGCGTTTAATATTGAGGCTAACCTCTCTTCGCAAATCACCTTCCACTCGACTAGCGCGATCAATGATCTCGCGAATTCGAGCTACTTCAGACTCAGCGAGCGTATCAGATTTCTTGTTTAAATCGATACCCGCCTCTGCCAGGATCTCTCTGGCCGCAGGCCGACCAATTCCGAAAATATAGGTCAGTGCTATTTCCATCCGTTTACCACGTGGAAGATCTACTCCCGCTATGCGCGCCACTTTCTACCTTCCTTTCAAAACTCTCTCTTTTTAGAAGTGAGTTTGATTCTTTGTTACTACCTAACCCTGCCTCTGTTTGTGGCGTTGATTCGAGCAAATCACACGAACCACACCTCTTCGGCGGATCACTTTACACTTGTCACAAATCTTTTTTACCGATGCACGTACTTTCATAATTACTCCGTTCGGCCCTCAACTACTTCACTCGGTAAGTAATTCGTCCCCTAGTTAAATCATAGGGCGACATTTCTACTGTTACTCTGTCTCCAGGAAGAATCTTGATGTAATTCATCCTCATTTTTCCCGAGATATGAGCCAAAATTTTATGTCCATTAGATAATTCCACTCTAAACATTGCATTCGGAAGTGGCTCGATCACTGTGCCATCAACCTGTATTGCGTCTTCCTTGGCCATTACTAAATTGTCCTAGTTAATTTCATAAATCATTTCTCTTTCAAGTTACCAATGTCAAAATCTCGGGGCCATTTGGCATGATTGCAATCGTATGCTCAAAATGGGCCGAAAGTGAATGATCCACGGTGACTGCTGTCCAACCGTCTTTCAGTACCTTTACCTCATGGCTACCCGCATTAATCATCGGTTCAATAGCGAGAACCATGCCCGTTCGAAGCTGCAAGCCCTTCCCTTTAGAACCGTAATTAGGTACCTGAGGATCTTCGTGAAGTGCTCTACCTATACCATGGCCAACGAACTCCCTTACCACACCATATCCATAAGACTCAACATAATTTTGAATTTCA
>JABDFB010000016.1 GCA_013286765.1 Deltaproteobacteria bacterium
TTGGCTTTTGCCGGTTGGAAACTCTTCAGCATTTTTCTGCTAAGCCTGTTTGGCGCGCCTCTTCATGGCTGGCAACATTCATTCTTTTCGTTGTTACTAGGGTGTGCGGTTGAGGGCGCACTGGGGTTCTGGCTCTATCAATGGTTAGAGAAATTTGACTGGATTACTTACAAGAACGCCCGTGCAGAACATGCATTAGATTCAGAACTCTTAATGGATGGTGAAGGTTTCTAATGGCCTTTCTTGGACAAGAACAACAGATTCGAGAATTTCAAGATCGTTTTAAGTATCTTTACGCGGCCCTCTTTGTCGGGCTCTGTATGCTAGTCTCTCGGTTAGTTTTTCTTCAGATTCTAAAAGGCGATCAAATGCGCCAATATTCTGAAGAAAATCGAATCAAAAGAGTGAAAATTGCAGCACCGCGCGGAATGATCTTTGATCGGAATCATAAACTTCTAATTGATAATCGACCCGACTTTGATTTGGAAATTATTCCTCAATACTTAAAAGAATCGAGACAGGAAAAAGAAGTCCTTGGTCGACTGGCGAAGATGCTCCAAATGCCTGAGCAGGAAATTTATGAGAATTTAGGTAAAGCGAGAGGCCAGCCAGCGTTCATGCCGGTAAAAATTAAAACTGATTTATCTAGAAATGAAGTAGCGCAAGTTGAAGTGCGAAAACTCGACATGCCGGGCGTCGAAGTTCGACAGGAAATTAAGAGAACAAATATATTCGGCGATATTGCAGCACATCTCCTGGGTTACATTGGCGAAGTGAATTCTACCGAACTCCCGATACTCAATAAAATGGCTCAAAGGTACCGCTTGGGCGATAGTATTGGGCGATTTGGCCTGGAACAACGGATGGAAGAACACCTTCGTGGCGTTGATGGTGAGGAAATTAAGGAAGTCGATGCACTGGGCCGTGTAAAACTGGAAAAGCACCGGGAGCACGTATTAAAAACGATACCCGACAAGCCCGCCGTACCTGGAAAAAATTTAATTCTAACGATAGATCAGGATTTGCAGCAAGCTGCTACTGAAGCATTTGGCGATAAAATCGGAGCTGTTGCCGCAATTGACCCTCGAAATGGCGAGATTTTAGCGATGCTTTCGCGCCCGTCGTTTGATCCGACTACTTTTTCGCGCGGTATCCCGATTAAAATCTGGGCAAAGCTTTTAAATAACGAGAACCACCCCCTGCGCGATAAGACGATTCAAGATCATTATTCGCCAGGTTCAACATTTAAGATTGTTACTGCAATCGCAGGTCTGCAGGAAAAAGTGATCGATGCAAATACCAAGTTCTTTTGCCCTGGGCAGATCAAAATCGGAAATCGCACGTACCACTGCCACCATCGCCACGGCGAAGTAAATGTAATTCAAGCCATCACTCAATCTTGCGACGTTTTCTTCTATCGTGTTGCCCAAAAGCTTCGAAGCGTCGACGACATAGCTAAATGGGCAAATGTTCTCGGCTTGGGTAAAAAGACTGGAATCAATCTAGCTGGCGAAGTTTCAGGGCTGATTCCAACAGAAGCCTGGAAGCGGAAGAGATTTGGCCTCCAATGGAATGCGGGTGAGACTGCTACTGTGGCAATCGGACAGAGTTTCGTACTGACTTCGGTCCTTCAACTGGCCAATCTCTATGCCGCCATCGGCAATGGCGGAACTCTTTATAAACCCTTCATAGTTAAGAAGATTGAAACGACCGAAGGTCAATCACTAATGGAATTTCCGCCCATCGCCCTGAGTAAATTTACATTGGACCCAAAGGGACTCGACCTCGTTAAACAGGGCCTTTGGGGTGTAGTCAATAGCCCGCACGGAACTGCGTTTAGCCAAAGATTACCCGGGATGGATTTTGCCGGAAAAACAGGAACCGTTCAGGTGATTCGAATCTCTGCAGATAAAATCTACCAGCGTTGTGAGACGATGCGATTTAGAGACCGACATAATGCCGTATTTGTCGGTTTTGCTCCACTTAACAACCCGAGTATCGCTGTCGCTGTGATCGCAGAGCACGCCTGCCATGGAGCAACCGGCGCAGCTCCCGTTGCAAAAGCCGTGATCAAGAGATACTTAGAAAAATACTATCCGAATCGATACGGCGAAAAAGCTCTGGCAATACGATTGAAGAATGAAAAACCGAGTGACCGAGCCCCCGCCTCCCATGTTAGTGCAAGCGATTCGGAGAATAGTAGTGATTAGGAGCAAGCCTTGAAAGGTTTTATCCAAGGGATAATGTATAGTGATAGGCGCGTGATGCGCCAGTACCCTACCGCCATGGGGAGGCAAGGAGCCGGACCATGAACCATTCGTCCATCGAAAGCCCTACGTTTGAAGAAAGTCCTGTCTCATCGGCAGGGATGTACGAAGACGAGTTAAAAAAGTTTAACTGGAATCTGATCGCTCTCGAAATTCTTCTCTTCGGAATTGGAATTTGGAATCTGATTAGTGCAACTGGGGTTCAAGATAAGTCGCTAGGTCTTTATAAAACGCAACTACTCTGGTTTGGTATTGGCATGTGCCTGACAGTCGTGATTCTGCTCATGCATTACTCCATCTTCTCGCGTTTAGCTTATTTTATCTATTTCGCAAATCTGGTCCTTTTGGGAGCCGTATTATTCTTCGGAAAATCGTCCCTCGGAGCAAAACGTTGGATCGGCGTTGGGGCGTTTCGAATTCAGCCTTCTGAGTTTATGAAGTTATCGATGGTCATTTGTCTGGCCAAATATTTTGAGCTTGATCAAAACGTGGGAGGATACACGATTAAGGACTTAGTCTTGCCCGCGCTCCTTGTCGGGCTGCCCTCCGGCCTGATCATGCTTCAGCCTGACCTAGGAACTGCGTTAATTATTTTGCTGACATTTGTAAGCATGATGCTGTTTTTAAAGATTCAAACCCGCACCCTAATTACTATCGCTGTCTGCGCTATGGTTTGCCTCCCCGCCGTTTATAAATTCGGATTAAAACCTTATCAGCGCCAACGTCTGGTTTCATTTCTTGATCCGACCGCTGATCCCAAAGGATCAGGCTATAACTCCATCCAGTCGATGATCGCCGTCGGCAGTGGTCAGCTCCTCGGAAAAGGTTACAAAAAAGGCACCCAGAGCCACCTAAATTTCTTACCTGAACACCACACTGACTTTATCTTTTCCGTATTTAGCGAAGAGCACGGCTTTGTGGGGTGTGTCATTTTATTGGTGATGTATCTGGTTTTTATGTTAAACGGAGTGTCGGTCGCATACCAGTCCAACGATAAATTTGGTGTCTTGCTCGCATTGGGCATTATGAGCGTCTTTTTCTGGCATATTTTTGTCAATATGGGGATGGTAATGGGCGTACTTCCAATCGTGGGTGTTCCCCTACCCTTCCTAAGTTATGGAGGTTCTTCCTTAATTACGTCTGTCCTGAGTGTGGCAATTTTGACAAACATCGCTAATAAGAAATTCATGTTCTAAGTCTCCAGATTTGTTATAATAGTATTGTTTACTAAAGGAGTCTTTGAATATGAAAGAGCACCTGAAAAAAATAGTTATAAGTTTAGCCGCGGTAGGTAGTATGGGAATTGCGATGCCGCAATGCCCGGGGCAACAGGAAATGCAACAAAAGATGGATATGATTCAGGTCAGTAACGCTGAACTTGGCCGTAAAGTCCAAAAATTAGAATCTCAAGTCTCTACGATCGATGCTGATATGGCTCAAGTAAAACAGCTGCTTCCTCAAATGACCAATGTGATTCAGGCCCAAAAAGGAGCGCTAGACCAAGTCGCTGCACAAATTAAGGATGTTCAGGAAAAAATGAATAAAAGCTCCAAGAAGAAGCATAAGGCAGCAAGCGACGCGCATAAACCGCACTGACATCTAGTCCGAAAAAATTATCGGTAACCAGGAAACTGTTGTATGAGTATTCCATAAGTATGGAGTACCGGTACTATCCCTATAGCAAATACCTTCAAGATACGTTTGGTGGCAAGACCTACAAAGTTGTCGTTGCTAGCGGGCTCACCTGCCCCACACGCGATGGCTCATTAGCCAAAAAGGGCTGCGCCTTTTGCGATCTAAGGGGTTCCAGCTCTTTTTTTGGAAAAAAAGGGCGCGGCAACTCTGTCCGCGAACAAATTGAGGTACGTCTACCCGCTATTAAGGAACGATTTGGAGCGACTCGTTTTCTTGCGTATTTTCAGAGCTACACCAATACCTATTCCGATATTTCTTATCTGAGACAAATTTATGAGGAAGCACTTTCTGCACCGGAGATCCACGGCCTCTGTATTGGCACGCGACCTGATTGTTTACCGGAACCTGTACTAGATCTTCTCGAAGAACTGGCTCAGAAATCCTATGTATCGCTGGAGTTGGGCGTGCAATCTTTTGAAGACGACACTTTAAAATGGCTGGACAGGGGTCATGACAGCCGGTGTTCAATCGAAGCGCTAGAAAATCTACGCCGTCGATGCCCCAGTGTACATGTTTGTGTTCACCTCATGTTTGGCTCGCCACCAGACACTGCGCACATGGCGAAAAATGCCGCTCAGATTTTGAATGAACATCAAGTAAGGGGCGCGAAGCTTCATCAGCTAATGATTTTAGAACATACGGAATTGGCAAGGCGGTGGCGTGAAGCACCTTTTCGCACTCTCAGTATAGAAGAATATTCGGAACAAGTTATCGAATTTATTGAGCACCTCTCGCCCTCGATCTATCTGGAGCGCCTTTGCGCTACTGCCACCCATTTAGAGGAGTGTCTAGCGCCAGATTGGAGCCGCGATCGTTGGCAGCCGCATAATCGATTGCGGGAGGTCTTGAATGAGCGCAACTGTATGCAGGGAAAGTTCACTTAACGCAGCACGGGCAGGGATTTCCAGTCCTTGTGACGTTCCGTCCCTCTTGCCGTTCCGAAAATACTTCGTAATTGGCCGCAAGCCGCAAGAATATCACGCCCGCGCGAAATCCGAACAGTTGCAGTGACCTTGCGATCTATCAAATATTTTTGAAAGGTACGAACGGTCTCATCAGAAGGTCTTTTGAATTCCGAACCGGAGTGTTCGTTAAAAGGAATGAGATTGATTTTAGACGGAATTGAGGACGTGAGCTTGATCAATCGGGCCGCGTCTTCGATGGAATCGTTGAGGTCTTTCAATAGTACATATTCAAATGTAATACGGCGATGACTCCGTAAAGGATAATTCCGACAGGCGTCTAAGAGATCCTCGATTTTCCATTTTTTGTTTACCGGCATGATTCGCGTGCGCTGTTCGTCCGTAGTTGCATTGAGAGAAATTGCTAGTGAGACGTCTACCCGCTTACCCAGTTCTTGAATTGCGGGAACAAGTCCGCTGGTGCTGACAGTGACTTTGCGACGAGAAAAATTAAATCCATCCTGGTCCAGAAAGATCTGGCAAGCCTTAATGACGTTTTCTAAATTGTGCAGTGGTTCACCCATGCCCATAAAAACAATATTTGTAATGGGAGCGATTTTGCGAAGTTCAAAAATCTGTGTAACAATTTCGTAGTCTTTGAGATGCCGATCGAGGCCCTGAATTCCGGTTAAGCAAAATTTACATGCCATTGCACAGCCGACTTGGCTAGAAATACAAGCGGTAAGCCGACGCGGGCGCTCCTGTGCTTTACTTACATTCGAATGAGAAACAGAGGCAGCTGCCGGGGAAGATTCGCTGCTTTCTTCATCAGGATTGTTACCGGCGGGGTCTTCTTTTTCCTGCAGGGCCGCGGGAATAATCACACTTTCAATAGTTTTACCATCATGTAATTCCCAGAGGAATTTATGGGTGCCATCGAGTGCCGTACGGCTCTGGCGTTCGTTTAGTCGGTAGATCTGAATATTCTCTTTCAGCCAGGAGCGCAATTCTTTCGATAGATCCGTCATCTCATCCCAGTCAGTCACAAATCGCTGGTAGACCCACTGAAAAATCTGCTTCGCCCGGTAGCGCGCCCGACGCTCAATTTTAAGCTCATAAGTCTCAGGCGTGAGCTCAGACCGCCGCTTCACCTGACTGAGGGGCTTAAGCATCTCTGCAAGCTCTGTTTGTGTGAGTGACTGAAAATAGATCATTATGGTCAGCTTTTAGACCAAATGCGCAAAGATTTCAACCGGAATTCGTTGTTCTGGTTATAAAGGTCAGGCGTAGAAGCTGACTACTCCCGCCCCTATCAAAATCAACGCTCCTCCAGCGACGACACCCCAATTGATCTGATTCTCTTTAAATATTAGATACGTAAATAATATGGTAAAAATCGGGTAACTGAGCTCAATTAAGCCCGCAAGGGCCGCATTCTTTGCTTGGATGGACAGAAAAATCATGAGGTTTCCTAAGTTAAAACTGGTCAGTGCGGCTAAGCACAACCACATGACTCTTCGGTCTGAAATGATGAGTTGAAGATCTTGCTTAAGATTGAGGTTTAAACCTATCAATCCAAAAACAATCGCGCCGATTCCCATTTGAATCGCGATCAAGGTCAACGGAGAAACTTTGCTCTTTAGGACTCTTTCGCTAAGAGTATAATCCAGGCCCCAGATGATCGCCGCAGAAAATGCATAGAATAACCACATACTCACATCCTCACATACTTTGCGAACTTTTAGAACCGTATCTTGGTAAACCAAATCAAGCGCTTGAGTTGAAGTCCCGACACCAAACACCTTGAGGAGTAATACCGTTACTATATAATCATTCTTAATGAATATTAAATTCTGCCCCCTCATGTCTACACTAGGACTAGGAGCAATCCTCCTCACTGTTTCTGAACCAGTACAAGCTAACGTGACTTTTGAAACCTTGACCGATCTCGCCGAGCAGAAATCAGACCACCCCGAAGGAGACGCTTCAAGCGATCCGATCTCTGACCTACTCCACAAAATTCCGGGTATGAAAGACCTTCCCTACGTCATTGGTGCAAACTCTAAAAGCTCGCAGCAAGCAAAAAAAGAAAAAGGACTACCTCGAATCATCACCTACGATATATCAACTCAATTCGTCTTTTCATTTAATGGCTTTCATTCTCCTGGCGGAAATACCATTGAAACCATGCAGTATGATCCAGAAAAGGGCTTCCTGTTTCGCGAGATCGCTTTTCCTTATGACAAAAATAAAGCTGCAAAAGTTAACCCTCCCAAGTGCATGGAATGTCACGGCAAACCCCTTCCTGCTCATCCAATCTGGGACACCTATTTTGTCTGGGCCGGGTTTATTCGTGGTGGCAGAGACAGACTAGCTCCCGACGAAATAGAGTGGATGAAGACCTTCAATAAGATGAGGGAAAGCAACCCTCAACAATTACCCCTCCAGGAACAGCGATATACTGCATTGGGAAATTTCGAAGAAAATTCACTAGCGATAGCTGCAACGGTCTTTTCAAATAGTAGTCTCTTTGATGAAAAAACAATGGAAGCTAGAATTAAAAGACAACGAGAAGTAGATATAAGAATTCGTTCCGAGCCAAATACTCAATTTGGACATTTTCTAGCAACATTAAATGAAAAAGAGATAGTAAAGCACGTCCTGAAGGAATCGAAATTCGATATCGAAAAAATGAGATATAAGAGAGGTGAAGAAATCCCAAAGGACGCCAACTTACTGCGTCCACTTAGATATGCTGTCCTGGGATCAATTGCTTGTTGGCATACCCTTCCTAACTATGCTGAATTTCTTCCCAAGGAACTGATCACAAGAATGGAATTAGTACCCGTCACCTACAAATTTCAAGACACTAAGGATAAAGTGAACGAGGCAGCTACAGACAATTATAATAGGCACCTTACAGAAGTAAATATGAGACCTGCTCTGTTAGACAAGGAAATCAAAGAACATACAGAGCAAAATACGCCTGCGCCCACGCCTAAACTTCGCTATCTTTTTGACATTGCGGGCGAACAATTGGCCAACTGGGGCACCAGTGTGAGCGGCAAAGAAACATATGCCTTTCATCATGGTTATATTGGATTTCATATTGGAAATGGAATTTGGGAAGAGATTCTAAATGATGGTCATCACGCAGAACTTTATAACGAGATGAAAGAATATCTCGATCATTTCTTGAAAAACCCCGAATCAAGACCGAAAAGCGAAATCTATCCATCAATGCCTAAGCCTTACTGCGAAAAACTGAAAAAATTGAGTCTGGACACAATCGAGGAGGCTATGAAGCAAGGCTATCTTGATCTTGCTACGGATCTCCACTGCCTCCGCGCATTAGATCAGAAGCCGACAAAGACCGCGAATATCCCAGACTTCAGCTCTTTAGAATCTCAATTGCAACCCAGGCAATCTTTTTGTTCGCGCCTATTTGGGAAAAAGCCCAAACCGAGTGGGAAGAAAAAGAAAATTCGGTTTTTTGAGGGCGTGGACTTCCAATAGCTAGAAGACCCCAGCCGAACGTTCTTTTTTTATTTTGAAGTTGACTTAACTCACCCTTTTCCCATAGATTGGCCAAGCTTCAGACATTAAAGCATTTATGACGCGGGGTGGAGCAGTCTGGTAGCTCGTTGGGCTCATAACCCAAAGGTCGTTGGTTCAAATCCAGCCCCCGCTACCATTTGAGAACTTAGCGAAAAGCCTGCCAATCGAAAGATTGGTGGGCTTTTTGTATTTCAAACAGATCTAACTAGCTTTTTCTTCCCTTAGCATCTATAGCGTCTAAATGAATCGGGTACTCGCGTTTTTGTACGGAGCCTTTTGCTATCTGATCTTTCTTGGAACCTTCCTTTACATGATTGGATTTATTGGGAACATTTTTGTACCCAAATCGATTGATGGCCCGGCAGAAACAAGCGTAGTACAAGCGATCTTTGTTGATACACTTTTGCTTGGGCTGTTTGGAGCTCAACACAGTATCATGGCGCGCCAGGGCTTTAAGAGAGTCTGGACAAAGATTGTTCCCGAACCCATTGAGCGAAGCACATACGTTTTATTTACCAGTTCCATTCTATTGCTATTGTTTTGGAAATGGCAGCCGATCGAGAGTACCGTCTGGCAGGTCGAAACCCAACCTTGGGCCGCAATTCTGAGGGTAATCCAATTCGCAGGGTGGTTCATCGTATTATTCAGTACAATTCTCATAAACCACTTTGAGCTTTTTGGGCTCAAGCGGGTCTATCTCTATCTCAGGAGCAAAGAACGCGACGCGGTAACTTTTAAAACTCCGAGCCTGTATCGATATATGCGACACCCTATTTACTTTGGATTTATCGTAGCCTTTTGGGTCACGCCGGCTATGACCTTAGGGCATCTTTTGTTCGCCCTCCTTATTACCGGATATATTTTTGTAGGAATCCATTTTGAGGAAAAAGATCTAATCCAATTCTTTGGCGATACCTATCTAAAATATAAACAAAATGTTTCTATGATCTTGCCGCTACGCCTAAAGAGGTAGCTAAAGATGATAATAACGCATCGCGTTGCTTGACATTTTAATTGGACTTCACTTTTTCTGGCAAATTTACCGATCAGATTGTGTGAAATACCGACTATCGCACTTTAGAAAATTTGCTTATCCTTTAATCCTGTTGATTACATTGACTATTTCATTCCCTGCGCACGGGGGCGGAAAGTTTCGCCGTAAACCCAAGGACGCGCAGGAAAAGCCAGCAACACAACCACAAAAACTACCGTCCGACTCTAAAACTGTAGAACTTCCCCCCGGACCCTGTCAGCCTGAAAGCTTGCCGGATTGTAATAAAGCACCGAAGTGTGACCCGCAACTAGAGGCCTTCCAATCGGAGTGTATCCTTCAATGTCAATTCAATGCTTTAAAAGACGCCTTTAAAAAATACGGGATTGATCCAGAATATCTTACGGAATTTCGATCGAGACGGCTCATTGCTGGCAAAGATTTTAAACCGAGTACCACTGTGCGAGGACAAGAGATTTTTCGTCCCTGGGAAATTTATAAACCTAAACCCAAGACGTGGGTTGAATGGGAAAGAGGGAATTTTTTTCGTGAACAACTCAGTAAGGCCCTCGATTCGAGACAAAAAACTGAAGGTCAGTGGGAGCTGAAACTCCAAGACTTGCAATTACTGCATCGAAAGTACTTAGACAAAGACCTTGTTACCCCTACTCCATTTCTTTACAGATGGAAGTCTTTTCAAAAGAAATATCCGTTACCGGGAACTCTCCGGCAAGAAGGGAGTACGGATTCCGGATTTACCGCAACTGTGTCTCTGGAAGATCTTAAAGGGCTTCAGGAACTTCAAGAAACCAAAACACGCGAAACGGGAGAACCCTACATCAATCTCAAGGTCAAACGTAAGTTAGGATGGAAATTCCAAGTAGAAGTCAAATACCTCAAACCCTATCAAACAGAAAAAGCTACTATAGATCTACTCAATGAAATCAACCAGGGTGTAAGCGGTTTTATTTCCAAAACGAAGAACGATGAATCCCCCATCGGTTTTGCAGCTCGTATTCAAAGAACATTTATTGCCATCCATCCTTTTCATGAAGGCAATGGCAGAATGTCCAGATTTATTCAAGATCTCATCAGTAAGAAACTAAATCTACCATTAATCCCAGGAGGAAATATCCAACAGGATGTCAGTACTCGTCTTGACCGATACCAGGCAAAAACCCGCGATGAAGTGGCCAGTAGCTTACTGCGATTGTCTGGATGTTTAAGGGAATATCAAGATAAAGAGTGCTATTCTAAACTTCCTGAGAATAAACAATCTCTCTCTATCTCAGGGCGCTGCAAACCTATCTATGAAGACCATTCTCGTATTGAGCAAAGTGTAATCACACGCCTTGTACAAGACATTTGTACTTCTAAAAGTGGCACTGGCTCCGACGACACAGAAGAAAAACTGGAAAGAATAAAAACTCAAATGGGCGATATTGCTGCATGCATACAGACGACCCAGCGACAGGATCTATCGGTTGAAAGTTCCGTGGCCCGCCAAATGACGGATCAGGCTAAGGTCCAATTTATTGAGGCCTTAGCGGAACCCCTCAAAGAAGACCTAGTTACTTACACCTGGGTGACTGGCAAACCGGAAGCCTTTTCGCGAAAACACCTCTATACAAATAGCGTCGTCTTCAATCACGTAATATTAGGAAAAGGATCACAGCTAGTTGACAATAAAACGTCAGCTGGCAATGGTCTTTATGTATCTAAGAATCCTTATGACTCTAGAGGATATGCTGTCACCCCAAAAAGACGAGATCAATATCTTGCTCTACCTAAGCCCGGCGAACGTTTATACAATTCGGCCGAACTCGACCTCCTCTCACAAATGAGTAAGGAAGGACATTTGTTACGTGTCAAAATTAAGAAAGGACAAAAAGTACTTAATCTTCAAAATAAACGTGTTGCCGAAGTCCTAAAAGAAAATCATCTCTATGACGATGTTTTTATTTTAAACCCGAATGTTATCATTGATGGCTATCATGAGGGAGTGGAGTGGATGAATATTAAACTCAAAGATAGAAATGCCTTCACCGTTAAGAATGCGACTATTACTGATTTTTCTTTAGTAGAGGCTGCTAGCACTCAGCACTACACAAAGGATGCAGGCAATGTAGGTGTCCCATTTGGCCAGGACCTTTATGATTCAATGATTGAGTATCATAGGAAACGACTCCAAAATTCTAAACAAAATTGGGAAAATCATTCAGAAGTCGGATCTACATTCTTTGATCCTCTCCTTATTCGGTGCTACCAAAAGACAGAAGAAAAAAGTAAAATTAAAGTAAAAGAGGTAGAACTTTCCAACTGCGATACAAGGGAATACAGACATATTCCAAAAATAGACGAACGCATCAAATCGGAAGAAGTACGAATCCAGCATAAAAACTGAAAACAGAAAGCTGGCGGTAGCTAATTCCGAATGAGCCAACCACCTACCTGGTTATTTTTAACTGAAAAATATGAGCATCACTTTGAGTTTTATCATTCCGAAATCGGAGGTGCTGCTTTTGAAAAGTACGGTAAATATTTTCCTGATGAAATAAAAAAAATTTGTGGTCAGGTCGACCTGATTTTGCTCGGATCAGTGGGCGCTTACAGTATAAATAAAGTGTTTCTATGATTTTGCCGCTGCGCCCTAAGTCGCGAATTCCAACATTTTGAAGTCGCCTCACTATCTCTGCGCATTTTACCGATCAGGGTTTATGGAATATAGACTATTGCAATTTATAAAATATTCCTATCCTTTGATCCTGTTGACTGTTTTGGCTATTTCGTTCTCTGCGTACGCCGGTGGAAAATTCGGTCGTAAACCAAAACCAGCGCCTGCCTCTGACTCAGCAGCGACCGTCCCCAGTCCCTGCCAACCCGAAAAATTGCCTGATTGCACAATAGATCCAAAGTGTGATCCACAACTGGAGGCCTTCAAATCGGACTGTGTCCTTCAATGTCAATTTAATGCCTTAAAGGATGCCTATAAGAAATACGGAATTAATCCGGAATATCTTACCGAATATCGATCAAGTCGACTCATTGCTATTAAGGACTTTAAGCCAAGTGCAATTCGCCAAGGGCAAGAAATATTTCGCCCCTGGGAGATCTATCGCCCTAAACCCAAAACCTGGGTTGAATGGGAAAGGGGGAATTTCTATCGTGAGCAACTTAACAAAACTCTTAACCTGAGACAAAAACAAAATGAGGGCCGGTGGGAATTGAAACTTCAAGACCTACAGGACCTTCATCAGAAGTACCTAGATAGAGATCTTGTAAGCTCTGTTCCATTCCTTTACAGATTCAAGTCTTTTCAAACAAAATATCCGTTACCAGGATCTCTCCGAAAAGAAGGAAGTACAGTTTCTGGATTTACCGCAACTGTATCTTTAGAGGATCTTAAAGGTCTTAAGGAACTACAAGAAACCAAAACGAGCGAAACAGGAGAGCCCTATATCGATTTCAAGATTAAACGTAAGTTAGGATGGAAAACTGAAGTAGAAGTAAAATATCTTAAACCTTATTTTGCAGAAAAAGCTGCCATAGACCTAATCGATGAAATCAACAAAGATGTGAATGGCTTCATTTCAAAAACAAAAAAAGATGAATCTCCACTCGAGTTTGCAGCTCGTATACAAAGAAAATTCATCGCCATTCATCCTTTTCACGAAGGCAATGGCCGAATGTCTCGTTTTATTCAAGATCTTATTAGTAGAACATTAGATCTGCCATTGATTCCGGGAGGGAACCTTCAAAACGATATCGCTACCCGCCTCGACCGGTATCAGAAAAAAACCCGTGAAGAGGTGGTCAGTGGCTTAATGCAATTGTCTAGATGTTTAAAGGAGTATCAAGATAAAGAGTGCTATTCCAAACTTCCTGAGAATAAACGGGTTCTTGCTATTTCAGGACGATGCAAACCTATCTATGGAGAGAATCCCAAAATCGAACAGGGCGTAATCACACGCCTTGTACAGGACATTTGTGCTTCTAAAACTGGCGCCGGTTTAGACGACACGGCGGAAAAAATTGAAGAAATGAAGACTCAAATGGCCGATATTGCCGCATGTATGCAAACCACCCAACGGCCGAATTGGTCGAGTGAATATTTAATGTCCCGCCAAATGACTAATGAGGCTAAAGTGGAATTTATTGAGGCTTTAGCAGAACCTCTCAAAGAAGACCTAGTCGCCTATACTTGGGTAACTGGGAAACCCGAAGCTTTTTCACGAAAGCACATCTATACAAGAAGCTCTATTTTCAATCGCTTTATATTAGGATCAGAATCACAAATAGTTAAGGGTAAAACGAATGCTGGCAATGGTCTTTACGTATCAAAGAATCCCTACGACTCCAGGGAATTTGCAGTACCCGAAGAAATTCGACTTCAGTTTGATGCCCTCCCTAGGCCTGGCGACGTTACCTATGATTGGAAACGGGCTGAAGACTTCGATAAACAAGTAATTACACAGGGTCACTTACTCCGAGTCGAAATTAAGAAGGGACAAAAAGTACTTGATCTGAGAAATAAGCGTGTTTTTGACACCCTAGAAACACATCATCTGAATAGCGATGTCTTTCAACTAAATCCTAATGTAGTCATAGATGGCTATATTCGGGGAACTGAATGGATGAATATTAAATTAACAGATAACAATGCCTTCAGCGTTCGAGATGCAACATATGCTGATTTTTCATTAAAAGACGCCGTTGAAACCGCTTTTACTCTAAATCTCTATATACACAGTGTAATTAGCTCACCTTTCGGGCGTCACTTCTTAAAATCAATGGTCGAACACCATAAGAAAAAACTAGATGAGTCGTTTGAAATCTGGAAAGCCAAAAGCGAAATAGGATCTACATTTTTTGATCCGTTTCTTATTAAATGTCATAAGTATATCCAAGATAATGGAAAACCCAAACTAATACGGGACAAACTCTTTCAATGTAATACGAAAGAATACGAGCACATTCCAGACATAAGGGACCGCGTTAATCGACAAAGAATAGAAGAAGAAGCTCGCCTCCTCCGGGAATCGAAAGGCGGCGGGTAGCCCAGATATCCGGGGTGTACTCTAGTTTTGTCGAATATTAAATGCTTATTGACATTTTACTCTATGCCTGCTATTCTGCCTCAAATAAGGAGGTTCAAATGAAAATTTCAAGCGCTCAAAACATGAATTCATATTTTCAATCAATGACCTCTTTCTCCCTACTCTCTCTCTCCTTCCTCCTCGGCCTCTAGGCCGAAAAAACTGTCTCCCCATAAATTAATTCTATTTTTTCAAATTTTTACTGGTCCCTTATCCACTCTCTACGTTTTCCACATCAGAGTTTGGCTTTGGTGACCTAGACGGAGGTTTTATGTCTTTTTTTGAAAAAGGCGATGAGGCAGGCGATCGAATCGCCAATCGGGTTTTCATTTTTGACACAACACTTAGAGATGGTCAACAGTGTCCAGGCGCTGGCATTTCGGTCGACCAGAATCTAGAATACGCGAAGTTGGCCGCTCAGTTGAGGGTCGATATTTTGGAAGCAGGCTTTCCTTCTGCCAGTGCTGCCGAATTTGAAATCGTGCAAAAAATTGCAAAGGAATTTTCAACGGATCCACAATATCCGACAGTGGCGGCACTTTGCCAATTGCGAATGGATCAGATTGACAAAACTATTCTCGCGTTAGAGCCTGCAATCGCCTCAAAAAAGGCGCGACTTCATACTTACGTTCCAGTCGATCCAAAATTAATGCGAGCATCTCTAGGTAGCTATGCACAGAACAAATCCAAAATCGTAAATGATTTATACACAATGGTAAGAAAAGCCTATCAGGCCGGGCTAGAAGTTCAGTTTAGCCCGGAAGGTTATTCCAGACAGGCCGAGAACTTCGATTTTGTCACCGACCTAATTCGTGCAGCTGTTGAAGCGGGTGCCACAATTATTAATTGTCCCGACACAATGGGTTGGGCTTGCAGACTCCAAAAAGATTATTTCGTCGATCATATGAACCAGCACGCCCGGATTATAAAAGTCGAATATCCTGGAAAGGAAATCACTTGGTCCGTCCATTGTCACAACGACTTTGGGTTGGCTTTGGAAAATACGATGATGGGAGTATTTCACGGACCGGCACGACAGATTGAGGGTTGTTTCAATGGCATCGGTGAACGTGCGGGAAATGTTTCATTAGAGCAATGTATTATGTATATGAAACACTTTGCCGAGCAATACAACCCGAGTGCACCTTTTTATACTCGCGCAGATAGTCAGTGCATTCAGAAGGTCTCTGACTTCGTCAGTAGGAATATGCTCCAGCGGCAACCACACTGGCCAATTACCGGGGACAATGCGATGAGACATACTTCAGGCGGACATACCAATGCCAGTTTAAAAGATCCGACCGCTTACCAGCCTTTTCCGCCAGAAGAAGTAGGAAGACAAATTGAATTTGTTTTTGGGCCTTCCAGCGGTGGTAACCATGCTCAGGATATTTTGAAAAGACATGGTTATTCCTGTGGTGATGAAGAAAAAGCCGAATTCGCTCAATTCATTAAGACCAAATTTTCACACCGGAGAAAAGGCATTACCGACGATGAGGTTGTGAAAGCGTATCAGGAATTTTGTTCACTAAAGGACTTGGCACTTGCCAATTCTGTTTGCGGGGCCGTATGAAAAAGAGAAATATTATAGAGAAAATTTGGGACGCGCATTCCATCGTACAACACAAGGGCCATCCTGCGATTCTTGGAATCGATTTGATTCTCCTGCATGAAGTCACCTCACCTCAGGCGTTTCAGACGCTCGAACAAAAGGGTATAAAGGTCCTGAGACCAGAGGCCTGTCTGGCGACTCTGGATCACAGTATTCCTACTAGAGTTAATCGAAACGAAATCTTTGATGCGTCGGCCAAGAATCAGGTCCAAAAACTCAGAGAATATACGAAAACAGCTGGAATAAGACTTTATGACTTCGATAGTGGCCACCAGGGTATTGTACATGTGATCGCTCCGGAGCTAGGTGCAATTCGTCCGGGAATGACCGTAGTCTGCGGTGATTCACATACATCCACTCATGGTGCTTTCGGTGCTCTGGCTTTTGGGATTGGCACGACAGAACTGACTTGCGCTCTAGCAACGTCGGCCCTTCTTATGAGTCCGTCTAAAACAATGCGGGTAGCATTCAAAGGGAGTCTGAGGCCAGGCGTCTTTTCGAAGGATATCATTTTAGCTCTGATTGCACAGATCGGTACTCAGGGAGCGACAGGATATTTTATTGAGTATACGGGCGAGCCGATCAGCCGGATGTCGATGGAAGAGCGTATGACCATTTGTAATATGAGTATCGAATGCGGCGCCCGGGCCGGTCTGATCAATCCTGACGAAGTGACCTATCGTTATTTAAAAGAAAGGATCGCGATTGGTTCGACTCCAGAAAAGTGGCCAGAAAATCGAAACGAAGAATGGGACGAACAAGTTGAGAGATGGAATCGTTTCAAGAGCGATCCCGGCTGTGTCTATGACAAAGAAATCTGCATTGATCTGGATGAACTAGAACCCATTGTCACGTGGGGCACAGACCCGGCGCAAAGTATCGGGGTGAATCAAGTCATTCCAAATACAGATGGAATTCCGGAACCGGCCCGAACCAGCGCAAAGAAGGCTTTAAACTACACAAAACTAAGTGAAGACGCCACGATATCAGGAACTAGTATCCAATGGGCATTTATCGGATCTTGCACTAACGGCCGAATCGAAGACCTGAGAATTGCCGCGTCCGTAATTAAAAATCAAAAAGTACACCCAGGGGTCACTTTTTATATCGTTCCTGGATCCGAACAAGTTATGAAACAAGCTCGAGAAGAAGGATTGGTTCAGATTTTTGAAAATGCAGGAGCCATCTTTCGAATGCCTGGATGTTCAATGTGCCTAGGAATGAATGATGATCGTGTGCCTTCAGGGCAAAGGTGTATCAGCAGTACAAACCGTAACTTTGTTGGCAGACAGGGCCCGGGTAGTATTACTCATCTTGCTTCTCCAGCTACAGTGGCTGCAAGTGCGATCGCTGGTAAAATCACCTCCCCTATTCCCTATTTTTCACAGTCGAGGTTTGTATGAAAGAACTTATCAAAATTGTAAGCCAAGCGGTTCCTATCGAAATCGCCCATATCAATACGGATCTGATTATCCCTGCTAAACATTTAACGAGCACAGAAAAATCAGGATACGGGCCCTATTTATTTCAGCAACTCAGGGAAGAATCAAAAAACTTCCCATTGAATCTCGAGCAATTCCAGGGACGACGGATCCTCATAGCGCTTGAAAATTTCGGTTGTGGCTCCTCGCGGGAACATGCCGTTTGGGCCCTAGTACAGTATGGTTTTGCAGCGATTATTGCGCCTTCCTATTCCGATATTTTCTTCAACAATTCGATTAAAAATAGACTCCCCGTCATTTCCTTGAATGCTGAAGCAGTTCAGGAACTCATCCAGGAGGCGAAATCGAATGAGGAATTTGAAATTAACCTGCAAGACAAAACAGTACGAACCAGTTCGGGTGTAGAAATGAAATTCGAGATGGATAGTTATACTCAGTACCGTCTGATTTATGGTGTCAACGATATTGACTACCTCTTGAAGCACTTGGATGAGATCAAAAGCCATTTTAGTGGAGGTAAAGCCAATGAATAAGAGAATAGCGGTTCTTCCCGGCGATGGAATTGGTCCAGAAGTGGTGGAACAGGCTGTAAGAGTACTCCAAGCAGTAGCTCAAAAATATGGGCATCATTTTGAGTTTTACCATTCGGAAATAGGTGGTGCTGCTTTTGAAAAGTACGGCAAGCATTTTCCAGATACAACGAAGGAACTCTGCAGTCAGGTCAACGCAATTCTACTCGGATCGGTGGGCGGACCAGTAGCAGAAAGTCACTTACTGAAGTGGCAGAACTGTGAACGCAACTCCTTACTTCAGCTGAGAAAGCAGTTCTCATTTAACGCAAATATCAGGCCTCTTTTTTTGGATGAAAAATTAATTGAGCTCTGTCCGCTCAAAAGGGCTGCCCAATATGGCAGTTTGGATCTGGTCGTTATTCGAGAGCTAATTGGCGATATCTACTTCGGAAAACATGAGCGCTCCATTTCGGACGGCATTCGCTCCGCCATAGATGTTGCGAGTTATGATGAAAAGCAGATTTATTCTGTTGCAAAGGTTGCTTTCGAACTTGCAAAAGCGAGACGAGGCAAAGTCACGTCGGTGGATAAAGCCAATGTCTTGGAAACTTCCCGACTCTGGCGAGAAGTGGTGAATGAAGTGGCACTGTCATACCCAGAAATTAAACTGGAGCACATCTTAGTTGATAACTGTGCTATGAAAATGGTCCAAAATCCGTGGGATTTTGATGTTCTTCTTACACCTAATTTATTTGGCGATATTCTGTCCGATCTAGGTGCATCGTTGATCGGAAGCCTGGGGCTGTTGCCGTCAGCGAGCATTAACACGGGAAGCGGTTTCGGGTTGTATGAACCTGCGGGAGGTTCCGCACCTGATATTGCGGGGAAGAATCAGGCAAATCCTATTGCACAGATTCTATCTGCGGCCATGTTATTACGGCATTCTTTCAAGATGTTCGAAGAAGCCTCAGCAATTGAAAAAGCTGTCGGATCAGTGCTCAAAAATGGCTTTAGAACACGTGATCTATGGTTTGGATCTGGAGCAAGATCGGAAGAGCTGCTATCAACTGTTGAGATGACGGACGCAATTATACGATTTCTTGGGGACTTGTGAGTCTAGCAATTAATTCAGACTTTGCGAGAGCAAACTTCCAAATTCTTCACGTTGTCCTTGAAGGTACACGATTGAGTTTTTATATCCAGTGCCAGACATCCATTCCTAGTTTTCCAGCTAAGGCTAGAAGAATAATTCCAGACAGGAGAGAAATGACACGCATCACCCGCGCGTTATTTAAATAACGTCCCAACGCAGCTGCACAAATGGAGAGCCCGAAAAACCAGATGAGAGAGAACAAGGATGCGCCAGCGCCGAAAAGGGATCTTTCAAATAAACTAGAAAATTTCGCGGAATATCCTCCGATCAAGATAACCGTATCGAGATAGACATGAGGATTCAGTAAGCTAAAGGCCATTGTTTGAAGAACAATTACTCCGATTGGAACTAGTAAAAGATTTTCCTTTTTTTCAGGGGATTGAAACTCTGGCTTCTCCCTGAGTTTCAGCATTCCGTAGTATGCGAGGAATCCCACACCTAATACACCAAAACTAATTTTAAGCCACGGATATTGAACGAATAAGCTTGCCGCGCCCAACACGCCCAGAGATATCAGAAGAATATCGCAGAGGGAGCAAAGTGTCGCAACGAGTATATGCCGTCGCTTTTGTAAACCGGATTCTAATACGAAAATATTCTGGGCGCCTAGTGCCAGAATCAAACTTGCCTGAAGGAAAAACCCTTCGAAAAACTGTTCCATTTGCAATGAATAGAATGAACTCTATTTTTTGTCACGCGTTATGTTGCGTCGTATTGATATTCTTCTATTTTGCTTTACATTTATACAATGGATAAAATAAAAGACTGTAATAAAGGGGGCGCATAGCCGTTGCGAGACCCTTAATCAGTAAATAGCATCAAGGGAAATTCTACTATGATACTTGAGAAATGTCCGTTTACTTTGGCGATTTGTCGATTTGGGGCAAATGAGCCCATTGAGCCTTGGGCTCTGAAGGGCTCATTCTTTTCCATTACCAGAACTGAAGAAGAGCTTTCCATCATCTGTGAGCAGAACCGTGTTCCACAAACAGCTTTAGTTACTAAAAACTGGAAAGCTCTTAGGATCCGGGGACCTCTTGATTTTGGTCTCGTAGGAGTTCTTAATCGGTTACTGACCCCACTTTCTCATCATGGAATTAGTATCATCAGTATTTCTACATACGATACGGATTATGTTCTAATTCAAGAGAGCTGCTTTACAAAAGCGATCCAAGTTCTGACACAGAATGGATATTCCGTTAATGAATGCTCTCCGGGGCCTTCTTAAGGGCCAAAAATCGTTGCACTCTCGGAATCTGATCTTCGCGGAAAAAAGCTTCTGGAGTACAATCCAGGAGAATAGAGCCGTTGTCGAGAAAAAGGACTCGATCCGCGACCTCTTTTACAAAGTCCATTTCGTGGGTCACAATGAGCATAGTAATTCCCGTATGCGAAAGGTCCTTGATCGTTCGTAAAACCTCTTGAACGCGTTCAGGATCAAGAGCGGAAGTAGGCTCGTCAAAAAGTATCACTTCGGGGTCTAGCATCAGTGTTCGCGCAATGGCTATTCTTTGCTTTTCTCCACCTGACAGAGTCCGTGGATAGGCATGCATTCTATTTTCTAAGCCAACCTTCTTGAGCAAAGTCTTGGCTTTATCAATAGCTTCTGTACGAGGCAAGTTTTTGACTTTGACCGGGGCATAAATCAGATTTTCCAAAACAGTCATAAGAGGAAAGAGATTAAAATTCTGAAATACCATCCCGACTTTCGCACGAACGAGATGGATTTGAGATTTTCGAACGAGCTCACCATCTAGGTAGATCTTGCCAGTTTCGTAGTCTTCCAGACCGTTCAAACATCTTAACAAAGTCGATTTTCCGCTTCCGGACGCACCTAGAATGGCTGTAACTTTCCCCTTCTGAAAATTTACATCAATACCGCTTAGTACTTGATGATCGAGAAACTTCTTTCTTAGCTGACTAATTTGTAGCATAGCCAAGTCTCCTTTCTAAGACTCTGACGCAAGCGGACAGGAGCAAAACAATCCCGTAGTAACAAAGCGCAGCCATCATTAACGGTTCAAAGTAGGTATAGGTTTCGGCGGCAATAAGCTGCGCTCTCCGAATAATGTCTCCCTCGCCTAGCGTTGAAATCAAGGCCGTTTCCTTTAGTAGATTGATCACCTCATTCACTAGAGCCGGCAGGGTATTGCGGAAAGCCTGCGGTAAAATAATGTCTTTCATCATTAAAAATCTAGGAATATTCAGTGCATTTGAGGCTTCGAACTGACCGACATCTATCGCCTGAATACCTGCGCGAAGAACCTCTGCGACATAAGCTGCAGAATTCAGAGAAAATGCGATGACGCCAGCCAAGAGAGGAGATATTTTATAAGCCGTCAGGCTCGGAATCCCAAAGTAAACAATACTGAGCTGAAGCAGCATGGGAGTCCCTCGAAAGATCGACGTATAGATCCGAGCGAAAGTCCGTACACCGGGACGAGAGCCGACATTCATAAGTGCGATCAATAAACCAATGAGAAAGCCACCTATCGCCGAGAGCACCGTGTATTCTAAGGTAACGGTCACGCCCTTTAAAACAAACTCAAAGACTGAAATGAGATGCGTAATAGTTTCCATTTTAAGTTCCACACTGTGGTTTCTAGTGAATCCACTTTGAATATATTTTATCCAAGGCGCCCCGCCGTTTAAGTTTATTAATCGCTCCGTTAAAGGCTTCTGTTTCCAAACTTCCTTTTTTCAAAGCGATGGCATAGCCGTCATTAGAAGTGCCCAAAGGAATTTTCTTCATCATCGGGTTAGCCTTTACAAACTCAATGGCCTGAATTTCCTCAGACACAATTCCATCCAAACGATCTACTTTCAATTCCTGAACTAGTGTCGGAAATCGTCCGAGAGACTGCAACGTCACACTAGGATAGGTCTTGAGCAGGTTTTCCTTTGCAAATTTTTCAAGTGTCGTACCGAGTTGAACACCCAAGTTTTTGCCTGAAATCTGATTTACAGATTGGATAGGACTTTCCTGTTTGGTGATCAGAGCATAAGCACTTCGAAAATAGATGTCGCTAAAATCAATATTCTTTTTTCTTTCCTCAGTGACAGTGACCCCTATCCCAACATCGATTCGTCCACTCTGGACGGCCGGAATAATTGCAGAGAAGTCCATATCCTGAAATTTCACTACATACCCGAGCTCGTCAGCAATTGCTTTGGCGACGTCAATATCGTAACCCACCGTCTCTTCTCTCTGTTTAAATTCAAAAGGAGGAAAATCTGCGGATACTCCGACAACAAGTACTTTTTCAATAATCAAGGCATTCGAGGAATCTGCCGAATTCGCATAGTTCAAGTGATTAGGTGTGCATCCTGCAGGAGCCAAGAGCCAAAGACCAATTAGAGTAATCACAAATCCTGTGCTTTTTCTTACGGTGAGTTCTTCCGAAAAGAAGAAAATTCCGATCGGACAGAGCATCAGAGCTGCCGCTGCATTTGCAAATAGACCTGCTACACTGACCTGCCATCCTGCGCGATAAGCCAGAAGAAAGCCTATTTCTAGTCCTACTGCTGCCAAACCAAGCATATAGCTCGCCCAATTTACCGATTTCATATGATCTAGCAAAGAGGTCCCTTCACTGATTTGAGAGAAAGGGGCACAAATCGGAATCAGGGCAAGCGATGCCACTATTGCTATTAAATAGGTAATCACCAGAGAAACCATCGGATTTACTGAAGATGAAATATTCTTCTGCGAAAGATGGTATGCCATATTCGCACCGATGGTCAGAACCATAGATATTATATAAAGATTCATTTTATGCCGTCCCTTCGTTCCTAACAATCAGTTCAGTGTCGAGAAGAGCCCCTTACACGGATCGATGACTAGGCCTTGAAAAATATTTCGAGTGCCTCGCGAAACTTTCACTGAACCGTATAAACTCCAGAGTCCTTCTGGATAAGTAAGGCAGTTCTCATCCTGAGTAAGTCGAATTGCATCAAACCGATGTAATTCCGTAGCCGCCAAGAGTCGTTGATAAGTGGGAATAGTAAATTCCAACTTGCGATTTTTTCCAACTTTTAGATATCCCGCTTCCATCAGGCGATCGAAAGTCAGTAAGCTTGCGCTTACATCGGTGTCACGCTCCAAGCCTCCTAATCGCTGAGAATCAACACCAAATCGCAACATTAAATTTGAGGCAACGACCTTTCCTGCATCTGAAGTATTGAGCGTTCGTGACAAAAGCTCAAATTCAACACCATCGGATCTCCACTCCTCAACTGCCCGATACCATGGAGTGGTTAGCCAATTTCCACCTAGTTTCATTTTCAAGCCTAGACCGGTGGTGTGTCCGATCTCATGATAAAGAAACTCTCGGTGTTGCAACGCAAACCAAGGTTCCGACGACTCATAAGCGTCGATGAGGAGCGCTGCAGATGCTTCTTCAAAAATGGTTTGAATACACTTTCTCGCTGATTTTTCAAAGCGTCTTCTCTGCTCTCTCATATCATTTAGTGCAGGACCCTCTTCGCTCTTTGGAAAAACCCATCCATCAGGAACCAGAAACGCTTCACCACTCTCACTACCTGCTAAGCCACAGCTCGCCATTATTTCAACTGGAATAAGAGTATTCAACCTTTCACTCGGTTTTTCAAAAATCTCATCGGCCAAGGCTCGGAGGTGGTCAATATTACTTCGAGTTAGTACTCTACCAATGATGAGTGTGGGAAGCGCGGTGCGAACCCCTTTTCGAAGTGCCGAATACGGCGCGGCCATAATAAAATTGCCGGATTCATGAAAAAACCGTTCATACCTGAAAGCCTCTCCGACTTTATCCCAATTCCGATTCTCCAGTGCTTGTATATTCATTCTCAAAAAGTCTCTTGAGAAATGAGTCCCTCCCCAGGCCTCTTCGGCGCTTTTCATAATAGACAGATATTCTTTATAGAAGAGATCGCCAAGACTCTCGGTTATTTCGGAGTTTGTTTTCCAAAGCTCCATTAAACGAGAATGTTGCTGCGATACCCAGCTTTCAAAATTACTCATAAAATCCTCTCATTGTAGGCTGATGTGTACTCCGACCGAGAATAGCAATTGGAATGCCAAGGCGCGCAAAATTTTAAAATCCACTAACTAGCGGGAATTGCAGAGGGAAAAAATATATCTCTTTAACTTACAAAGTTCGTTTATTCTTCTGAAAGAAATCTAGGCCAAGCGTTGGTCTAGAATTTTTCGACTGGCCTAGTGGTCTGACCACGATTTTTGTGGAATCGTTGGGCGTTCTTGGTAGAGTTGATCAACCTAAGTCTCAATTGGCTATTGTCATGAAAAAGTTTCTTCACTCACTTTATTCCGAAGATTACCGCGCACAATACCCGGAGAATTGCTCAAGCCCAAAGTCAAAAGAACGGTTTTGGTGGGGGATCCTGCTCATTGCTCTTATCCTTCGTGTCTGGGGTGCCTTTTATTCAAGGGGATTTATTTATCCTGATGAACTTTTCCAGACTTTAGAGCCAGCCCATGGTCTCGTTTTTGGTAATTGGATCAAAACCTGGGAATGGCAGGCCGGAATCCGAAGTTGGTTTTCGCCCTACTTGGTTGCCGCTTTGATTCACTTCTTCGGTTTCTTGGGTTTGAGTCAACCTAGTGGCATGATCACCGCGCTTCAATGCACTATGGGAATTTTGTCTTTGCTAACAGTCGCTTCTGGGTATCGGTGCGGTCTTCACTTAGGTGGTCCAAAGCATGCCAGGCTCATTGCGCTTTTTTTGGGTATCAGTCCCGTTTTTGTGTACTACGGTGTGCATCCCCTGTCGGAAGCCATAATCGCGAACTTCTTTATTCTGGCATTTCTATGGGTCGTTGACAGTCTCCAGGAGAGCCTCCAGGAGAACCTCCGGGAAAGTCCCCAGGTTCAACGTGCTAATTTATTGAAAGCTTCTGGGGCCGGTTTTATTTTGGGAATTGCGTTTGGAATTCGCTTTCAATCAGCGTTGTTTGCCTTGGGCTTAGGTCTGATTTACCTGACTGCAAAGAAGATAAGATTGCTCTGTGTTTTGACCCTGACTTTCCTATTAGTTAGCTTACTGACGGTCGGATGGATCGACATGAAGACTTGGGGCTCTTTCTTCAGTTCTCCCATTCGCTATTTCGATTTTAATATTATACAAAATGGTGCCACCGAGTTTTTTGGCGCCGCGCCCTGGCATCGCTACATCACGACGTTAGGACGCTTTTTTAGTCTCCCTCTGGGACTCAGCATCCTGTTTCTAACTTTCCTGAGTCTATTCCGATTTAAGTCCAATTGGATGATCTATGTATCCATAGGCCCTTACTTAATAGTTCATCAACTTATCTCCCATAAGGAAGATCGATTTATTTTCCCCATTCTGCCATTTCTGGTTCTCTTAGCAATTCTGAGCTGGAATCCGATTTGGAATCAAAAGAAGATTTTGAAATGGAGTGCAATCGCTCTTTTCAGCGCCTGCACACTCTTCCAATATTTTCATCTGAATTGGAAGTGGAATGGGGATGTGACCGATTTTTACACACAACTAGGGAAAAGGGAAGATCTCCGCGGACTTCTCGCCTGTGGTCAATCTGTTGATAAAACGGGCGGGTATTTCTATTTACATAAGAAAGTGCCGTTTCAAATTAGTTCGCAGGCAAAAGATTGCCCACTGCAGTTAATTCCGGAACGATTTAATTTTCTAATATTCGCCGGGACGACGGCAAGCGAAAAGCTAAATCTCGAAATGAAGAAGCGAAATCTCCATTGTTCTCCGGTCCCCGAACTGTCGCCCATGCTTTACCGTTGTGAAGATTCAAATCCTGGGTTCTTATAATAATAATGGATATTACAATACCTCCTCAAGTTGGACAAAAAGCTCCTGACTTTGATTTGCTCGATCAAAATGGAAACCACTGGACCCTTCAGACGATTATAAAAGATCGACCGGCTCTGATTGCCTTCTATCCAGGTGACTTTACAATGATCTGCACTCGGCAGCTTTGTAACTACGAAGAAAGTCTTTCCGAATTCCAGAGGCTGGGTGTGCAGATACTTGGAATAAGTAAGAACACCGTTCAGAGTCACAGCTCTTTTGCTGAAGCATACGGATTTCAATTTCCGTTGCTCAGCGATCCTGACCTGAAAGTTGCAAAATCCTATGGGTGCACCTCATTTTTGCTACTCGGCGGTATCAGTCGAGCTGTTTGTGTAATAGGCAAAAATGGAACCTTGATCTACCGCTACGTCGAACCTACTCCCCTCACCCACCGTAAACCGGGTGAACTGATCAATATTTTAAACACTCTAAAGGCAAAAGGGACGTTGTGACTTTTTTTCAACGTCTCCTGGGATCGTTGCTAAAAACGCACAAAAAAGCACTCCCCAGGATTTGACCGACAGTTGCTGCAAAACAAGGCCAGCATGCCCTAAAGTTTTTTGCCCAAAAGCCGTGATCATCAAAATAGCGAAAAAACACAGCCCCGTACGTAGTTTTGCCTTCTCCGCGAACGTACGTTCTAGCGTCATTGCTGCTAACGGAAAGGCCAGCACAAATGTATGAAACCCAGCAAGAGGTTGAAGGGTTGCCGTCAGAGCCAACCATCCTGCCCACTGAAAGTCCATAGAAAGTCGTGATGCACGACAATGCCAAAACGCAGCTAAAACCAGAGCGAGCACCATTGAAAAGACAAGAATCAGAACGGAATTACGATAATCCAAATCGCATACTCTAAAAATCATGGAAACAAAACCCTGTGCTTGATCGCCTCTCACTGTTACCCGTGGACTGCCGCTCGAATCGACACCAGGGCTAGTAACTGCACGGTATTGTCTCAGAAATTCCCCCAAATCATAGTGGTGCGATTTGAGAGCAGGAATGGACAATAGGCCCAATACCACAGCCGCCATACCGGTCCATCGAAGAATGGTTCGAGGAACCGAAACGTTCTTTAATTCTCCGCGCTGTACTGAAATGTCCAAAACTCCAATAATCGGAAACAGAGTTAGAATTTTTATACTTAGCGCATATATTAAAACAAGAGGATTCTTTCCAAATTTTCCAAAAAATGCCAGCCCCACCGCTAACAAGATGAGAGACACCTGTCCATCAAATGCATGGACGGTCCACAAGCCACTAAAGGCAATCAAGCTTAGTATAAGCAAACTAGAACGAACGCGGCTCTGTAACCATCTTATTATATAAACAAATGCGCTTGCTTCTAAAATTCCCCAACTAATTTTAGCAATCGAAAGCGGAAGGAGTCCGAACGGCAAAAATATAGGAAGAATCCATGGCGGATATTTAAAGGGCATAATGCCATCTCGTGCGATCGAATACACAGGTAAGCCTTGCCAAAAAAAACTTGCCGTACGCCAATAGACAGCAAAATCCGGGGCGTTCTGCGCAGTGTTTAACGTAATGGCAAGAGCGTAAAATAGTGTAATTACCCGGAGACAGAGTTTCATTGCTTGCACTTGCATAAAACCTACGTTTTAAACGCTACAGCAACAGCGAGCAAGATTAATCCGAACGAAAGGCCGTAACGCAAACTCAAACCTTCTCCTAAGTAGACGGAGGCAAAAACCATGAATACGCAGAGAGTAATAGACTCTTGGAGAATCTTAAGCTGGTATGCCGACATGTCTCCATACCCTATTCGATTAGCAGGAACCTGAAAGATATATTCAAATCCCGCTAATCCCCAACTCGCAAGGATAGCAAGCCATAGAGGCGCACTCTTAAAACGGAGGTGACCGTACCAGGCGGCGGTCATGAAACAATTTGAAACGATCAACAGTAAAATGGGTCGCAGATAGTTCATGCAACTGCATGTTCTCAGAAACTCAATCAAGGCACAATATTTGCGAAACAGATAGATAAAACAAATTGGAGAGAAGGAGCACTTATGGAAAAGAATGAAATTGTGAATTGTCTTTTGAATTTGGTCCAACTCGATATCGATGCTGTTCACGCCTATCGACAAGCGATTCAAAAAATTGATATCCAAACAGTTAAGGATCAGCTCACACTATTTAAAGCCGATCACCACCGCCACATCAAAGACTTGTCACCTATGATTGAAACTTTTGGAGGTACATCTCCTGAGTTTTCAAAAGACTTCAAAGGCTATTTGATTGAGGGTTTTACTGCCATTCGAAGCATTACTGGCACCGAAGGCGCGCTAAAAGCCATGAAAACCAATGAACAGCTGACAACTAAGACTTATGACAAGGCTTTAAAGAATGACCTGCCCCCCGAAGTTCGCGAAGTAGTAGCTCGTAATAGTGAGGATGAGAAACGGCATCTTCAATATATTGAACGAGCATTGGAGAATCGAGTCTGGGAGCACGTTGGAAAGGCTGCCTAAGTCTGATATTCTTTTCAAGACATAAATACGAAGAGCCACGGATTTTTTGGAGACCCGTGGCTCTTTTTCATGTGCTGTTTACTAGCGTTGAATCTTCTGCTGGTGCTGTTGAATACGTTGCTGTTGTTGCAACCGTTTCTGTTTCAATTGCTGCTGCTGAAGTTTCTGCTGGTGTTGTTGAACACGTTGCTGATGTTGTCTGACCTGGCCCTGCTGTTGGTCAGCAAAAGCCGTCAGAGAAAAAGCCATCGCAAAACTAAGAACCAATAAACGAGTTAGATTCATAAATATTTACCTCTTCTAGATAATACCGATTGCAATGACCATTCCCGACGTGCCCGAGGCCCTTAAAAAGGTCCTTAAAAGAGTAAAGATGAGAAATGTCTTGCAGCTATTCCGTTCGGAGTGCTTCGATTACTTGTAAACGCTCGGCTCGAACCGCTGGTATAAATCCGCTCGCAATACCAACAGTGATAATAGCAAAAAAAGAACTAATGGCGGCCGCAGGCTCAAATATCCATTCAAATTTCAAGCTGGGAACAAATTTTGTAGCACCATAAATAAGACCTTCATAAGCCATAAATCCCAAAGCCACACCAATGACTCCCGCCATAAGGCAGATGCAGAGAGACTCCATGAGAATCTGAATTCGAATACTACGGTGAGTGGCTCCAAGGGCCTTTCTCAAGCCAAATTCTTTAATCCTTTCTGATACAGACACTAACATCATATTGTTAATTCCTATTCCTCCGACTAAAAGCGAAATGCTAGCGATTGCAGTCAGAAGAACAGTAAATAGATTCAGAAAGCGCTTCATCTGGGCGATCATTGTGCTGTCGGAGTCGACCCCAAATTCACCGGACTTACCATATTTCTGCTCAAAATAGGCTTTGATCTTCTTACCTGCTTTCTCGACATCCTGTCCTGGTGAAACTTGTAAAGTGGCCTCATGGATTTGGGTTTGCCACCAATTGCCTGCTACTGTTTTTAGATAAGTATAGGGTAAGAGAACGTTTCGATTGGGCGGCGACCAATCAACATTGCTAGTCACGGGGCGCATCACTCCAATAATTTTGCATGGGAAAGATGAATTTTCTCCGCTGGCGACGGAAAGGATCTGCCCGATGGGATCAATTCTATTAAAAATCCGTGCAGCGATGTCGTGGCCGATCAAACAGACGGGACTTCGGTTCGCTATGTGAAACATAGAAAAATTTCTTCCCAATTTTATCTTTCGATTCGTAATAGTGACATACTCTCGATCAACACCGAGTGAGTTCACTTTATCGCTCATGGATCGACCACCGGCAGTTATGGTATTTCCCCATGAAAACAGGACCGGTGACATGAGATGGATTTCGGGAACAAGCTTTTTCAATGGAATAAAATCTTTTGCCCAGTCAAATGCCATAAATCGAGTACTGATGCTATCTGTAGCCTTCAAATTCCAGTTTGGATATCCTCTAATGATAAGTTTATTGACGCCCATTTCTTCATAGGTTTCTAAAATTTTCTTTTTTGTAAACTGTCCCAGAGTCATCATAGCTAAAACAGATGCAATTCCAATAACTACGCCCAGCATAGTAAGGATGGATCTGGCTTTATTTCGAATCAGGTTTTCACGGACTAGTGGAAATACCGAAGACGCGATTTTTTTATAGAGGGATAGCGTGTACTTAGCTGGGATTTTGGAATAATTGCCAACCCGGAGGATTGTCTCAGGATGTTTAGAAACTCCAGACTTGCCTTCTTTATTTACTTCCGAATCTCGACTCTCCTCCGAGCCTACCAATTTTCCATCACGCATGTAGAGAATTCT
>JABDFB010000017.1 GCA_013286765.1 Deltaproteobacteria bacterium
GAGAATCCTTCAACAGACATCTTTTGGAGTCGCGATCGTTGCCTCTGATTGTGCCGCTCGCAGTTTTGGTTATCTGGATCCCAATTGCATTTCACGGGATCTATGGCCTTTTTCTATTTAGAAAGGCACGACCTAATTTAGGACGCTTTCCATATTTTCAAAATCTCAAATATGTTCTTCAGCGTTTGAGTGGTTTAGGTTTGCTCTTATTTATTCCTGCACACATATACAAGACTCGAATCGAACCGGGATTCTTGCATACTACCTTGGATTTTCATCACATGTCCGAGGGGCTTCATGAGCCGCTGACACTCGCCGTTTATTTTCTGGGCGTTTTAGGTGTGGCATTTCACTTGTCAAATGGCTTTTGGCAATTCTGCATTGGCTGGGGTGTGACAACGTCTGAAAAAGCCATGAGAAGAGCTGAGGCTTTTAGTATCGCATTCTTTTTGATTTTGTTGACCATGGGCTATGGTGCGATTTGGGGATTCCTTAAGACGTGATACGTAAAATAAAAAGTTCCTACCTATCTACACTTGTTGGGGTAGTGTTCACTGTGTCAGTTTTCGCCCTTTCTCAAAATGCACTGGCCTTTGCAATTATTCCTGTCATGGATATTAGCTATAGCACTGGCTCTGGGACAGGCGACCAGAGCCCCAGTCTGGGTCTTAGTCCCCTCTTTTTTAAAGGGGGCGGCCTCTTATTCGAAAATACAGTTGTAAATGGCGTTCGACTGGAATGGGGAGCTATTTACATGGTGCGAGGTTTCGTAAATAATTCTGTTTCGAGCCGGTTTGATTTTTACTCGATGCAGTTTCCATTAACAGTGAAATACTATGTCAACCGAGCTTTCTTTATTGGGCTTGGTGGATATTACGCACACGGAATGGGAAACGTCTACATGAACCCCACATCTGGTGGTGATACACAATATAGCACCTACGGGGATTTGGGGCTTTCTGCCGATGACTTCGGATTGTTAGTCAGTATGGGTACCAAACTCAATCTGGTCCCCAGAATCGCCTTGTTCATGGATGTCCGTTATCTCTACGGTTTACAAAATATCAGCAATATTCCTGGAGTCGGCATTCGACTGGCCGATTATCAAGCGTTGGTTGGCCTGAGATTTGGTGGTGAAAAAGGCGACTGAACCCGTTCTGCGAAATAGGATTTTTGGCTTCAGGCGAGGAGGTTTTTGCGAAAGGTTCGGAGTGTACTTCGGCTTCAAGTGCATCCTGCACTTGACCGTCCACAGGACGGACACACTTTTCGGCCATTCATGGCCTCGAAGAGTACATGAGGACTCCTTGTGCTGGCGGCAGCCCCCGAAGTATGAAGCCAAAAAGACATTTCGCTAGGCGCTATCCTCGGCTGAGACTTCCATATGCACCCTCACCATAGTAGATTTCGCCCGGTTGATGAGCGATTTTACGGCGGATAAGCTCAGATTCATGGATTTTGAAATCTCTTCGTAAGAGAGGCAATTCACCAATCGCAAAAGAATCGCTTCCTTTTGTCGATTGCAGAGAGACTTCATTAATTCTTCTAATTTACGTTTTTCCAGTTCCTCGATGATAATGGATTCGGCAGTTTCCTGTGAGGAGGGCTCGAAATGATAAGAGATGGGTTCTCCTATCTGGTGTTGCCGGAGATAATCGAAGACAGTGTTTCGGGCGATTGTCCAGATCCATCCTGAAAATTCGTATTCGGCATTATAAGTCTTACGATAGTGATAGATTTTAAGAAAGACGTCTTGGCAAAGTTCTTCAGCCACATCCACAGAATGAATCTGCTTCATAATAAATTTTAGAATCGGTTTCTTAAATCGAGAATAAATAGGTTCGAAAGCTTCTAAATCACCGTTGAGAAAGCGCAACAAAATCTCTTGTTCGGTGAGTCCCGACAAGGAGTTGCCCGCACACGTTAGGCCTTGACCCTTTAATCCATTAAAGGTCTCCAACATATTCCAATCATATTAAATTTTGGATCTAAAAGTAAGCCTTTTTAATATTAACTCGGTCGATTGTCTGTCGGTTTTGATTTGAAGCCAGCACGTTCAGGTCGAGGCCCTCGCTCACGTTCTTGAGTTCCTTGTGTTTGAGGTAACAAAGCTTTTTTAGAGAGTCTGATTTTTCCAGCTTTGTCTACTTCGATGACTTTGACTTCGATTTCATCACCCTCTTTTAAATAATCTTGAACACTGTTCACGCGTTCATAGGCGATTTCAGAGATGTGTAGCAGACCGTCCTGATTAGGCAGTACACTCACGAAGGCACCAAACTCCACAATCTTTTTTACAACGCCTTTATATACTTTTCCGACTTCTACTTCAGCTACAATGCCCTTGATAATATCGATCGCTTTTTGAGCTGCAAGATTGTCATTTGAAGCAATATTGATTTTTCCATCGTCATTAATGTCAATTTTGCATCCTGTTTGGGCAATGATCTCTTTAATAACTTTGCCACCGGACCCAATTACATCTCTGATCTTGTCAACAGGAACAGAGATCGTAATAATTCTGGGAGCAAATTTTGAAATATCCACTCGGGGTTGATCGATCGCTTTTTCCATTTCTTTCAGAATATGTAAGCGTCCCTGTCTTGCTTGAGCAAGAGCTGAACTCATAATTTGAGAATCAACACCTTCGATTTTAATATCCATCTGGATGCCAGTCACACCGTCGGCAGTCCCGGCTACTTTAAAATCCATGTCGCCCAAATGATCTTCATCCCCTAAAATGTCTGATAGGATAGCCACTCGGGAGCTCTCTTTGATCAAGCCCATGGCGATTCCCGCAACGGGCTTGCCAAAAGGCACGCCAGCGTCCATAAGCGCCATCGAGGCACTACAGACAGATCCCATTGAAGAAGAGCCATTGCTTTCGAGCGTTTCACAGACAATACGAACAGTGTAGGGAAATTTCTGATGCACTGGCATCATCGCGCGAATTGATCTTTCAGCAAGAGCGCCGTGGCCAATCTCACGTCGACTTTGACCGCCCATTCGGCCTGTTTCTCCAACGCTAAACGGAGGGAAATTGTAATGAAGCATGAATTTTCGCATATTGTTCTGAAACATCGTATCAACAATTTGCTCGTCATCAGTCGTACCTAGTGTGACGGTCGACAGAACCTGTGTTTCACCTCGAGTGAATAAAGCACTTCCGTGGGTTCTTGGTAGCAGTCCCGATTCTACTGAGATTGGCCGAATTGTGACCGTGTCACGGCCGTCAATTCGCACACCTTCACTTAAGATCATCTCGCGCATCATTTGATACTGAAGCTGATCAAAGATCGCTTTTACACTGGTTGCTTTTGTTTCAGCTTCATCCGAATTTTCCTCGAAGGCCGTCGATGGAACTAGTGCTTCTACTGCGGCTTTTCGGGCATCTGCAACTAAATCATTGCGAACTTGTTTTTCTTTGGTTTTCAGGGCTTTTTGTAATGGCCCTTTAGCAAATTTTTCGACTTTTTCCTTCAAACTGGACTCTGTTGCTGCAGGTGTGAATTCTCGCTTCGGTTTACCGCAAAGGCGTCTGAGTTCTTCAACGCATTGGACGACTTTTTTAATTTCATCATGACCGAGATTGATCGCAGCTAGAACTTCCTCTTCAGGAACCTCTTTGGCGCCACCTTCGACCATCATAATGGCATTCTTAGTTCCGGCGACCAGAATTTCCATATCTGATTCTCCGGTATCAATCTGGCTCCAAGTAGGATTGACAACTAAATTTCCTTGGATTCGGCCAACCCGGCAAGCTGCTGTTGGGCCGTTAAATGGAATATCAGAAATATGAAGCGCAGCGGATGTGGCGACAGCTGCCGCAACATCGACATCTGCTTCGGGATCAACCGAAAGGACTGTTGCGACTACTTGTGTATCGTAAAAAAAGCCCTCAGGAAAAAGAGGTCGGATCGGACGATCGATCATTCTCGCAGACAGTGTTGCTTCTTGTGTGGGTCGACCTTCTCGTTTGTGAAAACTACCGGGAATTTTTCCGGCAGCGTAAAATTTTTCTGCAAACTCAACGGTGAGCGGAAAAAAATCAGCGCCTTCTCGCGGTTCTTGCGCCGCACAGACTGTAACGAGTACTCGTGTGTCTCCGTAACTGACTAATACTGAGCCATTTGCCTGTTTTGCTAACTTGCCTGTTTCAATGGAAAGCTTCTTGCCTCCCATTTCACATGATACATTATGAATCATCGTGCCCTCCCGGCTACCCGCATGGGTGCCTTTGGCTGAAAATAAACTCTTATTGGAGCAACTTCTGAACTAGAATTATTTTCTGAGTTCGAGAGATTGTATGAGTTGTGTGTAACGTTTTTGATCTGCGACACGAAGATAGCCTAGTAATTTTCGTCGTTGTCCGACCAATTTTAATAGTCCGCGTCGTGAGTGATGATCCTTAGGATGATCTTTGAAGTGCTCGTTCAACTCATTAATATGGTGAGTGAGAAGGGCAACTTGAACTTCGGGAGACCCTGTGTCGCCCGAACTTCTAGCGTACTTGCTAATGATTTCTGTTTTGCTACTGGTTACTTCTGCTTTTTCTGCCATGGTTTTTACCTAAAACAATTGATTTTTATTGGTTTTTTTCTCTATTCTTCTATTTCGACAGGTACTAACACGGTAAGATGTCGGATGTAAAGGCAATTTCCGTGGCTGGTGATGAACACCGCTTTTTGCGAGAGCAGACTTCGTGTCTTTCCTGCCAGCCGCCGTCCTGGCTGGCAGGAATCTCGCAAAAAGCGGTGTTCATCACCAGCCACGGGAAATCCTTCATGATGCCGACTGCGGGCCACTGAAGGTACTTTCATTAGATTCATTTAGAAGGCTTCGAAGGTTCTGGCACAAGGGCTAACTCAAGTTAGGTTTCAGAAATTCACGAAGTTTTTCAATGACTTTAGCCTCTATTTGCCGGGCGCGCTCTCTGGTCAATCCATAGAGGTCGGCTACTTCCTGCAGTGTTTTAGGGTCTTCAGCGAGTAATCGATCGTGCAAGAGTCGGAGTTCTTTCTGGTTTAGTTGTTTTTCGAAACTAGGCAGGCGATCCCTCAGAATATTAATCAGCTGTTCCCGCTCTAACGAAGAGTCGATACTCTCGTTTTCATCAGGAAGGCGATCCAGGTGCGACGCGGTTTTACCGCTCGCGTCCTTGTCGATTGGACTATCTAGCGATACTTCAATTCCGTGTCCGGAGAGCCGCTGTTCCATTTCGACGACGTCTTTTTCACGAACATTGAGCTTTTCTGCGAGCAGTTTTGGTCCGGCCAACAAGCCTTGTGCTTCCAGCTTCTCTTTTTCGCGCATCAGATGGTAGAAAAGTTTTTTTTGGGCTTGAGTCGTGCCAATTTTTACCAGCCTAAAATTATCTAATAGGTATTTCAAAATATAAGATCGGATCCACCAGGAGGCATAGTAGCCGAGACGAGCCCCTTTTGTTGGGTCAAATTTGGAAACCGCTTTCATCAACCCTATGTTTCCCTCTTGAATGAGATCCAAGAGATTCGAATAGATACTTCGATATTCGAATGCGATCTTGACGACCAACCTAAGATTGGCTGTTACAAGCGCTTTTGCCGCAGCTATATCGCCCTGTTCTTTCATTTTAACGGCTAAAGCAAATTCCTCGGCCGGCTCTAAGAGAGGATATTTCCGAATTTCTTCTAGGTATTTTTTTAAGGGATCGTGGGGAGAAATCGGGCTTGCGTCAGTGTCCGCGGGTAAATTTTCCGGCAAAGGTGCAGGCAGATTTGTAGAGCTGGGATCTAGTTCGTCCTCTGGCGGGCCATCAAGCTCCTCGGTTGTACGTTCTTGATCTTCATCAGAATTATCCACGAGTACGCTTGCTGCAAGAACTTTCTCTTTCGTTCGCGTTTTTCTGGGAGGAGAAGATAAATTGTTTTTCGAAGGTGCTCTTTTTTTCTTCATACGGGTTTCGAGATTTTTTATACTAGTTAAGCAATGGACTCAAGCAACATGATATTTGCTTTAGGTGGAATTCACGTCATGCAGGGTGAAACCAGAGAGATCTATTTAAAAGTCTCCGAATCTTTTTTGTCCAGCTCTATCCAAGTACCCGTTACCGTTTTTCGAGGCAAGAGGCCCGGTCCAACTGGTTTTGTCGTTGCTGCGATCCATGGTGATGAAATTAACGGAGTTGATATTGTAAGGCAACTGATCTTTGATATGGATCTGGATCGGCTTTCTGGAACGCTGATAGCAATTCCTGTCGCTAATATTCCGGGCTTTCTCGCACAGTCAAGATATCTTCCTTACCATCGCGACTTAAATCGTTTCTTTCCCGGCTCAAAAAATGGTCATAACGCCGAACGATTTGCCTATCGGTTTTTTCGTGAAATAGTCAAAAAATGCGATTTTGGAATAGATCTTCATACAGCGGCTGCAGGCCGAACTAACCTTCCGCATGTCCGGGGCGACATGAATAATGCCCAAGTGAGGAAGCTCGCCAGAGCCTTCGGATCAACTGTAATAGTTGATCAACCGGGCGTCGAAGGTTCGCTGAGACGTGAAGCGACGAATAGGGGGGTGCCAACAATTTTGTTTGAGGCCGGGGAAACGGGGCGGTTTTCAACCAAGGTATCTGCGGTGGGGCTGAAGGGCGTCTGGAATGTTTTGGCAGAAATGGATATGTGGCCAAAAAGTAAGAGAAAAACTCCACCTTTTCAGGTGATTGTTAAACAAAGTGAATGGGTAAGGGCTGAAAAAGGGGGGCTTTTAGACCTCTGTGTAAAGCCTGGCGACTTAATTTATGAGGGAGATATTGCAGGATCCATTCTGGATCCATTTGGAAAGACCGTTACGAGAATAAAAGTGCCGGCCACTGGGATCGTGATCGGCATAACAAAAGCACCCTTAACGGTGCCCGGTACCGCCATTGTTCATATTGCTCGCTTAAAAAAGACGCTTTCTTTAGTAGAGCGATCGTTAGGAGAGAAACGCTCTTTGAGAAAACGCTGATCGACAATTGGGCGGGTTCAGGCTATTTTTCTAATATGTCCGTTCGTTCCAGTTACAAAAAAACTGTTTATCCGAATAAGCTCACACTCATTACCGAACGAGTTTCTGGGCTGAACGGATTAGCGTTAGGGGTCTGGATTAAAGCCGGAACGCGCCAGGAAAGTCCTCAGGCGCTCGGAATTTCTCATTATTTAGAACATATGCTCTTTAAAGGGACCAAGAGCCGGACCGCCTTACAAATCGCTCGCGAAATCGATCAAGTCGGTGGGGAATTTAATGCATTTACGGCCAGGGAATATACGTGTTTTCATATTACGTTACTAAACAAGAATTATGAATTAGGCTTAGATATTCTTTGTGATATCATTCTTAATTCTAGTTTCAAAAAAGATGAATTTGATCTGGAAAAGAAAGTTATCCTCCAAGAAATCTCTATGGTTGATGAATCTCCGGAGGAGCTGGTTCATGATTTATTTTTTGAAACTGTTTTGCGGAATCACAGCCTCGGCAGGCCCATTTTAGGAACTCAGCAGAGTATTCAAAAGATGCGAAGAACGCAGCTCGTAGATTTTTTTGTCCAACACTATCGCCCAGAGAAAATGGTAGTCTCAGTCGTAGGGGATATTTCACACGAAATGGTTTCTCGTAAGATCAAACCCTTAACCGGTAAAACCTGGCCAGGGCGCGCAAAGGCCTCTAGTGATGCAGGTGGTCAGCAAAAAAATAAAATGCCACGAGCTATTCCGAATCTGGAATCAGGGGTTTGGGTGGTACGACGTCCGACGGAACAGGTGCATTTAGTTTGGGGAAGTGTAGGGCCGCATTATACTTCGAACGAACGTTATGCGGCAGCCATACTAAATGTGTTCTTGGGCGCGGGGATGAGTTCGACTTTGTTTCAGGAAATTCGCGAAAAACGCGGACTGGCTTATACAATCTATTCTGGTCTTTCACCGTTTACGGATACTGGAATGTTTACAGTTTATTCCGCCACTCATGCTAAGAATGTGGTCACTTGTCTGAAACTCATCGAAAAGTGCATTTCCAGAGTGAAGAAAAAAGAACTCTCAAAGAGGGAACTGAGGAATGTCCAGAATAACATCAAAGGGACGTTCCTGCTATCTGCCGATAATGTCGAGTCGCGGATGTCGAGACTAGCTATTAATGAGATTTTTCTCGGACGCTATTTATCCGGAGAGGAATTTTGCAAAGGGATCGATCGAACGTCTGCGGATCAGATTCTGACTTTGGCGAATAAGATTTTTCGAGACTATCGCAGGCATATCCTAGTTATGGGCTCTAAACTTCCACAGAAACTGGTTAGGCAAGTTCGAGCACTCGCACCTTAATTTTCTAGGAACTACCTTTTCTTTTTTTCCAAATGAAGAATCCGACGGCAGCCGCACCTGCTAGCAAAAGATATAGCATTGTGTCGTCTTTTTCAGCCTTCTTGGCCTTATTATCCGAGCCACCCTGTACTTGGAGGCCGGGAAAAATCGTATCGGTACTGAGATTGGCGGGGATCTGGGCATTCTGAAATAAATTTCCAGCTGCCGGAGCTACATTTATACCACCAGCTTTTCTAAAAGCTTTGAGCGTTCGGACCATATTCTCAAAGTCATCTAAGTACTGTTGGTATTTATCTTTGTGGATGGAATACGTTACCAGAATTCCAATGTCCTGTTTTACCGTCGCTAGATAGCGTGTATAAAATCCTGGAATTTCAGATTCCAGATGAAGAGCATCTACCCAGGGTTGACCATTCAGGTTCACTGTCTTGGCATATTTGGGCTCTGATTTTACTGATTTTCCTTGTACGCTGGTATAAGTTTTAGCAGCCTTAAGATAAGTCAGATACTGATCGAGACTGTCTTGGTCTCCCTTAAGTTTGGCGGCGAGTACGATAATAGCTTCTTTCTTTTTGGATTCGTTAGTACTTTGGCAGACCCATTCCGCGCCTTCAAGGATACATTGCCACTGTGGCGGAAGTTCGAATTCAGCGAACTGGTTTGCAAACCTTGCTGCAAATGCTGATTGAGACAAAATCAAGAAAAACAATAGAAACAAAGTTTTCATACACCGCGGCATCTCTCGCTCCTTGAGACTTTATTGAGACTAACTATTTGGCCGTTTAGCTATAAATCCTTCATCTATCCACAAATTATCGTAGTATTCTTTTATTTCGAGCACGGCCCTATCATTTTTTACGCTCAGCACTTCCCCTCGAGCAATGGGGTCAGATCCTGGATTCTCATCTCTTGCGGGGAGTGAAAAAATATCAAAAATCTGTCCCATCTCTATTCCATCTTGGCTTCCTTTGTCGATCTTGACAAGATTTAATCGATCGTTCGCAGCTAATACTCTGGATTCTAGTAGAAATTTTATTCGGGATACACCTTGCGTGGGGGACTCTGTAAAGGTCTCTCCAGCCGATTTGCCCAAATTAAGATGCATCGTCGCTGCGAAAGTTCGACCTTCCAAAATTCCTTGGCTCGCAGAAATCGAAAAATCGACTTCTGCAGAGAGTTGATAACCGACAAGGGCCCTGAGTTGGAGATCGGAAAATTGGTTTCGTAAAGAAACAAAACCCGAAAGTGAATAAAAATAGCCGGAATGGTAGTAGATCAGGCTGCCTGTTGAGAGAATAGAGTCTAGTGTCAGGCCTGCTCCCAGGTTTGCCTCCCATTCTGTTGCAAAGGCCGGGAAATGAGAAAATGCGCCGACAGAAAAGTTTGTTGAGTTCGGAAAGTCCAGCTGAATTTGCAAATCCGTGTCAGGTAAGATGCGGTATGCCAAACCGACAGTTTTGTCATCGCTTTTCTCAGTAAGCCGGGAATGGTTCCACTGCGAGCTCAGTTTACCAAAGAGAGTGAGTGGAACAAACAATCGCTTTCGAATCCAAATATCGGTCTGGACCTGTTCCCCGTCGAATGGTTTAGCCGTTGCCTTCGGTTGATAAGTAAGTTGACTGAGCTGAAGCTGAGTCGGCGAATGGGCTTGATATTGACTTTCCCAGGGGCTGAGCGAAGCGTGCAAAGACTGCGTCCCAAAAAAAGCCATTAAAAAGAAAACTGAAAAAGTTGAGATGACTCGCTGGAGATAACGCATTTCGACCAGCTATTGCATAGCTCCTGGGAAGTTGGAAGATGCATCCCGTAAGAAATTTTATTGACGCTTGCGTAGGGCTTTGGAAGCGGTGTAGGCTAATGCTGTCGCGGATACCACAATACCCGTTTAGCTAAGGAAAACTCTATGTCAATTTATACAGAGTCCCTCGAGTATCACTCTAAAGGACGAAAAGGTAAAATCGAAGTCGTTCCCTCCAAGCCAGTTGGTACGCAAAAGGACCTTTCTTTGGCTTATTCTCCTGGAGTCGCGGAACCTTGTCGGATGATTGCCGAAAAAGAAGACCAAGTTTACGAATACACGGCGAAGGGTAATTTGGTTGCAGTGGTTTCAAATGGAACTGCCGTATTAGGTCTGGGTGACATTGGCCCATTGGCAGCCAAGCCAGTAATGGAAGGGAAGGGCATTCTATTTAAGAAATTTGCCGATATTGATGTCTTTGATATCGAGCTCAACGCTAAGAACCCTGACGATGTGATTCGCGCTTGTGAATTTTTGGAGCCCACTTTTGGTGGAATTAATCTCGAAGACATCAAAGCTCCTGAGTGTTTTTACATCGAAGAGGAACTGCGAAAACGGCTCAAAATTCCGGTGTTCCACGACGACCAACATGGTACTGCCGTAATCAGTGGTGCAGCATTTTTGAATGCGCTGGAAATTATCGGCAAGAAAATTGATTCCGTCAAAGTGGTTTTCTGTGGTGGGGGAGCTGCTGCCATTGCCTGCGCTGAACTGTACACTCGACTCGGAGTTCTCCGGGAAAATATTATGATGGCGGACTCAAAAGGGGTGATTTACAAGGGCCGCAAAGAGGGCATGAATCCCTATAAAGAGCGATTCGCTGTTGATACGAATAAGCGAACTGTAGGGGAGGCCTTAGAAGGTGCTGATGCTTTTATTGGAGTCTCTGTTAAAGACGGGATTTCAATCGATATGGTCAAAAAGATGGCGAAGGACCCCATTGTTTTTGCAATGGCAAACCCAGATCCAGAAGTATTGCCTGAAGAGGTGGTGAGGGTTCGGCCGGATGCGATTATGGCCACCGGGCGATCGGATTATCCGAATCAAGTAAACAATGTCCTGGGTTTTCCCTTTATTTTTAGAGGAGCGCTGGATACACGAGCGACTGCCATTAATGAAGACATGAAAATGGCAGCGGTTCGAGCTCTGGCGCAATTGGCGAAGCAGGAAGTTCCGGAAAGTGTGTCGCGGGCGTATGGAGGCCAACAATTTCGGTTTGGTCGAGAGTATCTCATTCCTAAGCCATTTGATCATAGAGCTTTGCTCTGGGTTGCACCCGCGGTTGCGGAAGCCGCCGTTAAGTCTGGCGTTGCTCGGAAAAAACTGGATATCGAAAAGTACCGAGACGATCTCGAGACATTATTGGGTTCGTCCTACATGGTTATGCGAGGCATTAAGAATCGGGTTCGTACTGGCGCATCAGCATCGAAGTCGAAGGTTACTATTGCCTTTCCTGAGGGAGAGCATCCGAAAATTCTGAGTGCCGCTCATGTTATTCGTGAAGAGGGAATTGCGGAACCCATTCTGGTTGGAAATATCGATGCAATCCAAAGAAGGATTAAGGAGCTCTCGTTGGAGGATCAGCTTAAGGGTGTGCAGATGATCCGACCATCTACTAGTCCAAAACTGGAAGAATATGCGCAGAGGTATTTCGAGAAACGCCAACGCAAAGGAACAACTCTAGCGGTAGCGCGCCAGCTGATGAAGCAAAATAATTACTACGGCGCGATGATGGTGGAACAGGGGCATGCCGATGGCCTTTTGAATGGAATTTCGCAAAGCTATCCAGAAACGCTTAAACCTGCGATTCAAACCATTGGTGTCAAATCGGGTTCGCGCTTAGCGGGAATTTACATGATGGTTTTGAAGCGCAGGGTTCTTTGGTTCGCTGATACTACAGTGAATATTGAGCCGGATGCGCAAGAGCTTGCGGATATTGCTATCCAGACTTCTGAACTAGCGCGCCGATTTATGGCTGAAGAGCCACGGGTGGCAATGCTTTCCTTTTCAAATTTTGGTTCGAATGAACACCCGTACGCCAGGAAAGTGAGAGAAGCTGTAGCGATTGTGAAGAAGCGATGGCCTGATCTTATTATTGACGGCGAAATGCAAGCCGATACCGCAGTGCGTCCGGAAATCTCGTTAGAAAGTTTCCCGTTTAACCAGGTTCCTGGAAACGCAAACATTCTCATATTCCCTGACCTACAGTCTGGAAATATTGCCTATAAGCTCTTAGCAAGACTGGCCTCGGCGACAGCTATTGGCCCAATTCTAGTTGGAATGAATAAACCAGTCTTTGTTTTGCAGCAGAACTCTGATGTAAATGATGTCGTCAATATGGCCGCAATCACAGCGATGGAAATTCATTTAAGAAGGGAAGTAATACATGCCAGCGTCTAATCAAAAGAAAGTAATTCTGACTGCCGAAGCGCCTCAACCGATTGGTCCATATAGTCAGGCTGTTCAGGTCGGAAATTTTGTTTTTTGCTCTGGTCAGGTCGGGATAGATCCCAAAACTGGCCAGGTCGCGTCATCCGACGTAGTTGGGCAAGCTGCACAAGTCATGAAGAACGTGAAAGCCGTGCTAGACAAAGCAGGTTGTAATTGGGATTCGGTAGTGAAGACCACGATCTTCTTGAAGTCGATGAATGATTTTTCGGCTGTGAATGAAGTCTACGCTACGCATTTCAAGGGAGCTCCACCTGCAAGATCGACTGTAGAAGTAAGCCGACTTCCGAAGGATGTATTGGTCGAAATTGAAGTAATCGCCGCGTTCTGAACCCACGACGGTTCTTTTGGCCATAATAAGTGAACGCGAAACAATGTCTCGCGTCTCGCCTAATGTAAATCATTCGTTTTGGTAAGCTTGAGATTTCATAAATAAATTTTGTGATATTATTGTACTCAATGCGGATACTAAATATCACTTTGCGGTGTTTTACCATTATGTCAATAGCCGTTGGCCTGGAGGCGACTCCTTCTTTAGGGAACCCTGATGAGACTCCTAACAAGTGCAGTTCTGGTGCGCACCCACTTGTTACCGCCGCAAAACGGATGAGTGAAAAGTTGATCGAGCTGAAAAATCAGTTGGAGAATGAACCGTTAGATGGAAGCCAGGTACCCTGGGTGAAAACCTCATGGGGCAGGAATAGTAAAAGAATGCTCGAGGGGCAAGTCCAAGAAGCAATAGAATTAGCAGATGACATCTTGGGACCTCAGAATCGTAAGGGAGAAAAGCTCTCAGATTGTTTACACCGGATACATGGCACCTACCTAAAACTCCGTCAAGCAGAGCGGGATATACACTCAAGAACCTATTTCCAGCTCTTACGACGTCGAAACAGTCGAAATAGAAGAAATGCAAGTTTCAGCGAAGGCACGCGGCAGAGAGTCCGTACGGATGATGAAGAGCAGAGACTACGCCAGAAGGACAAGAACGAAAGGGGAGTGGCTGTAGCAAAAGTGGAAAGACGAAAATCTAGCCCAGACATGTTGGGAAACGGACACTTGGCCCAACGCTTTTCACACGAACATCTTGGGAGTAATCACTCGAAACACAAACATGCAAAGCATGAACCCTTGAAAAAAGATAACCAGAGTGGAGAGTGTCCCGATGTTTCGCTGGTGGCTGAAGGCCACAGCATGGCAAATATTCCGATTAAACATCAGGGTGGAGAAAGCATTTGTGCCTCCATTGTCGCTTCTGATCTCATCGATGCCTATCGCACTTCGCATCCAGAGAAATTTGGTTCGGACTTTCGTCCCACCTCTGCCCTGGTTCTTGCCTTCGAACATGAACGAAAGAGAAATTCGGAATATTTGGAATTCCACAAAGAAGATCTCAAGACAATAGATGCAAATATACAGAACTTGGAGGGGAAGATCGCTAGTTTACCCAAAAACTCGGAAGAACAGGACGATCTTCTATTGAAGCTGAGAGTTGCCCGTGCGATTAAGGCCCTTCCCGACGCAAAAAATAATGTTCTCAAACAAAATGCGCTTATTGATGAGGTTCTCAGCGGAGCTAAAGAAAATGGCGTATGCCTTGAAGGGGAAGACTTAAAAAAGGGTGTGCAGGTCCCAGTCAAGCGCAATATTACTAATTATTTAGACCTTCTTTATGGTGGGAGTCCGAAAAGAAGCTCGCGAGTGGACCTCTTTTTATCGCCCATATCGGAACAGACCACGGAAGCACAGTGTATTTATGATGAATTTAACCAGCGCGGTTTGCCGGTAGAGGCTGGCCGTTTATACAAAATAGTTGAGTCAGCGCGTAAGAAAGGGAAGACGCAGTTTGCTTTTAACGTCTTAGATCAGATTGCTTCAACATGCCAAGGGGAGAATCGAGCAATGCTCAGCGCACTTCCTAATCCTGTAAAAAAGGAGTTGAGCTCCCCCCTTGCCCTAAAGGAATTTGCTAAACAACATTTTAATAACCCACATTTGAAGACACAGCCTTTTGCTCTTTCCATATGCAACGGTGTTGTTGAACACGGTAGGTCTTACAAAGGTGTCACGGATGTTAATGGTAAGCGCCATTGTCGAAATTCGGACACACATGGGGTGACAGTCATTGGGATTACCAACGATTGTAAGCTAAAAGTTCGAAATTCCCACGGAGGCTGTGGAGTTTGGTGGGAGAACTGCCAGAACGGTGTAATGGAGATACCATGGGATGCACTCGGAGATAATTCCGTTCGTGCGACGTACCTAGAGGATCAGAATTAAATCGACGATTTCCCCACGTTGATCTTTTAAAGTTATGCTTTCCAAAAATAACTGTAATAGACCCATTTTAGGTATTCCAACATTGTGACTCGGATCCCATTACCCTCTGAGCGCCAATTTTCGCGGTTGAATGGTTCCTGGGAGATCGATAATGTTTCAAACCGCAGCTGGGTTTGAGCATGGTGAAGTACATGGCGAAAAATAAACTGTGCCCTTCTCATATGGTAGCTCGACGTTACCAATAAGACTTTATTCCAATGGCGCTCTGATGCATAACGCAACAACCATCGGGCATTTGCTTCTGTATTCAGGCTCTCTTTTTCAATAATAATGTGATCGAATTTGATCTTCTTCAAAACCAATGGATGTAACTGTCTAGCTAAGTCGTGCCAGCTCGTTTGTGGACCCACGCCCGAAAGATATAAGATCGGGACGGGCGGGGCGCTTGGGTCTTCCTTCTGTGTAAGCTGCCAGTAACGAAACCACAAGTCTCCAGCGGCAGCAATGCGCCCTTTACCACCAGCGAGAACAACGATGGCGTCCACTTGTGGGAGATTTTGATAGTCGACTGAATCCCGGTAGTGATAGACGTCGCCTGCGGTTATAAAGGCGAAAATCAGAATTCCAATGATCATCCCAAACCCGATGAGACAGAGATTTCCAATAAGATTTCGCAGGGTTTGGAAATTGGAGGACTCTTTGAGCTTCGTCATGGATCATCTCTTATAGCAAATCTTATCATGGGTGTTTCTGGGTATTTCCTGGTATTTTTTGGATTTTATCCAGACTCACCCGCAATACCTGCCATTTACGGCGGGGATATAAGGCGTTGACAGCGAAGTGGTCAGGGTGTATCGATGAATCTTTGATACTAGGAACGATCGATTCGTTTTGGCAGCCGTGGGTAATGACCATAGCTGTGCAACTCTCGAAAGGGGATTCGAGAGCGATTCGGACGTGAATCGCACATAAGTGAAATCCTCTTGTTTTTACAAGAGGAGGACGTCAAACCTTGCAAAAGGTAAAGGATTCCAGTAAGTTCCGGACTTAAGAGAAAAGGATTTTTTTATGGCACGTTTTTGTGATTATTGTGAAAAAGGCCCGAAATCAGGCAATCTCGTTTCCCATTCAAATATTAAGACCCGCACCCGTTGGCTGCCTAATTTAAAGAAAATGAAGGCAGTTCTAGGCGGTAACACTCAAACCGTTCGCGTTTGTACCCGTTGTATTCGATCAGGGAAGGTCATTCGACCCATAAAACGCACCTATAAGGTTGAAACAAAAACAGCTTAATTTGTAGTTTTTTCTGGTGTAGTGGCTCACGGCTTTTCTTCCCAGCTGGGAAGAAAAGCTCAAGGCTTTGCGAATACCAGTCCGTGTGCTTCCACATTCTTCATCAGTTGGTGAACAGCCTGGTTACGATGTGAAATCTTGTTTTTATCTGCCGATGTCATTTCAGCGAGTGTTTTGTTTGCGCCACGTGGGATAAATATCGGATCATAACCAAAACCGTTTTGACCTTTGGGACTTTCAGCAATAGTTCCTTCAAGTGTTCCTACTGCATGGACCATAATCCCTTCGATCACCAAGGCGAGAGTACAAACAAATTTTGCACGACGATCTTTTTTATCGGCGAGCTCTTGCAAGAGCAATTCAACATTAGCTTGGTCTTGACTCTTCTTCGGACTTGGGGGGGCATAACGGTGACTCTTTACTCCAGGTCTTCCTCCAAGTCCTTCGACCTCAAGCCCCGAGTCGTCAGCCAAACTGGGATAATGCGATGCCAAATTACAGACCCGCGCTTTGGCCACTGCATTATCGAGGTAGGTCGCGTATTTTTCTACATGCTGGAGTTTTCCCGCATTTCGAATAAGTTCTTCTGCAGGAACTAGAACGATGTCGGGATAGGTTTGGTATAGAGATTTAAATTCATCATATTTTTCCCGGTTGAGTGTAGCCAAAACAATTCGATTACTGAGTCGCATAGCAAGTTCATACCATTGAGAAGCCTTCGCTGAAAGGTCATAAACGTAAAGTGAATTCAATTGACCGAGCAGCGTGTTAGAGATAGGACTCAATCAGGCGAATTTAGCGGTCAACTTGTTGACTTGTCGCATTAATACAAGGGAAATTAAGGGAGAAACTATGGGATTTCAACGTTGTCTTTCATTGGGGACTTTAGCAGCAACTTGCCTTTTAGTAGCTGGACCTAGCTATGCTTGGCAATACGATAAACTTTCATCGGAAGAAAAGAATAGTGTCGACAAAACGCCAATCTTTAAAACTGAAACGGTACAGGGTTCACCATGGAACCGATTAGTTGGTATTAGTTATGTTGATGCTACGCCCGAACAAGCTGCCGCATGGTTTACTCATTACGAGAATATTAAGAAGACTAGCAGTTTGATTGTGGATTTGACGATTTCAGATAATGAAAAAGATGGTAAACGTTCGCCGTTTGCCAAGATTGAGTACACGATCAAAGTCGATTTGCCAGTGATTCCATTCAGTATTAATTATAAAGTCGACCACGTAATAAGTGAAATTGTTGGAGACAATGCGGAAGATCAGGCAAAGGGCAAGGCCTATGAAGTCGTTTGGAATTGGGTGAAGTACGGAGAAGGGGAAAAGAAGAACTACTTCAAAGGAATTTCTGGCAGCGTTCGATTCGAACCGGCTGGATCGGGAACTCTGATGATCTACACGAATTATGCTGACCCTTATTTTCCGGGGATCAGTTTCTTTAGAGCCAAGATTCAGGCTGATGCAGGCAAGGCATTTCGCGAGACAGTAATAAACGTTCGTGATGAGACGAAAAAATCGCGATTAGAAGAAAGCGCGAATTTCGACACCTGGGTGAAGGACTTGCGCGAAGCACTTGCCGTAAAAGCAAGCTTATAAGAATCAGCGCAGCAATAGGGATACGAAAGAGGTGGCTTCGCTAGGAGTCACCTCTTTTTTCTTTTTCAAGGAAGATTCGCTAAATCCGCCACAGATTTGCATAAAAATGGAGGACTCTCCTTCATTTCGGTGGCCAAGTCCGACGAACAATTCGGATGATAATGGTGCCCAGGTAAGACGACAGTTTTGGAAGGAAACGTCTTTATCTTTTGAATCGACGCAAACATCTCTTCATTGCTGCCTGTTTCTGCGTCGGTGCGGCCGCAATCTCTAATAAAAATGGTATCTCCCGTCAGTAAGTAGGGTGGGTCGCCTGGTAAATAGTAGCAACATTCACCTTTACTATGTCCCGGAGTATGAATGACTTCTAATGAAAGCTTCCCAACGGAAATACAGTCACCGTCCTTGATTTTCTTTAGACGATCTGTATTCTTCATCGTTCCTTCCATCCGAAATGTCTCTCCGCTAGGCACAAAGATTGGAATTTCTGGAAAGTCTTTAATCAGCTGTGGAACGCCCGCAATATGATCAAAATGCGTATGAGTAAGGAGAACTCCGACTAATTCTAATTCGTATTTTTTAAGACTGCTGAGAGGTCTGCTCAGATCTTTCTGAGGATCGACAATCAGTGCTTTCCTGTGATCCCAGTCGATAACTAAATAAACAAAATTTTTATAAGTCCCGATTTCGTATTGGGCAATGGGTTCGCCTACGATTTCGCCCTGGGGACTTTTACCATTGAGGTGTTCGGGAGTTTTCATAGGTCCTGAAAATAGACGAACACTCTTAATGATGCAACCACGACTGTCGCCAGCCGATGGTTGCATCATCTATGAATAGGAACGCGCTAACTTCGTAATTTGCGTTGCTGGATGCTACGCCCAATGAAGTATCCGGCAACACTGATGGTGGCAATGACGCCAACAATCGTTAGAGTTCGGCTATTTTGCTGCATCCAGGAACCAGCTCTGCGAAAAATTTCACGTGATTTCTGTGACGTCTCTTCACCCAATTCTTTGGCTCTTTCACTGATTTCAGAACCGAGCTGTTCAGAAGAGCTTCTTACAGACTCCATGACATTTTGCAGTGGTTTTGACATGCCCCTTCTATCCGTTGAAATATTTTCCATGCGAGGATCTCCTTTTCTTCGTATTTGCGGTAACTGCAATAAATATTCCGTGTTATAAGCGAAACTAAACGGGGGTATAAAATGCCAAAAATGACGAGCTCGGGTTTCGGATGGGCACAGGGAAAATACTCCCGTCAAGCCCATGTTAAAATTCCAGACGGAACTTATGAAGAAGAACATGGCCGACAGGGCTTTTTTGGAAAAGTGAGCCATCTCTATCATCGACATCCCCCAACAGGATGGCTGCGAATCGAGGGGAATCTAAGACCCCGTGCTTACTATGCAGATCAATTGTCAGGTGTTCAAAATGCGCAGCCAGAAATTTTATTAAAAAATTCCGATGTTCAACTCGGAACTTCGAAATTTAGCGAGGATATGTCCGTTTTCGTTCGCAATGCAGACGGGGATGAAGTTCGCTTTGTCCATCAAGGAACAGGCACTCTGGAAACTGATTACGGCGATCTTGAATATCGCAAAGGTGATTATCTTTTGATTCCGCGGGGAACAACATATAGATTCACAAGCAAAGAAAAGAATATTCATTTCGTAATTGAGGCAGCCTCTGAAATTCAGTTACCAGATCGAGGAATGTTGGGGCCTCAGGCTCAATTTGATCCGATGGTAATGCGAATCCCGGTTCTAGCTGAAAAGGAACGAAAGTCCGGAGCGAATGAACAAGGGGAATATGAACTACAGATTAAAAGGCAGGGGTTGTGGACCCGAGTATTCTATCCTTGGAATCCAATGAACGCGGTTGGATGGAAGGGAAATCTGTGCCCCTGGGCTCTCAATGTAGATGATATTCGGCCGATCGTATCGCCGGGATACCACTTGCCACCGAGCGTGCACACCACATTCTTGGCACAGAAGTTTGTCATTTGCTCCTTCTTACCCCGACCTTTGGAGAGTGACGAAGGGGCGATGAAAGTTCCTTTCTACCATCGCAATATAGAGTTTGATGAAGTGATTTTCTACCACGCTGGACAGTTCTTCTCACGTGAAGGAATTGGTGCCGGTTCATTGACCTGGCACCCTCAGGGTATTCATCATGGTCCGCATCCCAATGCAGCAAAGAACGCTGAAAGCAAAACGCGAACGGAAGAAATTGCTGTGATGATTGATACGTATCATCCTCTGATTCCGAGTCATTCAGCCGAACATGTGGAATTTAAGGACTACGCTATGAGCTGGAAAGCGGATCAAAAAAGATAAGTTAAAATAGATGTTGTTTTGCTATCGTACTTGAACTTCTTGATGTTCTTAGCAGTCTTGTGATTTTGGTCTCACTTAGACCATTCAAGCATACGACTTAACGCAAGAAAAGCCTTTTTCCCCATATCTTCCGGGACTGTAATCTCCGGCGCCTCATTTTTGAGTGCTAAGTAAACTTTCTCTAAAGTGTTTAATTTCATATAAGGGCACTCATTGCATTCACAGGTGTTTTGCGGTGGGGCTGGAATAAGGACTTTCTCAGGAGCTTTCCTCCTCATTTGGTGGAGAATACCTTCTTCCGTCGCGATGATAAATTTCATGTGCTTAGATTCCACAACGAATTTTAGCAGGGCGGAAGTACTGCCGATAAAATCAGCTTTCTCTAAAAGAGTGGGTTCGCACTCTGGATGTGCAATAAGCAGAGCATCGGGATGTTCGACTTTAAGAGCGGCGATTTTTCTTTCAGAAAAAGTTTCGTGGACAATACAGGTCCCTTGCCAGAGGACAAGCTCGCGGCCGGTTTGTTTGGCAACATAAGCGCCGAGATTTCGATCTGGAGCAAAGATAATACCTCTATCTTTCGGTATTTTCTGGACGATTTTAACTGCATTCGAGCTGGTGCAAATAACGTCACTTTGGGCCTTAATTGCCGCCGAACAATTAATGTAGGAAACGACAAAATGATTGGGATACTGACTTCGAAATCGGGCGAAAGCTAGGGGTGGGCAGCTGTTGGACAAAGAGCATCCGGCGCGGAGATCCGGTAAAACGACTTTGCAAGATGGGTTGAGAATCTTCGCCCCTTCGGCCATAAAATGGACGCCAGCAAAGACAATAAGTTTGGCTTTTGTTGACTGCGCTGCACGGGCCAATTCCAGGCTGTCTCCTACAAAATCAGCACTATCTTGAATTTCAGATTCTTGGTAATAGTGGGCCAGCAAAACAGCGTTTTTTTCTTTTTTCAGACGGTTAATTTCTGCCAATAGATCAATATCAGCTGGAATAGAACTTTCGTTTGGGAACGAAGCATGACTGACGCTAGCTAATTTAGCGAATATTTTGGCCGGCGCTTCAGCAGAAAGCTTGTTAAAATTCGTTGTCATTGGTCGATCTTTTTTAACTGTTTTGAATAATTATGGCAACTGACTTGCTGGGCTGATATTGTATTACTTGAATGAGTGTGTCGATCACTACTTAATAAAGGAGTTAGATTGAGACTACCCAATATACTACGAACAGTAGAACGGACTCTTAAAAGGCTGTTATCGTGGACAGGATTAAATCAGGGAAGGGAGATTCAGGAAGGTGATGCCGTGAAGGTAATCAGGAAGGGCTCCGCGATGAGAGTGATTTTCTTTTATCCGGGCGAGGAAGGAACTTATGTGGATCACGCAGAAGTGACCTTGTTTGAGAATGGGATTGTACACATTCAGTCAAATCAGGAAGAGACGACCACCCATCTCCAGAACTGTGAAATTCTGTGGCATTTTGAGACAGAAACGGAAGAGCGAACCAACAAAGTTCGTTTGCTTAAGCCAAAAACAGAATCCCGTTCGATGGACGAATCTCCCAGCAAGGCAGATTCTAGCGTCAATCCAGCGAATCCCGAGCTGGTAGAATAACAGTTAACTAAAGAAGTTGTGGTAGTTGAAAGACTGCTATAGATTGCCCACCTAAAATAAGCTAGAAGAACTCATGGCGTGGAACTGTCGCTTGCTGAGTTTCCTGAGATGTGTCGCTTGTGGATTCGGTCTGCTATTTAGCACCGCCGCCTATAGCGAACCGACGTTGGTAATTTATGCAGATGAGCAGTTACTCGGAAGGGGCAGTCTCGGCGCAGCCATATTCCCCACCTTTGAAAAGAAATACCGCTGCAAAATAAAACCTGTGGGCTTTAGCGACTATGGTCAATTTCTATCTCGATTGGAATTCGAGCAGGCGAAATCCAATCAAACTAAAACCCCAGCCCGTGCTCATTTGCTGATGGGCTTTGATCAGTCAGTTTGGTCAAGGCTTAAATTCTACACCGAATCTTGGGGAGACGACTGGATTCCGGAAGGTTATCAGCAGCTTCGCTCTGAAACGAAGATAGAGAGGGATTTTCTCCCGTTTTCCTACGGCATACTCTCCTTCATGGTGGATCTTGAACAAGTCAAAGACAAGCGTCTTACGGAGCAGCTACTATCAGCCAACCTTTCAGTGAACGACCTTTTGCGGCCAGAGTGGAGGCGAAAGGTTCTTTTAGAGGATCCCAGAACATCCTCAGTCGGATTAGAATTTCTTTTGTTCACTCGATCTGTTTTTGGAGACGAGGTCTGGAAATTCTGGGAACGCTTTAAGTCGCAATGGTTGACTCTTACTCCCGAGTGGGAAGGCGCCTATCGCATGTTTTTGCATCAGGAAGCGCCACTCGTTTGGAGCTATGTTTCGAGTCAAGCGTTTCATGCAAAAGCGGGACAGCAGGACCGGTATCGTGCGGTTCTATTCAAGGAGGGGCAACCGTACCAAGTCTTTGGTGCGGCTCTGGGGGGGCTTTCGAAAAGGACAAAGGAGGAGACAGAACTGTCCCGGCGATTCTTGGAGTTTCTCATTAGTGAGGAAGTGCAGCTTCTTGTTCCAGAAACGTTTTGGATTCTGCCGGCGAGGAAAAATACCTCTTTGCCCGCTAGTTTTCGAGATCTACCGAAACCTAATCGCTTGACTCTTAGCGTTCCTAAACCAGGCGAAGCGAAAGATTTGATACATCAATGGAGTCTAAACGTGCTAAGCCCCCAGTCGAAGCTAACTCTAAAAAATGAAAAGTGAGAGACTCGTCAGATTAGTGCTCAGCGCCTGGGCGGCCGTTTTTTTTCTCGTTGTTGTTTTATTGCCACTGGGCGCACTATTTAGCGAAGTTCTAAATAACGGGAGTGTTAATCTTTTCCAAGATTCCGTCGTTGTTACCGTTGCCAAAATTACTTTTGCTCAATCCGTTTGTAGTACCGGATTGAGTGCCCTATTTGGATTGCTCATTGGAACCTGGTTAGGGAAGCAGAATTTCGGAAGATTCTCATCAGTGATTGAAGGACTATTTTTGCTCCCTTTTGGCATTCCCACGGTAATTGTCGCAGGTGCATGGGTATCGATCTTGGGACGAAACGGGGCGCTGTCGTTTTTAGATTGGTCCTACAGTTTAAAAGCAGTTATCTTGGCGCACGCTTTTTTAAATATACCTTGGGTATCACTATTGGTTTATCAAGCGATGAAAGACCTATCGAAGGACCAGATTGAAGCTGCGAGGACACTCGGCTCCGGGTTTTTTTATGAATTTCTATTTCTCATCTGGCCCAAAATTCGTTGGGCTTTTGCCAATGCATGCTGTCAAGTGTTTGCGCTTTGTTTGATGAGCTTTGCAATCGTACTGATTCTTGGGGGTGGTCCGCCCGTTCAGACTTTGGAAACCGAACTCTACGGACAATTGCGTAACGGCGGATTTTCAACTGGCATTTCTGGTGCCGTGAACTGTGCGCTCTGGGAATTGATTCTGGCGATGATTCCTTGGTTCTTTTTAACCTGTTTTCAATATTTAAAGAATATAAAAATAACACACCCAATCGAAGTAAAAGAATCTGTCCGTGGTGAAAAAAAATTAAATATTATATATGGAGTTATTCTAGGGCTTATTTTCTTAAGTCCTTATTTTGCTGTTTTTAATTTTGAAATTCTAAGTTCAACTCTAAAACAGCCAAATTGGTGGAGTGAAGTCAGGGAGCCGCTTTCTGTATCGCTGATTTTGGCTGGAAGTTGCAGTTTTTTGACGGTTCTTACCGCCTGTGGGGCTGTGATTCTATTAGGCCTGTCAAAAACTCGACGAAGATATCTGGCGTTGATAAGTATTTTATTTTCGATACCCAGCGGGGTCTCTGTGATGTCATTAGGCCTTGGCTTATGGCTACTCTACGGCAGATGGTTAGACTCAAAATTTGGAAATTTCGTTGCCATTTTGGCTTTACAGACTGCACTTTTTTTTCCAATTGTCCTGCGAACGTTAGGGCCTGTAGCTCAGTTCAAGCGAGCAGATTTATTTGAGACAGCGAAACTCTTAGGTGCTTCTCCCTGGCGGGCTTTTTATTGGGTCGAATGGCCAAGGTGGGTGGGACCGATTTTCTCCTCTCTCGCGCTAGTTGCGGGACTTTCAATTGGCGAAGTAGCGGCTGTGAGCCTTTTTTATGATGACAGCTGGGTTACCTTACCTGTTTTGGCTAACCGTTGGTTGAGATTATATCGGTTCGAACAGGCTGAATTAATTTTGGTCTTCTTGTTTGTGTGTTCTCTATTCTTTGTGGTAGGTTCTTTTTTATTAAAAAATCGTTTTGGTAATCAATATGTTAAAGGAAGCGGAAAATCTCCCAGCACCAGGCTTTGACCTTGAACCAATTTCTGAGTCCAATTTATTAAATAATCTTGTAGATTTCCAAATAAAAGGATTAAGAAAGGCGATTGCTGGTTTTATATTAAGTGCTGACTTTGTGGTTGGTGTTGGGGAACGCGTACTCCTTTCTGGAAGGAGTGGGAGCGGCAAGACCAGTCTCTTAAGAACTATCGCCGGCTTAGATCCTCTTAGACGTCACGACCAGGGACATTTTTATTTTGGTAGCGAGGAATGTTCTAAAGTCCCGGTGCATCAGAGGCAGATTGGATTAATGTTCCAGGAGCCGACGCTGTTTCCTAATCTATCAGTTTTAGAAAATATTACTTTTGGACTGAGAGTTCGGGGAGTTGGTAAGTCTCAGAGAGAGAATCTAGGGTCCCAATGGCTGGAAAAAGTGGGCCTTAAATCCAAAATGGAAAGTTCCGTAGACCATCTTTCTGGAGGGGAGAAGAAACGTATCGCCCTCGCGCGGGTGCTTATTTGGAAGCCACGTTTGATTCTGCTTGATGAACCCTTCTCGAATTTAGACCATGAACTCAAACAGAATCTCAGAAAGGAGCTCATTGAATTACATCAGCTCTGGCCGGCGCCGATGCTCATTGTTTCACACGATCAGGAAGAGTTGGAGTATTTCGGAACGAAAAGACTCCATTTGGAATGGAAGGATGATTCTGAGATAAGAATTGTCAAATCGTGTTGACCGAAGGGCTTATTATTGAATAAAGTAAAGAGAAGGGCTATTTTATATAGGAGAATTGTTTATGTCCCAAACCCCCCATTTTCAAAAAATTAAACCCCCAACGTCTGGCGAAGCGATTACTATCAAGAATAAGAAACTTCTGATTCCAGATCATCCAATTATTCCTTATATCGAAGGGGATGGGACGGGGCCAGATATTTGGCGGGCATCTCAGATGGTATTTGATGCAGCAGTTGAAAAGGCCTACGGTGGTAAGCGTAAAATCCATTGGTTTGAAGTATTTGCAGGTGAAAAGGCTTTCACTACTTTTAACGATTGGCTTCCCGAAGATACACTAACAGCAATGAAATCTTATTTAGTATCTATTAAAGGACCATTGACTACCCCTGTCGGAGGAGGAATTCGATCCCTCAACGTGGCGTTGCGACAAATGCTTGACCTCTATGTCTGTGTTCGGCCTGTGCGATGGTTTCAAGGCGTGCCATCTCCTGTAAAGCATCCAGAAAAAGTAGATATGGTAATTTTTCGGGAAAATACTGAAGATATCTATGCTGGAATAGAGTTTGAACAGAATTCTCCACAAGTCAAAAAGTTTTTAGATTTCATGGAATCGGAATTCCCTAAAGAATATTCAAAAATTCGTTTTCCTGAGACCTCTGGAGTTGGGATCAAGCCAGTTTCGAGAGAAGGGACTGAACGTTTAGTTCGAGCGGCGATAGAATATGCCATTCGAGAAAAGAGAAAGTCCGTTACGCTGGTTCATAAAGGCAATATTATGAAGTTCACAGAAGGCGCATTTAGAAGTTGGGGCTATGCGCTGGCCGAGCGTGATTTTGCGAAACAAGTTTACACCTGGGAACAATGGGAGAAAACGAAGAAAGCAAAAGGTGAGGAGGCTGCTAACGTCGAAATGAAGTCGGAACTCGAAGGAGGCAAAGTCCTTATAAAAGACGCGATTGCTGATATTACTCTGCAACAAGTTTTGACCCGGCCCGATGAATTTGATGTGATTGCAACTTTGAATTTAAATGGTGATTATTTATCAGACGCTTTGGCTGCTCAGGTGGGCGGTATCGGAATTGCGCCTGGAGGTAATATCAATTACTCGACTGGTTTTGCAGTTTTTGAAGCCACCCATGGAACTGCGCCGAAATACGCAAATCAAGATAAAGTGAACCCTGGATCTGTCATCCTATCCGGTGAGATGATGCTAAGATATATGGGATGGACGGAAGCCGCCGATCTGATTATCAAGGGTATGGATGGTTCGATTCAGAACCGTACTGTCACCTATGACTTTGCACGGCTCATGAAGATAGAAAACCAGGCTAAAGTTACTGAAGTGAAGTGTTCGGAGTTTGGTAAGGCCGTGATTAAAAATATGTAAATTCTGAAAACGAGGGATTTTGGTTTTAGGCGAGGAGTACTTTTCGAAAAAACCGGAGCATACACGTAAGTATGTGAGGATTTTTGAGAAAAGACGACAAAGCCTAAAATCAAAAGAGCCGTTTTCTTTTCGAAAAATCTATCTTATAGTCGGTGTCATCCTAGAAGTAGATCATAACGGTGTAAGAACATCTGGAGGGATTGCCATGCGTCGTCCGAAAATTTCCGTAATAGGTGCTGGATTTGTTGGTTCAACCTGTGCTCACTGGGCCGCTGCTAAAGAATTAGGAGATGTCGTTCTTATCGATATCAATGGCGATGTGGCGAAAGGAAAAGCCTTGGATTTGTTTGAGGCCTCACCAGTTGAAGGCTTCGATTCTCATGTCCAAGGGGGCAGCGATTACGGTCTGACCGCAAAATCGGATGTTGTAATTATTACCGCAGGCTTACCTCGCAAACCAGGAATGAGCCGTGATGATCTGCTAGCAACCAATGCAAAGATTGTTAAAGATTGTGCCAAACAGGCTGCCGCAGCGTCGCCCGATGCTGTTCTGATCATCGTTAGTAATCCATTAGATGCAATGTGTCATGTCGCAATGAGCGCTTCCGGTTTCCCAAGAGAAAGAGTCCTTGGAATGGCGGGAGTTTTGGATGGTGCTCGGTTCAGAAGTTTCATTGCGATGGAACTGAATGTGAGCGTCGAAGATGTTCAAGCTTTCGTTTTCGGTGGACATGGCGATACGATGGTCCCCATGCCTCGTTATGTTTCGGTCGGTGGAATTCCGTTGGAACAATTGCTGTCGAAAGAGAAAATCGCAGCTCTCGTTGCCAGGACACGAAATGGTGGTGCCGAAATCGTTAATCTGCTCAAGACAGGGTCTGCTTACTATGCTCCCTCGGCTAGCGCCGTTCAGATGGCTGAAGCTATTGTCAAAGATAAGAAGCGCTATCTACCTTGTGCCGTTCATCTGAAAGGCGAATATGGAATTAAAGACCTCTTTTGTGGAGTAATTGCTAAGCTAGGAGCAAAGGGTCTAGAGGATGTTCCCCAATTGGAATTAAATGCTGAAGAAAAAACGATGTTTGAAAAATCGGCTTCGGCAGTGAAGGAACTCGTCGTTGCAATGGAAAGGCTGGGAGTCTAGTCGATGAATATTCATGAGTATCAGGCAAAGGAATTGCTGCGTAGATTTAACGTCAATGTTCCAACAGGAAAATTGGTTGAAGAAGGGGACGGCATCGACAAACGTGCCCAAAAAGCAGCAGAGGATCTAGCGGCTGAACGAAAAAACTCAGTCTGGGTTGTTAAAGCTCAGATTCATGCGGGTGGACGTGGAAAGGCCGGGGGAGTTAAGGTTTGTAAAGACGTAGCCTCTGTCAAGAAAGCGGCCCAAGAGATCATCGGAAAAACGTTGGTTACTCCCCAGACCGGAAGCCAGGGAAAGGTAGTACACAAGGTCTGGATAGAAGAAGGGTCTGATATTGCAAGGGAGCTTTATCTAGGAGTTGTGATTGATAGAGCCATTTCTCAGGTCGTTATGATGGCTTCCACCGAGGGAGGAATGGAAATCGAGGAAGTTGCCGCTTCTCATCCAGAGAAAATCATCAAAGTCCCGGTCGATCCGGTTACTGGGTATCAACCTTTCCATGGTCGTAAACTAGCCAAAGCACTGGGATTAACTCCGGAGCAGACAAAGGAAGCGGTTGCTTTTTTTGGCAATCTCTATCGTTGTTTTATGGATTTGGATTGTTCCCAGGTTGAGATCAATCCCCTAATCCTCACCAAACAAGGAAAGTTAGTTGCTCTCGATGCCAAGTTCAATTTCGATGACAATGCTCTCTACAGACATCCCGATGTCGTTGCGATGCGAGATCTCCTCGAAGAGAATCCACAGGACGTGGAAGCCTCCAAGTATGAGCTCGCCTATATTGCGCTGGATGGAAATATTGGATGCCTTGTGAACGGTGCTGGTCTCGCTATGGCCACCATGGATATCATTAAATTGCATGGCGGCGAACCTGCGAATTTTCTAGATGTGGGGGGTGGAGCTTCGAAGGAGAAGGTCGCCCACGCTTTTAAAATCATCCTGAAGGATCCGAAAGTGAAGGCGATTCTAGTTAATATCTTTGGCGGAATTATGAAGTGCGATGTGATCGCCGAAGGGGTTATCGCGGCTGCCAAGGAGCTAGAGCTTGAGGTTCCGCTTGTCGTTCGTCTTCAGGGAACTAACGTCGATCAAGGCAAAGCAATTCTGGCAAAATCCGATTTAAAAATTATTCCAGCAGATGGTCTCACCGACGCCGCAAAAAAAGTGGTCGGGGCTGCCCAAGGAAACAGTTGAGGAGCACCCTATGGCAATTTGGGTAGATAGAAATACAAAATTGATTGTACAGGGCATTACCGGTTCGCAAGGAAGTTTTCATGCGATGGGATGTCGGGATTATGGAACTCAAGTAGTCGGGGGAGTCACCCCGGGCAGAGGTGGACAGGTCCACGAAGGATTTCCTGTTTTTGATACAGTGGAAGAGGCTGTTCGAAAAACCGGAGCAAATGCCAGCATGATCTTTGTTCCGCCTGCGGGCGCAGCTGATGCAATTTGTGAGGCTGCTGATGCCAAAATCCCGTTGATCACCTGTATTACGGAAGGAATACCGGTCCGTGATATGTTGGCCGCCAAACGCTATATTAAGGGTACAAAATCAAGGCTTATTGGCCCCAATTGTCCCGGGATTATTACCCCTGATCAGTGCAAAATCGGTATTATGCCTGGGTTTATTCATAAGGCAGGTGGGGTAGGTGTGGTGTCCAGATCCGGAACTCTGACGTATGAGGCTGTTTATCAGCTTTCACAATTAGGTATAGGTCAAAGCACCTGCGTTGGAATTGGTGGAGACCCTATCAATGGTACAAATTTCATTGATGTTTTAGAGGCCTTTAATAGGGATTCAGACACCATAGGAGTTGTTTTGATTGGTGAAATCGGAGGGACCGCAGAGGAAGAAGCTGCAGAGTACATTCGGCGCGAGGTCAAGAAGCCCGTTGTCGGATTTATTGGAGGTGCGACGGCCCCTAAGGGTAAGCGCATGGGCCACGCTGGAGCGATTATTTCAGGCGGTAAAGGGACAGCTCAAGAGAAATTTGCTGCCCTTGAAAATGCGGGCGTGAAAATAGCTAAGAGTCCCGCCGATTTAGGAAGTA
>JABDFB010000018.1 GCA_013286765.1 Deltaproteobacteria bacterium
TGAAGAAGTTGGTTGAAATTCAGTACCGTAGGAATGATGTCGACTTTCACCGCGGAACCTTTCGTGTTCGCGGGGATGTCGTCGAGGTCTTTCCGGCTTACGAAGAAGAACGTGCGATTCGGATTGAATTTTTTGGAGACGAGATCGAGTCCATTTCTGAGATTGATCCACTGAGAGGAATTCGATTGCAGAAACTTCCGCGGGTCACGATTTATCCCGGGAGTCACTATGTCACAACATTGGAGAATCGCAGACGTGCGATTAATACGGTTCGAGATGAGCTGAGAGAACGCCTTCAAAATTTGAATCAGAATAACATGTTGGTCGAAGCGCAGAGGCTAGCCCAGCGGACGATGTACGATTTAGAAATGATTGAAGAGCTCGGGTTCTGCCAGGGGATTGAAAATTATTCCCGACATCTGACAGGGCGCGCGCCGGGAGAGGCGCCGCCAACGTTATTAGAATATTTTCCGAAAGACTGGTTGCTCATCGTCGATGAAAGCCACGTGTCGGTTCCGCAAATTGGTGGAATGTACCGCGGCGATCGTGCACGTAAGCAAACTCTGGTCGAACATGGATTTCGGCTTCCCTCAGCCCTCGATAACCGACCCTTGAGTTTTGAGGAATGGGAAAATTCGCTTTCACAGACACTATATGTTTCTGCAACGCCGGGAGAATATGAACTGACTCGGACGGGTGGTGAGGTCGTCGAGCAAGTTATTCGGCCAACCGGATTGCTAGATCCGATTGTAGAGATTCGCAAAGCGTCGACTCAGGTGGATGACTTGAAGGTTGAAATTATCAAGCGCGCAGAGCGGAACGAGCGCGTTTTGGTCACGACACTGACGAAGAAACTCGCCGAAGAACTTACTCGCTACTATTCTGCGCAAAAAATCCGTGTGAAGTATTTGCATTCCGATATCGACACGCTCGAGCGCATTGAAATTCTGCGCGACTTGAGAATGGGTGTTTTCGATGCATTAATTGGAATCAATTTGTTGCGAGAAGGCTTGGATCTTCCTGAGGTTTCATTGGTAGCTATTTTGGACGCCGATAAAGAGGGTTTTTTGCGAAGCTATCGCTCGTTGATTCAGACGACGGGTCGTGCGGCTCGAAACTCGGAAGGCTTTGTTATATTTTACGCAGACAAAATGACCGATAGTATGAAAAAGGCAATCGATGAAACCGCTCGGCGTCGGGCGCTTCAACAGGAATTTAATCAGGCGCATGGGATTGTTCCGCAAACGATTCAGAAAGCGATTCCGGCGCCGTTGGTGGCAGAGAGTGAAGCCGATTTGCAGTTAAATACGTTAAGAGACAAATCTCAGCTGGCTAAGCGAGCGTTACGCACAGGAGCTGGTTCGGGGCATGGCAAAAGTCTGTGGAGTGCCGCTGAGCCGCCATTGGGTGCGCCGGCAGATTTGCGTAAAGGTCTGGGAGTAGGGGGAGTGGGTACTGCTGCGGCCGCAGCCGAGTTGGATTATGTGGACCCGGATTCTCGTTTGGAAGAAATTCAGGCACTGGCAGGAGAACGCTTCACGACGCTAGCAGAGCTACCAAAAATTATCGAGAAGATGTCTGAAGAAATGCGCAATGCTGCGAAGTCTCTGCGTTTTGAAGAAGCTGCAGAATTAAGAGACCAAATCAAACGCTTGAAGGTTCTGAGTTTAGGACTATAAGAGGAAGTTATGAGTAATCGTCTCGCAAAGGAAACCAGTCCGTATCTGCTCCAACATAAAAATAATCCAGTAGAGTGGTATCCTTGGGGCCAAGAAGCACTCCATCGTTCGAAGAAAGAAAACAAACCGATTTTGCTGAGTGTTGGTTACTCGGCCTGCCACTGGTGCCATGTGATGGAACACGAGTGTTTTGAGAACGCACAGATTGCTCAGCTCATGAATGAGAATTTCATTAATATTAAAGTCGATCGAGAAGAGCGTCCTGATTTGGATCAGATTTACCAGAATGTCACGCAGGCACTGACGGGGAGTGGGGGATGGCCACTCACTGTTTTTCTCACGCCGGAGTTGAAACCGTTTTTTGGTGGAACTTATTTTCCGCCAGAAGATCGTTACGGGCGTCCAGGATTTCCGCGAGTGTTGACTGCGCTTTCACATGCCTTTCGATCAGATCGAAAGAGTGTTGAAGAAAATGCAGTGCAACTGACAGAAGCGATCGCCAGCTCTCAGCAGCCTTCTTCACGTGTAGCCGAAATGGGCGAATATTTTCCGACAGAGGAAAAGTTAAAAAAATCTGCGGAGTCCATCTTAGAACGAGTGGACTGGAAAAATGGCGGACTGGGTGGGGCTCCGAAATTTCCGAACACCATGTCGTTTTCATATCTTTGGCGCTATGGACTTGCATATCGGAATATCAAAGCGCAAGAGGCAACGCTACTGACCTTGACGAAGATTGCGTCAGGCGGAATTTTCGATCACCTTGGCGGAGGCTTTCACCGGTATTCGGTGGATGCGACATGGAGTGTTCCGCACTTTGAGAAAATGCTTTACGATAACGCGTTACTACTGAAACTTTTTGCCGAAGTTTTGCTCAGTCAAGAGAGAAGTATTCTCGAGGTGGATCAGAATCTCTACCTGGATGTTCTGCAAAATACAGTGGAATATGTATTGAGGGAGATGACCGCGCCCGAAGGTGGTTTCTTCAGTGCGCAGGATGCTGATTCAGAGGGTGAAGAGGGTAAGTTTTTTGTTTGGGATCTGGAAGAAATTTCGAAGATTTTGTCGGAAAACGAAGCGCGGGCCTTTGCAACTCGATACGGGATCGAAGACGGCGGAAATTTTGAGCACGGGAAAACGGTTCTGTTTTTGAGCAAGAGTCTTCCAGAAGTTGCTCAGGAAATCGGAAGAGATGAAAGCGAAGTGCGTGAATGGCTAGAAAGCGCGCGCAGAAAATTATTTTCAGTTCGTAAGAAAAGAATAGCGCCAGGTCTCGATAATAAAGTTATCACTAGTTGGAATGCGCTCATGATCAGCGGATTAGTCTGGGCCGCTCAGGCCCTTTCTCATTTCGGTAGAGATGGCGAAAAAGCAGAACGAGCCGCTAAGAAAGCCTTCGAATTTCTAACTAAGAATCTCGCTCAGAAAGAAGGGCGGTTGTCTTCTACCTTCCAAGGTGGTGTTCCCAAGGGCAACGCCTATTTGGATGACTACGCGTTTGCCGCAATGGCAGCATTAGACGTGGCTCGATTCAGCAAGGATCAAAAAGAAATTCAGACGGCGCTGGGTTGGAGCCGTCTCTGGGTCCAGCAGATTCACGAACATTTCAACGATTCTTCGAAAAATCCTGGATATTTTTTCACCAGCGATGATCACGAAACACTGATTCATCGGCCGAAGAATCTCTTCGATCAAGCGATTCCGGGAGGCACTGCGGTAGCGATGACTTGTATGCAGGCGTTGCTAGAAATAGGATTGCCGGAAGGTAGTTCGCGGCAGGTCGAACTTCAGATCGAAACAGAGTTCAATAGACAACTCGGTCCTCTATTCTACCTTGCAGAACGAAGTGCCAACGGAATGTCCGAGATGCTTTGTGCCGGGCTCTTGCACGTACAAGGACCCAAGGTCATCTCTGGAGCTAAGGCCTCCGAGCTTTGCCATGATCCGAGTTTCTTTCAAAAACTTGCGCCTGTAGGGATGGAAGACGCTTATTTAGTCTGCCATCGCAGGACGTGCACACCACCAGTAAAAACTTTGGAGGAGGCTCTGAAGCTGCTTTCGGGCTAGGCTGGCCAATGAGCTATTAAGACGAGCTGCAAAAGGTGCTAAGCCGTCGGGCCAGCGTGAATCAGAACTTTGATATCCGTTCGAAAGATTACTTCGAGCTTATTCGGGTAAATGAGCTTGCCAACAATACCTTCACCAAAAACCGGGTGGTTCAGTTTATCTCCCAAGTTGAATTGACCCTTGGTGCTGTAGGACTTGAGTGGTACATCCCGATGGGTCGACATGAGTTTTTCCCATTCGGCCTCGATAGAGCTGTGGCCCTCTGCCCCTTCGGCAGATTGGTCGCCTGATTTGGTCGCCCTCTTGGCCTTAGTTCCTTTGGCCTGCGGTTCAGTTACGCCTTTTGGAACTCGGTAGACGTGTTCCTTTTTGCAGGTGAGGCACTGTACTTTAGCGATTCGATCGCCTTTTACGGCGACAATCACATGATTTAAGTCCATCTTACAGCTGGTGCAGTAAGCTAGGGTTTCATTGGCGACGGCGGAGCTGCGAACAGCCATAGACTTCTCCTTGGTATTCGGGAATAAAATGATCTATTTGTGTTTATATTGGACTGCAATGGAAAATCAAGCTTCGAAACGAAATTCCGCACATTCTACTAATTCGGCTCAGTCTGAACAGCACCGGGGACGTCTTCTTGAGCTGGCTAAGGAATCCCAACAGTCGCCAGGCGTATACTTAATGAAAAATGACGCAGGCGTAGCCTTGTATGTGGGAAAAGCAAAAAATCTTAAGAACCGACTAGTGACCTATTTTCAGTCCATCCCCCATGAGTCGGCCCGTACGGAGCTGATGGTCAGTCAAGTTGACCATTTTGATATAGTTTTGACGGAAACTGAGGCTGAGGCGCTGATCCTAGAGGCCACCCTGATCAAGAAGCATAAGCCTCGATACAACGTCAGACTAAAGGACGATAAGGCTTATCCTTATTTGAAAATTCAGGTGAATGATCCCTTCCCGCGAATTGAATGGACACGTCGTGTGCTACGAGACGGAGGGAGGTATTTCGGACCTTTTCCGTCGGCAGGTGCAGCGCGACAGGTCATGCAGCTTTTGAACGACTCTTTCCATCTGAGAGACTGTTCGGAGAACACTTTTAGTCATCGCAGTCGACCCTGCATTTTACATCAGATGGGAAAGTGTACAGCTCCGTGTGTAGGGCTGATCGATGAGAAGGCTTACCAGCAATCGATTGGACAAGTTGTGGAAGTGCTGGAAGGGCGCGCAGATCGCATGATTCAGGACCTGCGCAAGGGGATGGAAGATGCATCCCTGAATGAAGAGTTTGAACTCGCGGCTTTCTACAGGGACCAAATTCGAAATCTTGAAATGATCACCCAAACCCAGGGCGTGTTTGAAGCGGGCTCAGCTCGGGACCGTGATGTGGTGGGTATCGGTCGCTCAGAGCTGGAATCACACGCTGCATTGCTCAGAATTCGGGGCGGCAGTTTAATTTCAGTAATTCATTATCATTTGCAGAATGTCGATCCGAGTCAGTCTTTTGGAGAAGTGCTACGGGAATTTCTATCTCAATATTACTTAGGACTCCGATCCCAGCAGGAAAAAGCGGAACGCCAGCGTGACTCGGTGCAAGAGCAGGGCGCCGTGTTGAGTATTGATCCGAATCCGTTTCCAAAAGAAGTTTTGGTGCCTGAAGCGCCAGAAGAAAGCGATTTGCTCGAGAGTACTCTGGGCATGGGCATTCGTGTAGCTGAAACAGCGGTTGATACCCAATTGCTGAACGTGGCTCTAGCAAACGCAAAATATGCGCTGGAGCAAAGCCAACGTAGTAGCAGTAAAGGCGCTCATGGTGCGCAGGCGCTCGAGGAAGTCATGGATAAGCTACATCTGCAGCATTATCCGCAGAGAATCGAGTGCTACGACGTCTCAAATACCCAGGGCGAAGATGCGGTTGCGTCTCGGGTGGTATTTATCGACGGTGAGCCGGATAAAAATCTCTATCGACGTTACAAAATCAGGACTGTTGAGGGTGCAAACGATTTTGCGATGATGAAAGAAGTACTGGGGCGTCGTTTCGGGAATTCGGAAGAGGCGTTACCGGATCTCATTGTCGTCGATGGCGGAAAAGGACAGCTTGCTCAGGCAGTGACGATTCTAGAGGAACTCTCGATCCAAGGTGTGGGCGTTGTCGGTCTCGCAAAGGCAAGGGTGGAGCGAGACTTTAAGGCAAAGGAAGTAGAGTCATCGATGGAGAGAATTTTCATTCCAAATAGAAAAAATCCGGTGCCACTCTATCCGACGACTGGGGCATACAAACTGCTCACGCATGTGAGGGATGAAGCGCATCGATTCGCGATATCGTACCACCGTTTATTGAGATCTAAGCGGAGTCTCAAGACGGAAAACGAATAAAAGGTGGAGTTAAAGCCGATTTATAAAAATTACTTATTTAGAAACGGTTTTATCAAGTCAATCGGAAGCGGTAAAATCGTAGTCGTGCTGTGTTCGTTCGCAATCTCTCGAATCGTTTGAAGATAACGGAGTTGCAGAGTGATAGGGCTGGATTCCATTACATGCGCGGCTTCTGCTAGTTTTTGCGAAGCTTGGAGTTCTCCCTCGGCTGCAATAATCTTGGCTCGCCTTTCTCGCTCTGCTTCTGCCTGTTGAGCCATCGCCCGTTGCATTTCGGCGGGAAGGTCGATTTGTTTTACTTCAACATGAGTGACTTTCACGCCCCAGGGTGCGGTTTGATTATCTAGGATTGCTTGGAGGCGATGATTAATAGCTTCGCGTGACATCAGAAGTTCGTCTAACTCTACTTGCCCGAGAACGGATCTCAGAGTGGTCTGGGCCAATTTTGATGTCGCCATCAGATAATTTTCAACTTCCACGACGGCACGATTCGGATCAACAACCCGAAAATAAACGACGGCGTTAACTTTGATGGTGACGTTGTCTTTGCTGATAACATCTTGGGGGGGTACGTCGAGCGTAATGGTTCGCATATCTACGCGGATCATCCGATCCACGGCCGGAATGAGTAAGATTAGACCGGGGCCCTTGGCGCCGATAATTCGGCCCAGACGGAAGACAACCCCTCGTTCGTATTCGTTAAGAACGCGAACACTCATTCCCAGGAGAACAATACAGCCGACGATTAGAATTCCGAAAAAGCTCATAAATATCTCCATCATATGGACTAAAACCGTTACCATAGCTTGGACGGCTTGGCTATAACAGGTTGGGCACTGGAGACTGAGCTTAGGTTGCTCTGACTTGCTTCTTCGGAATTTCTAATTCCAGTTCTCGAGCGACGGTTTGGAGATCCTGCCATGCCTCGCGTTTGGCCTCCGGATTTCGGAGGAGAAAAGCCGGATGAAAAGTCGGCATGAGTTTAGCGCCACGGTAACTATAGAATTTGCCACGCAACTGCGAAATTCTCTGATCCGTCTGAAGAAGCGTTTGTGCCGCAAATTTACCGAGTGCAACAACGACTTTTGGACGAAGGATGTCCAGTTGGCGATATAGAAATGGACTGCATTGTTCAATTTCGTCAAGTTCTGGATTTCGATTGCCGGGAGGTCGGCACTTGACGACATTTGCGATATACACTTGATCGCGGTGCAAACCAATCGCATCGATCATTCGGTCTAGAAGTTGTCCTGCCTTGCCGACAAAAGGTCGACCCTGTATGTCCTCTTGTTCGCCCGGACCTTCCCCTACGAAAACGAGTTGAGCCTGGGAGTTCCCTTCGCCAAAGACAATATTCTTTCGCTTTTGGCAAAGTTTGCATCGGGTGCAGTTAGTCAGGTCTTGCGCTATTTGTTCCAGATGATTCTGAGGGGCTGGTACCTGAGTCAGGGTCTGAATCTGGGTCTGAGTCTGAGTTTGGGGTTGGGCCTGAGGGCGATGGTGCCTTGCCATAATGAAAGAAGGACTAGGAAGAAAACCACGCCAAGAGTCTGGATTGAATGTGGACATAGGTGGGGACTGATCTAATCTGATTTCCGGGCAATTGTCTACGGTCCTGCGGTATCCGATGATTTTTTGATAGGCATTGCGTCAAAATAACACGGTGCCTATCGGGCTGCCGCTAGCATAGGGAAGGAATTTTAAAGATTCATCGGATACTGTAGGTAGCGCTACTGCAGTCGGTGCATCATCTTTCGGGCACGAATGCCGCATTCGGGACAGCGTGCGGTTTCATGCGTCAGATTTTTGGCAAAGTCTGTTACGTGAGTAAAATGAAGATGCGAACCGCATAGTGCGCAGTGCGTATATCTTTCGATGAGTTCGCTGACTGTGCCGAAATAGCGAGAAAGATCCGCGATATCAGCTGATTGCTCTTCGTCTAAATTCAGGTCGTTTCTCTCATCCATAGATTTCATTCCTTCTAACTCATTTCTTGTAGGCATAATGTGGGCCGCTTCAATCAGACTTCCTACACATTCTTTTTCGGAAATCGAACCGACGACCTAAACGGGAAAATTTTGCACTCTGTCGAAACGCCAGAAGTGTAATAAAATAAAAAGGAATGCTGCGGAGCCTTATTTTAGTTTTTTTGACGATTTGTCCTATGCCAAAATTAATTTCTAGTTTGGCAAATACCGGTTTTAACGACGCGCATGCGGGTGAAAACAGTTCAGAAAAAATTCGAGTCCGACTATTTGACTCAAATTCACAAATCAGAGTCAGAAAAGTTGCGGACCCAGAGACAGAGTGGTTGGTTCGTTGCAAGGATGGAAAAATCCAAGTTGTTCCTATTCGGCACGAAAAATCAAACCATAGTGCCGCAAATGGAACAAGTGCCGGCGGCGCCGCTCGAGTTCCAGCAAGTTTTAACGCAGCTTCACCTTTGGTGATTCATTCTAAATCGAAACTAGTCGAAGTCGAGTTTAAGCAATATCGCGACACTGTTAAAATCTATTCTGATGGCGATCTCTGTCACGTAATTAATGAACTATCGGTAGAAGATTACTTAGGTAGCCTTGTTAACTCAGAGTTCTCATCCAAGTGGAATGAAGAGGCCGTTGCTGCGCAGGTAATTGCAGCTCGAACTTATGCTGTTTTTCAAAAGGCAGAAGCGAGAAAAAGAAATAAAATTTATGATTTAGATTCCACAATTAATGATCAGGTTTATGACGGCTCGGGAAAAGAAAATGAGAAATCAACATCGATCGTCAGAAAAACTCGAGGCCTGATTCTTGTTCCGAAAAATAGCGTGGGGCCACAGCCAATCAAGGCATTCTATCATTCTACTTGTGGTGGTCGAACGGAGTTGCCAGAAGTGGTGTGGGGTAAAAAATACCCTGGGTTTAAAAAATCAGTGGAATGTCCTTATTGCAAGAGTTCGCCCGTACTACATTGGGAGCTGGAAATGGAGCTTTCTGAAATACAAACGATCTTAGAAAAAGCCGGAGCTATTACGCCGTTGCTTCAGTTTGGGCGATTAGTAGACGTTCGAGTGGGACCCCGTAGCAAAACAAATCGTATTCCATATCTAATTTCAGTTTGGGAGACCGATGGCAAGTTTGAAGAGGTGAAGGTTCCTGCTGCCAGGTTTCGCACGTGGATCGGTCCGACCCGACTCAAGAGTACTTCCTTCGACGTGACTAAGACCGGATCGATGATCCGATTTGAAGGGCAGGGGAATGGCCATGGCGTAGGTCTTTGCCAGTGGGGAGCGAAAGTAATGGGAGAAAAAGGCTACAAAATGGGCGATATTTTAAAACATTACTACCCTGACGCCACTTTAAGAAAAATATGGTAAAGCCACCAGGATATGGGATAGAGATATCCCTATCTTATGTATGATTTAAAATCCTATGATTACTATTTGCCGGAGCGCTTGATTGCTCAGGAACCCGCCAATCCCAGAGATTCGTCTCGACTCATGGTACTGCATCGAAACCGGGGAACGATTGAACATCGATTGTTCAAAGATCTGCCAGAATATTTGGACTCTCAGGATTTGGTGATCGCTAATAATAGTAAAGTTATAAAAGCTCGTTTACTTGGGCGGCGACTTAATTTTGAGCAAGGACGTTGGGTAAGTGGCGGCAAGGTTGAGTTCTTTTTATTGGAACAACTAAAACCGCGGATCTGGGAAGGGCTTTTTCAAGCAAGTGCAAGGAAATATGTTCCGGGAATTCGCTTTGAAATGGAAACACCCGATGGTCACGGTTTGCGAGCCACTTTAATCAGCGGCTCTGAAAACTCGCCGACGGGCACTGTAGTGGCTGAGTTCGATCGCGATCCGTTAGAGTCGGGTGCTGGCGAAGTGCCACTCCCGCCCTATATTGAACGTGCGAGCCGTTCTGACGACGATAGGAATTATCAAACTGTTTACTCACGCAGTCTTGGGTCTGCGGCAGCTCCGACCGCTGGCCTACACTTTACACAAGATGTGCTTAACCAAATTGCAGCGAAAGGTGCCTCATGGGAAGAGGTGACGCTGCACGTAGGCCTTGGGACGTTTCGTCCCGTCAAAGTTCAGGATATTCGAAATCACAAAATGCATGAAGAAAGATACGAGATTCGTGCTGAAGTTGCAGAAAGAGTGACCCAGTGGAAACGTGAAAAGGGTCGAATCCTGGCCGTTGGTACCACTAGCGTACGCACTTTAGAGAGCGCCTGGGCGGAACAGGACGAAGGCGGTTCTCTAAAGCCGGGTATTGGACGTTCCTCTCTTTTTATTTACCCTGACGACTTTCGTTTTCGTGTCGTGGATCGAATGCTGACGAATTTTCATTTGCCGAAATCCAGCTTGCTTATGCTTGTGTGCGCATTCGCTGGAACAGAATTTGTTATGTCAGCGTACGATGAAGCAATCCGAAAGGAATATCGATTCTTTAGCTACGGCGATGCGATGTTGGTGGTGTAGTGGGGAGGTAGATTAAAGGGCTGGTGGGGCGGTTCGAGCAAAAGCTTGTCGGATTTCTGCTTTTTGAGCTTCAGTTGCGTACGGCAAAAAATAGTATTTGATGCGCTGCTTTTGGCAATCGGGATTAGTTGGATCGGCGCATCGGATGTGCTGTTCGACAAGAACTGGGTACATAACGCTATTTTCCGGTTCAACAAAACGCATCATCACAAGTGTATAAAGCTTGGATTCTCCTTTGATTAGATCTGCAAAACCGGCGCTTTTTCCTATGTAGGATGGAACACGCTCCGGATTAGCACCTATATACTTACCGTTAAGGAAGGTTGCCATTGGTCCTCTACATTTTTGCGCAAATAAGTCCAATAGGTGTGTAAATGAATGTTTTGTGGTCTCTGGCCTACCGGAGGAAATATCGTCCAAGAAATTCGTAAAAAAATCTTCTCTGTCCTTTTCATTGTCTCGTATTAGGTCTGTACGGTTTATTAGTTCATTCAAATTCTCTGCTGCATCGGAATTGGCAGGGTCAGTTACCCATGCTGTTGTTCGCGGAGCATCCACGGAGAGACCTTTGATGTCTAAATCATGAGTAAGATTTATCACTTCGGAGATCCTTTCGTGGGCCACTTCCAGTCCGTTTAGGGCACTTGGACACTGCATTGCTGTGAGTGGGAACAGTTTGGAGAGCACCATTTCCATTCTTTTACTGAGGGATCTGCGAGAATAGTCGGGGTATTCATTCTTATGTTCGGTACTAAGTTTATTGAAGAGGTCGAGGTAAATTTGCATGAGTACTTCAGATGCTTGTACCAGGACACTGTCTTTTTTTAGACCCTCGCTGCAATTGGGAAAAAGTCCAGATTTCATATATTCCATGAGTTTGGAAATTTTCTCGCTACTTGCAGCAAATTCCGGGAGAGTTTTTGCATAGTGCCGGATCTGAGAAAGATCAGTTAGCATCATTTTTGTTTCAGTTTCCATCCAATCGCTATGTGGCGAGAATGGGGTTTTATACTCTGGTCTGTGAGAGAGCTTAGCACGGTAAGTTTCATATACACCTTCCAGGCGGATTTTCTCGGCGGCAAGTTGTTCCGAAAGAACATGATCCAAGTAGTATTCTTGGACGTCGTCTAGTAATTCTGCAGCTTCCGAAGCCAGGAGCCCGTGATTGCCTTTGTGTTCGACTGCATTCAGAGCGTCTCGAAGGAGTTGGTGGGCCCTGGCTATCGCCTCGACGCTAGATCCTTTCGATATAGTAGCATATGTTTTTTCAAATTCTTCTTTTCTGGCTGTAACAAGGCCAGAGTTTAGGTGACTTAGGTAAGTTTGTTGAACATAGTCCAACATCTGTCTAGCTTTAACGATCGTTGGCCAATGGTTCTCTTTGTTTTCTAACGTACTCTGAGTTTGCTGAAAGAATTGGCCAACTTCAGCTAATGCATCAATACCAGTCTTTTCCGCCGCGATAGCATAGCTTTTCTCAAGTTCTTGTTTTTCGGCTTTCACAACTTCTGAACGTACATGATTTAGATAATTCTGTTGGACGTCGTCTAATATTTCTCTAGCTTTAACTATCGCTGGCCAATGGTTTCTCTTATTTCCAGCCCGATTCGGAGCTTGCTGATTAGTTTCTTTTTGCTCAGGCGGAGTCACAGGTTCCTGAATAGGACCTTTGTGTTCATCTTGATTCAGCTGTTGATTATCGACTATGCTCTCATTTGGATTCAAAATCTGTTGACTATCACCTTTGTTTTCATTTTGATTCGGAGATTGCTGGTTGTTACCCTTTTGTTCAACTTCACTCAAAACTTCCTGAAGTAGTTTAGCAGCCGTATTCAGCCGCTGCAAATTTTCTCTTTCCAATAGAGTACTGTAGTGGAGTGCGCTTTCGAGATTGGCGACAATCGACTCTGGGCTTGGTATTTCGAGAATGGAATTTAGAGAGTTTTGTACTGTGAGTTTTACATTAGTCCCAGTTTGCTTGATGCCCGTCCAAGATTGTTTCCACCAAGAATCTGCTTTTGCACTTTGGGCGGCTTCTACTTCTCTATTTTGGATTTCTTTGTTTTCGTTTTGTTTCTTTTTTTCATCTTCCTTTAGCGCAGCTAGAATTTCAGTTCTAGATCTTGTCTCTCGCAGACCGTCTAACTCTTCTTTCACGGTGTGGGACGATCGGTTAAGCAGGTGTGCGGCTAGGGCACGAGCATACCTAACGTCGTTGAATTGAGTTTGTGGTCTTTTTCTGTCTTTCTCAGAATACTTATTCTCAGTGTATTTATTTTCAGTAGGAGGAGACTCTGTTTCGGAACCTTGATTCTCAGAGTCTTGACTCTCGGTGTTTTGATTCTGATTATTCGTATAAGAGTACTCTCTGTTTGACTCGTCGTCTTCGTCATCTAATTCTTCATCGCTGCTTTGAGACTTTGTTTCTGACCTTCTCGTGATAACAGATTCTAGGTTCCAAGTGGATTCCGTAGGTTTGGCTGCTAGCATGTTCAAGATCATATTTCCGAGAGGCTGGAGTTTGTCTAATGGAATAGTTCTCATTTCCTTAGGGCATTCGGTAAACGCGATGTATTGGGCCATTCTCTGGTCAGTTAGCGTCTTATCTTGATGGAGCGTTCTTTCGAACGTATCTACGTATTCTTTTTGTAGTTTTCTTTTGTTCTTATCGATAAAATCATCAACCTTGGTTGATTCAGTTTTTAGAAATTCTCGACATGACTCCGGGAGAGTTCCACCGTGCGATTTCGCCTCGGCGAATTTGACTTCGCAATATCTTCGATAAGTAAAAGCATAGAGTCTTCTCAGCTTGCCAGCATCGAGAAGACTAGAATCGATAGAAGGTCTTTTCGATCGTTCTCGCTGGATTGGGCTTTTTAGCTGTGGGCGTGACCCAATATCACAAGATATTACGTAAGCCTTAAGTTCGTTACTTCCAGTTGCGCAAATAGCTCGAGCATAAAATGCATTATTTTCATTTGAATTACTGCTTACAATCTCCGCATAGTAATGATTTAGTTTGCTGAGATTATCGTCTTTTTTTCCATCAGGGGTATGAACGTCAAAAAAAGATGGCGTACTTGATGGGGAAACTATCTTCGTATCTTCGGCGTCTAGATAAGGGAGTGCTGCAAGGACCGCTGAGCGAATTTCTCTTTTTGTAAAAGGGATACCTTTTAGCTCATTATTAGGATGAAAATAATGGTTTACGGTAGCAGTGGCAGGAAAGAATTGATGATCGCCCTTAAATTCCTTAACTGCGCTTGGCAACGCTTGTTTTTTCCGAAGGGCAAAATGAATAATCGCTTGGTTTACTGACTCTAACTCTCTATCGCCGTCGGCAGTTTCTGGCAACTTATAAGAATTGTTGTCAAGAATGCGGCTGAGTATTCCTATTCCCTGTTTGATATTCGTTTTGAGCGTATTTGGATCTTCCTTCGTCTCCGCGGCAATAAAATCTACTGATTGTTGCAGGTCCTGCTGGAAACCTGCGTTTGCGAATGGTGGGAGAACCATCGCAAATGCAAAGAACGAAAGAACCGATTTAGAAAAAAAGTGTAATTTAAACATACTAGTTACATCCGTTCTGCAACCCCGAACGATGTAGAACGCTCACTATAGCAAGAAGTTGGGTGTTAAACAATGCAATGTATTGTAGAATTATTATGTTAAAATAAAATGTAAATTATTTATGTTTATATTGAATTGAGTAGTAGCAATATATGTCAAGAAAGATGCGAGATGTTTCCTGTACTACGCAAACGGGTCTATATGGTTATTTGCGTCTAAGTAAAATTCATAAACAAATTAAGAGGCAAGTTTCTCGTCACGCGAATTCAAATAAGTGCTAGATGTCAGTGTTTAAAAGAATGAAATTCGTTAGATCCGAGAGGCTGGAGCCCGCTGTAGGATTAGTTGATGCAGCGGTGTCGGTGTTAGTAAAACAAAATTTGATTGAGCTAGCAGAGGAGGAAGGTATTGTTGAGGAAGGTATTGTTGAGGTACTGGATAATTGGAAACGGGGACGTTTTTTCGGAGAGTTCTCATCATTAGGTAAATTATTTATCCAATCTACATCAGACGGATCGGAGTCAATACTGGGTAAATCTATATGATAATCACTAGTCGCCATCTCTATTTTAGGTAAATCTAAGTCAAATCCTGGCAGATCATGGTTGCCTTCAAACAAACTCGGTAGCGGATTAAATAGCGGCTTCGTGGTCGACATTGCCTTGGGTAACGCTGATTTTGGCTTCCGCTTCCTGGACACTTTAGCGAGTGTAACCGGGGTCGATTTCTGTACTATACTTGGTATTAAAGCTGTGCTTGGAATTAAAGCTGCGATTGCTGGTGCGACTGCACCGGGACTAGAAACTAATGCTTGAATGGGTTTGGAACTGAGGTGTTCTCCATTCTGAGTGCGCTTAGTATTACTGACAGCGTTTATTCTGGGTACTAGGGCTGGCACAACATTGGTCATCACTGGCAGGAATGGCTTTAACCGCGTAGCATTTGGTGTCGGAGTAAATGTTTGTAGCGACATGGTATTTGCTTTCAATACAGTATTTGGTGAGCCGACGATTCCGCAGTTAACTAAAGCGTTGAGCGATGAAGAGAGTTCAAAGTTCTTCTTTATTCTATATTTAAACTTTCGAGAAATCGCCCCAAAATTCGATTGTTCTGAAAAGAGACGGAAATTACTTTCATTTCTATTATTCGTAGTTGTGAATTTTAATCCATCTAAAAATGTAAGTTCCGCTTCAGTTATTCTTTTTGACTGCCTTAAGCTTAGTAAATTGGAGGAGGTAGTTATATCTATTGACTCTGTCCCGTCAACAGCCGTATCTACGCTTGTCTTAAAAAGTAGATCTTTAGATTTAGTTATTTCTATGGAGCAGGTGTGGCCTCCATGCGCTGAAATAGAGAAAAAAAGGATAAAAAGAGCTGGTAAAGTTTTAGATTTCATATAAATAAATTTTAGGTCCATATAAATAAAAAGTTATTTATATATAACAAAAGTGTAACTGATTTCATAGTGTGAAATGCTTTCATCGGATGAAATTCTCAAGATAAATTAGTGATTATCCAAAATAAATTAAACTTAATAAATTTATAAATGTTTAAGTTATCTTAGTGTCTGATCTGCATTCATTCAGTCGCTTGATAATATTTAAGTTTGAACTGAGTAGCCTATCTGGCGTAGAGCAATAATTTCATTGAGTTTTTTCTTTTTGATAACCTGTGATATGAGACACGATATGTTTCACCGAAATATCGTAGTCGGTCCATTTCAGTGTAATTGCCGGCTCTTGGCTTGCCCCAAGACTGGCGATGCTATTTTGATTGATCCGGGGGATGAGCCTGAGGCGATTCTGGCAACTATAAAGGAATTTAGTTTATCGCAAGGGATGGACCTCCATATAAAGTACTTATTGCATACTCACGGTCATCTGGACCATATCGGGGGTACTCGGGATGTATATCAGCATTTGCATAGCCAGAAAATGGCAGATCCAAAAAAAGACAATGCTCCAAAGATTGCACTGCACCGTGATGACCAGCCGCTCTATACGAATCTGAAAGTGCAGGGACAACTTTTCGGGCTCGACTTTGAGGATCCATTGCCTGTAAATCACTATCTTCAAGATATGGAAGAGATTCAGGTAGGTGAGCTGAAGTTTACTATTATCCATACTCCTGGCCACAGTCCGGGGAGTATTTCCATTCGTCTGCATGAGAATCAAACCTCCCGGATTTCGGAGACGGTTTTTTCGGGCGATACGCTGTTCCAGGGCAGTGTGGGACGTACGGATCTCTGGGGAGCAAATCAAGAGCAGATGTTTAAAAGTATTCGAAAGCGCCTTCTCACTCTGGACGACGATACTCTAGTTTGTCCTGGGCACGGACCAGATACGCGAATTGGAATTGAGAAAAGGCAAAATCCATTTTTGGTTTAATTTTTTTTGAATAGTTATGAACAGTAAAGAAGTGGAAAACAAAAAACTTAGATTTTCTGTTGAAAAACAGCTCTCAGATGACGCGGGCGTAGGTCGTGCCAGGGCAGGTCGATTGAAACTGCCGGGACATTCGAAAGAAATCCTCACTCCTGTTTTTATGCCGGTAGGAACGGCTGGTACGGTTAAGAGCATTACACCAACAGATCTTAAACAAATGGAAGCCCAGATTATCTTGGGAAATACCTACCATCTCTATCTTCGTCCCGGCCACCAGCGCGTAGAACGGCTCGGGGAATTGCACCAGTTCATGGCTTGGGATGGCCCAATTTTGACCGATAGTGGCGGATTTCAGGTGTTTTCATTAGCCGGAATAAATCAAATTGATGAAACCGGCGTGACTTTTCAATCTCATATTGATGGAAGTCGGCATCGTTTTACACCTGAGCTTTCCATGGAAATTCAACGGGCTCTGGGTAGCGATATCGTCATGGCTTTTGACCAGTGCCCGCCTTACCCTGCAACTCCGGAAGAGGTGACGGCAGCGATGCGCAGAACTCTTGCGTGGGCAAAGCGAGGGCTGGAAGTTCCGATGAAACCACACCAGACTCGGTTTGGAATTATTCAGGGTGGACTATTCGAAGAACTGAGAGTGCGTTCTGCCGAAGAGATCACTAGCTTATCCTTTGACGGTTTTGCGATTGGCGGCCTCTCTATTGGTGAGACCCCTGAATTAATGCAAAAAATGGCGCGTTTTACGGCGCCTCTCTTGCCCGCTGATAAGCCTAGATATCTTATGGGTGTGGGGCGCCCGGAAGACTTGGTCGAAGGTGTACGCGCTGGTGTGGACATGTTTGATTGCGTGATGCCGACGCGAAATGCTCGAAACGGACAGCTTTTTACTAGCCGAGGAAAGATCAATATTAAAAATGCCCAATATGCGGACAGTTCTGAACCCCTTGACCCAGAATGCCCTTGCGAGACCTGTCGACATTATACGCGTGCCTACCTCAGACATTTGATGGTGAGCAAGGAGCTACTATCTGCGAGATTGAATACGGTTCATAATTTAACCTACTATATTGGTCTGATGAGTCAGATGCGAAGTGCGATTTTAGAGGATCGATTTGAAGAATGGGTGAAAACTTTCTATCGAAAACAAACGAATGATGTGCGATGACCTTATCCATGAATACCAGACCTAAAGTGATTGTTCATGCGTTACTTCTGCTGTTAAGTTTATGGGTTGGCTCAGCCAGCCTGTGTTTTGCTGACGGACAAACGACTCCTGCAGTACCGGCAGGTTCCAGTGGTGGACCCGCTTCTACAGCGTCCAGCGGCACTTTGACTCCGCAACAGCCGGGTGGTTTGATGGCATTTGCGCCTTTTATTCTTATGTTTGTGGTCCTTTACTTTTTGGTTTTGCGGCCACAACAGAAGAAAATTAAGGAACAGCAGAATATGCTAGGTTCGTTGAAACACGGTGATGATGTCATTACTGCCTCCGGTTTACTGGGTAAAGTGACAGGGATTACCGAAAAGGTCGTCACTCTTGAGGTGGCTGACAATGTTAGGGTGAAAATGCTAAAAAATCAGGTCACCCAGGTGGTCAAAGGTTCTTTCAAAGACCTGGCGCAATGAACTCAAAAGCATCTTGCGAATCAGCTTCTGAGTAAGGGTTTGACAATAGGGGTCTAACCTGCCAGTCTAAGTTTGGTTAGCTAATTTTGGTAGATCATCGAAAAACCCCGTCTCGGCGCCTGGTACATCGGCAAGATTGCTCGGAGACGAGGCCGCAGGGAGGTGAATCGACCGGGCTGCCGCCAGCAAAAGGTGGCTACGGACGTGAGCCGACCGAGAACGAAGTATGCGGGCAATATCGACGATGTGCAATTTTTGATTAAGGGGTAGCTTATGTCTCGTTCATGGTGGGGCAAATTTCTTTTGCTATTATGTGCGATTGTCGGTGCCTTTATTTATATTTTTCCGACTATTGCCAATTTGGACTTAGAAAAAACCAACTTTCCATTTAAGCGAAAAATCAATCTCGGATTGGATCTCCAAGGGGGCCTATACATGGTGCTTGGGGTCGACTTTAATAAAGTCTATCGCGACGTTTTAGAACGTCAGACTTCGAGCTTAAAAGATCGCTTGCACGAAAAAGGCATCGAGATTACGGGTATTAAGGCAGTACCTAACCCACTTTCCGCCGATGATCCTCGGTATTCATTTAGTTTTGATCAGAGCAAACGGCAAGACATTTACCAGATGATTAAAAAGGAATACTGGACGATGCGTCTTGCAGGTGAAAACGAAGGTAGCTTCGAAGTGGCTTTATCTCAAGACTACCGAAAGCAAGTGCGTGAGCGGACCCTCAATCAGAGTATTGAAGTGATTCGAAATCGTATCGACGAGTTCGGTGTCTCAGAGCCCGCAATTGCAAGCCAAGGAACAGATCGTGTCGTGGTAGAGCTTCCAGGCGTTCGCGAGATCGATCGAGCGAAGGATTTGATCGGGAGAACTGCCAAATTAGAGTTTAAAATGGTGGACGATAAGTCCATGTCTCCGGCACAGCTTGCAGCGCTGATTGCGGAAATCGAAAAAAAGCATGGCATCACATTTAAAGAAGGACAAAAGTTTTCGGAATACGTACGTCTCCTAAATGAAAAAGGGAGAGAAAAGATTCCAGAAGGTGATGAAATCGCGTTTCAACGGCCTAAGCTTTCAGATGAAACCGGCGAAATGGGGCGAATTCCTTATTTGTTAAAATCAAAAACGGAGGTCACCGGTGATGACCTTCAAGATGCTAGTGTTCAGTTCGATCCCGAAAGTCGCAGACCGAGTGTCGGTTTTACGCTGAATCCGCGAGGCGCTACGCTTTTCGATAGACTGACCGGAGAAAGTGTCGGCAAGCGTCTGGCCATTGTTTTGGACAATATTGTGCATTCGGCCCCTGTGATTCAAGGGCGAATTCCGGGCGGACATGGTCAGATTACGCTGGGGCGTGGTGATTCAGAAGCGATGATGAAAGAGGCGAGTGATTTGGCGCTAGTCTTACGTGCCGGTGCTCTTCCCGCACAACTCGAGTTTTTGGAACAACGAGTGGTCGGGCCTTCTCTCGGACAGGACTCTATTAAAAAGGGTGCCATGGCAAGTCTGGTGGGAAGCTTGGCTGTTTTTCTCTTTGTCACGGTTTACTACCAGGTGAGTGGCTTGATTGCTGTTTTTTCACTGGTTTTGAACGTCATGTTTGTGCTGGCCTGTTTGGTAGGGTTAGAAGCAACTCTAACATTGCCGGGCATTGCGGGTATAGCCTTGACCGTCGGTATTGCTGTTGACTCAAACGTAGTGATTTACGAAAGAATCAGAGAAGAGCTCAGACATGGCAAAGGTCCAGTCGTAGCTGTCGAAAGTGGCTTCCAAAAAGCATTCAGAACCATTCTGGATGCTAACGTCACGAACGCGGCAGCCGCTGTTGTTCTTTTGACTTACGGAACTGGGCCTATCAAAGGATTTGCCGTATCACTTTTGATCGGAATCGTTACCACCCTGTTTACGGCAGTTTTTGTTTGCCGCTTGATCTTTGATATTTATTTGAAATATTTAGAAAATCGAACCAGCAGGGCGATCAGCATTTAGGAACGTGTGTGAAGTGATTTGATTTGAGAGGGAATTTTTTCATGTTAGAACTGATCAAGCCAGGAACTAATATTAATTTCGTGGGAAAGCGCCATATTTGGATCGGAATTTCGATCGTGGCGATCATTGCAACATTCATTTTGTTTATTGTGAAGGGACTAAATTACGGAATTGACTTCACCGGTGGTGCTGAAATTCAGGTCCACATTCCTCAGAATTGGGACATCGGCAAACTGAGAGATGAGTTGGAGAGCGGTGGTCTCAAGGGAGTAAAAGTCCAGCAAATTGGACTACCAACGGCAAGCCAGTTTTTGATCAAAGCTCAGGGAGACGAGCACTCCTTAAATCAAGTCTCCAAGAAGGTGGATGCAATTCTTCTCAAAGATCTAAAACATGGGGACTTTGAGATTCAAAGAGTCGATGTGGTGGGACCGGCAGCGGGAAGTTCACTTCGCATGTCAGGCTTTCTTTCTATGTTCTATGCACTTTTGTGCATCCTAGTTTACGTGACAATTCGATTTGACTACAGGTATTCGCCGGGCGCTGTTATGGCGCTTTTTCACGATACGGTGATTACCATCGGGATTTTTATTTTGACTCAAAAGCAATTCGATCTGCAAATCCTGGCGGCACTACTTGCCCTGATTGGTTACTCGAACAACGATACGATTATCGTTTACGATCGAGTGAGAGAGACCATGCATCAGCATCCGGAGCTTAACATCGAACAGGCTGTGAATCGTGCTGTCAACGAAACGCTTGGACGAACCATTCTAACGTCTTTGTGCACTTTCTTTACTGTTTTTGCACTCTGGCTGTTGGGAGGAAAGGTCATTGAAGACTTCGCTTTTACTCTGATGGTCGGAATTGTAGTTGGGGCTTATTCTTCGATCTTCATTGCGAGCTCCTTAGTCATTGCGATCAGTCATTATCACGATCGCCGAGCATTGAGTTTAAAAAAGGCCGGTGGTGGTAAGAAGGCGATTAGCGTTCGACCTGAGCCAAAGTTCGAATAAGAATTTTAAGCTGGCATGGAAATCTGAAACGGTTTGCACAAAACGTTTGAATAAAATGTGCAGATAGGTCAGGGTCATCACTGATGAGGTTACATCGTGTCGAATTCAGCTCTGAGTGATCGGCAGTGGAAGCTTAGGTCGGAGTATTTAAAAGGTTCAAAAAAAACTGAATCGGAAGTGAACGCGCTGGTCCGCGCTCTCCAAAAAGAAACCGGACTTTCGACTCTCGCTCTGAGGGTGTGTATTTTAAGAGGCCTGGAAACGACTGAAGCGATTCAGCGATTTTTATTTCCTCGATTCGAAGATCTGAAGAACCCTTCCCAAATTAAAGACATGGATCTCGCTATTGAGCGGATCGCAAGCGCTCGTGGCAACCAAAAAATTCGAGTTTTCGGCGATTATGACGTTGATGGAACAACTGGTGCAGCACTTCTGACTTGGGTCTTTCGCGAAATGGGATTTCAGCAAGATGCTAGGCAGCCCGATCGGTTTAAGGATGGATACGGTTTAAACGTCCGTGCGGTTGAAGAGGCCGTTAGTGACGGAATTAAAATTCTAGTCACGGTCGATTGTGGAATCACTAGTTTTGAAGCTGCTACGAAAGCAAAAGAGCTAGGGCTAGAGCTAGTTATTATTGATCATCATCAAATCGATCCGGAAAAGGGTTTACCGCCCGCCTATGCAGTGATCAATCCTCAGCGTGCAGACTGTCCGAGTGGTTTGAAGCAGGTTTGTGGTTGTGGGCTTGCTTTTTACTTTGCTATAGCGCTTAGGGCGAAAGGTCGGCAGCAAGGTTGGTTCCCTCCGGGTATGGAACCGAATCTCAAGCAACACTTAGATTTAGTCGTGATGGCAACCGCGGCAGATATGGTTCCGCTAACAGGCGATAATCATATTTTAGTCCGATACGGTCTAGAAGTTCTCCGTCATTCCAAAAAACCGGGCATCCGTGCTTTGCTGGAAGTCGCGGGTTTGGGTTCACGTACGCTGAGTCCTTCCCATCTGGGATTTGTTCTCGGACCAAGAATCAATGCTTCGGGAAGAATTCAATCGGCAAGTCTCGCGCTCGAAATGCTCACTACTACTGATGGTGAAAGAGCTCTTAAACTTGCTCAAGATCTCGAAATGCTGAATCAAGAGCGTGCGAATTTGCAAAATCAGATTTGGGACGAAGTGAGACAACGTGTGGAAGCCGGGATGGCTCAAGGTAAATACCGCTCGGGAGTTGCACTTGCAGATCCGAGCTGGCACGAGGGCGTAGTTGGAATTGTTGCATCGCGTGTCACGGAGACTTTTCGCAAACCAGCTGCGATTATAGCTCTGAGAGAAGACTTTGGAAAAGGCAGTGTTCGCTCCTATGGAGGCAAAGACGTTTTGGCAGCGTTGCGAATTTGCGCTCCTTATTTGAAAGGATTTGGCGGTCACAAACATGCGGCAGGACTTTCGGTAGAACTGCATCAAGTGGATGCATTTGTTGAGGCTTTTGACCGGGCACTCGAGACCATTCAAGAAGAATCAACAGCGAATTATCTGTACGTCGAAGGGGTCTGTTCCATAGAAGAGTTGACTGTGAAAACGCTTGAAGAGCTAGAGCGCTTAGGACCTTTCGGCCCCGGAAATCCTGAGCCGGTTTTTACCATCAGAGCGTCTGTGAGAGATCACCGCATTCTCAAAGGCCGTCATTTAAAACTCAATCTGGCACCTAAAACACCCGACGGTCGGAACGGCGCAGCCGAGAGGCCAATGGCATTCAGCGCGATTGAAGCCATCTGGTTCCACGGCGCTGAACGCAAGGATGTGATGGAGTTTGGTGGGCTCCTCGAAGATGAATGGGAGTGGGCCGGAGTGCCTGAACTGAATCGATTTCGTGGCCAGGTGACACCTACGTTCAGAGTAAGAGATCGCCGACAAGTTGGCAGTGAGTTAGCTGATGTTGAAAAATAGGCGAGGAGGGAAGAATTTCTTGAGTTCGAAATTGAAATTAAACAATTTAACGGTAGTATTGTTCTCTTTTTCAACTGGTTTTTTGTTTGCTTCGACGTCTTTAGTCATCGCCTCAACGGACGTTCAATCGCAACAACGGAAGCAGCTCTCGCCGGTGCAGCAAACACCAGAAACGCAGCAAACAATTGATCCAACACGTTACTTCCAGGAATTTACACGCGCTCAAAAGAGTCAAATGAAAGCGCTGGAGCACCGACACAAATTAGAATACCAACAGCTGAAGACTTCCCATAAATCCAAAATCGCCGAATGGGAAGCCAAAGAAAAAGAGAGTCGCCATCGGTTTTTTGCTGAACACAAGTACGGTCCTGAAAGACGCGACTATATTCGTGATTTTTTAAATCGTCGAGACTTACTCAAAAAAGAGCTAGCAGATGAAAAACTTCAGCGTAGCAAAGACTACGATAAAGAGGCTCAGGATTTAAGACTAGATCAAGAACGAAAGATGCAGGAATTTAAGAAGTCTCTGGAAGCAGGAAGGTTGCCGGCTAGGGAGCTCTGGCCTCCATCAGGCATGTAATAGCCTGACCCAAAACGGTTCTTTTAACTTTAGGCTTTGTCAAGCTGCCGCTAGCGGGGCTGCCGCCAGCAAGAGGAGTCTTCGAGGCCATGATGGCCGAGAAGCGTGTCCGTCCTGTGGACGGTCAAGTGCAGGAGGCACTTGAAACCGTGTAGGCTCCGGTTTTTTCGAAAAGGACTTCGCGCCTAAAGCTAAAATTCCTCGTTTTGGGATTGGATATAAACTAAGTAAATTTAGTAATGAAATTAATAATATCGTTTGCATTTCAGTCAAATATTCGCTAAATACCGCTCAGTCCGAAAATCGAACCAGTAGGGTTTACCCTAATCAAGGACAACTGGAACGGCAGATTTGGATTGAGTATTATGCAGTATTTAAAAGTAGTTAGATTTAGTTTTATTTTTTCACTGATTTTCTCTTCAGGAACGCTATTCGCTTCCGACTTGCCAAATGGCGAAGTCCCTATACAAACGCTTTCTACTCAAACGACGCAGAATCTGCGAATCAATTACTTTGCAGAAGTCATGTCTCCAGCATTTATGGGAAATACGGAATCCACTCCTCTCCCGAGTGGAATGCCGTATAAGCCCGTAACGGGATACAGTATCCTCAATGCTACTTATGAATTCGCTCCAAACTATCAATTTGTGTATTGGCAGAAATTTGCCACGACTTTTACTAGTAACTTTGAGTCTCAAGGGGTGCAGTTCTTTCCTCGCGTACCGAGATTTGCTCTGAGGAAAACGAGCATATTGGATGTTTCCAATTTGACTACAGCATTTGATTTTTACGTTCAACCGGGCATCATTCAAAATGCTTTTTGGAGCAAAAACTATTTTGAAATCGGTCTACGTACTAACTGGAATTATGCAATTCCGAAATCAAACTGGGCTGTGGGTATACTGACCGAATTCACAACGGCATATTTGGATCCTAAAGGCCAGGGCTCAAGAGCCTACGGTTGGGTAAATCCTTTTGCCATATATAGTTTGAATTCACGTTTTTCAACTCAGCACTGGCTGTATGTCCCGATCGATAATCCTCGGAGCGGGCGTTTCTGGCATTTTGCTTACGATGATCCAGGTAAACCATACGTTCAGAATGGGATTAGCTATAAACTTTCTTCAGGAGCAGAGGCAACATTACTGCTCAACAATTATCTCTTTACCAAACCCAGCTGGCGAAATACCTGGGCTTCTCTTTGGTTGAGCTTCAATCTTTTTTGATTCGCCAGATTGACTTTACGTAGCGCCTAGCAGAGAGTCGCCGCATGAAGTTCATATCCTTATTGGTAGTAGGAATTGTTTCTCTAGTTAATCCTTCCTTTGCTGCCGAGTCTAAGCTGAAGTGCCAGTTCGAAACTGCGCCTGAGCATATTGAATGGACAAAAGAAGGCGGACAAATTGTCATTTGGACTGAACCTGACAAGGAAACGCTGTGGAATGTCGAATTCCAGCATACAAAGGAGCATCACCGGTACCTATCTTGGATTAACGAACACACCAAACTTTCCAGTTTAGAGATTCTAGAGAACCATCGAGACATTGTTGAAAAAACATTTCTCTATCGTGCTCATGCCCGTGACGTGATGACGGAACAAAATCCGGACGTACACAATAGCAATCTAATAATAGAAGGTCGCGTAGGGAAAATTAGACCGATCAACTGCCTGGAGACCTGGTTGTTTGATACGTTCAATCACGATTACCCATTATCCAAAAGTCCTAAGGAATTTCATGCAGCCATTCTCCGAAATGAAAAGAGCAAACAGATCCGAATTTACTACGAACATCAGGCTGATGGCATTGACTATGCCGGAGTTAATACCAGCGATAAGGTACTGGGTCTAATTAAGAGAGATTTGGCTGAAGGATGGACATTGTTTTACGATTTGCATAATCATCCATTTAACTTTAAAAATCCTTACGGCGATCTAGGCGGAATACTTTGCCCAAGCACGGCCGATATGTCGTTTTATCACTATCCTAGTCCGGGTCTAGAAAATGCCGTCATTACTAATGGAAGAGACACAATTGAAATGACAGCAAGTCATTTAAAGGATCTTAGAGATGAGTAGTCAGTGGCGAAAAATAATCGGTTTGTCGATCTTATTTTTGGCCTTTACCCACATTAAGAAACTCTCGTAGCTATACGCAGGCAATGTCCAATCTCGTTTCAGATCGGCGCCGAGATTGCCCATAGTGAGAGTGCAGGGGGTCCCATCGGGCCGGGGATGACACTGGGCCATTTTTTCAGCCCAAACTTGTTCTTTTTGTTGGAGCGTGAAAGCATTCGCCGTTTTGATTTCAAAAATTCGATTCGATAAACCAAAATAAGCGGTAAGCAAAATGCAGGCTGGCATAAGCTGCAGCCATCGGCCCGTGGCTTTATGACAGAACAAGTAGAGGAGATAGCCGATAATAGCCAGCTTAAACACGACTGCGCCATGAATTGCTCGCGGAGCGTAGTAGTCCATCAGAAACGCATGAAAGGATGCCACGCTAGGCAGGAAGAGAAGAATAAGCGTTTCTCGCTTACCAATCTCTTTAGTCGTCACCAAATAAATTCCTGTGATCGCAAATGCAATCCACTCTAGAAGAGTGAAAATCCAATATTCTTTATAAAAATGCAACGTCCATAGGAGATTTGTATAGACTTTGAGGTGTTCTAGAAAATTTCCCAATGAAAACTGCAATCCGTGGATCCAAGGGTCACCAGCAGGTTCCAAAGCCCAACGAATTCCAAAATAAATGAGAAAGGCAATGCTCCACAAAATCACATGAATCGAGAGTTTAACTCGATCATCGAAGTTCTTGAGCTTGCTGATATTAATCAGAATAGGGGTGAGCGGAATAATCAGCATGGGAAGGACGTAGGTTTCGAGTGAACAAAAAGCCAAGATCATGAATAGGATTCTCAGCCAGTATTGAGAACTCCAAAGCATTCCAGATAAGAAGAACGTTCCTAGAGAGTAGGGGAGATTCAAGGTCATGTACAGGACTTCGTGAAAACTGGGATAGAGACAAAGAATAATTAAACAAACTTGCCACGAAACTAAATTTTTGGTCACAGGCTTACTGATGGACGACTTAGCCGAAAGATTAGCAGTTAGCCAGTTTGCGATGCCTAAAAAACCGAACGCGTGTAAGAAGAAAAAAGTCGTCATCAAGACTTTCGAGTGGTCATAGAGCCTATGTTTAAAGATAAAAAAATTAACAATGGAAGCAATTGGTCTATGTATGAGCAATGGACCGAAACTTCTCAAATTGAAATCCGGGCTCAATCCCTGTAAAGCAAAACCGTAATCGTCCGCGATAAGCGGGAAATTCACCCGCCATGTAATCAAGATGAATATAATAGTGGCTAGTGTGGCAAGCTTAAATTGGTTTCTCATGTTGCTACGTTTTCACTCTTTCAACGCTAATCACGCCTTTCTTTGATTCGAGCGAACTAGCCACTCTCTCCAGTTGCGATAGGTCTCCTACCTCAATATCGAAGACTGCAATTGCTTTCCGATCTTTTGTGGTGCGGATATGCGCCGATGAAATATTCACCCCACTTGCTGTAATCGCTTGAGACATAGTAGCTAATAGTCCTGGTTGGTCCAACGATAAAACACGCAATTTTACGTGACGTCTGACCTGACCTGCATTTTGAATATTCCATCTGACATCTACTTTTCGTTCTGCATCGTTGTCTATTGCTTTTGTGCAATTCGAGGTATGGATCGTCACACCTCTTCCGCGCGTAATAAAACCGATGATACTGTCGCCTGGTAAGGGGCTACAGCACCTCGCAAACCGAATCAATACATCATCGAGATTTGCCACAGTGATTGCATTTCGAGCCTCGCTCCGTTTTTTTGCCGCACTAAAAACACGTTTCAGGAAGCTTTGATCTTCTTCGGCTTTTTGCGACTGCAGCTTTTTCTCAATCAACTCCTTGGGTACTACTCGGTTGACGATACTGTCAGGTGTAATTCGCCCGTATCCAAGTCCAATGAAAAGATGGACTTCTGAGCGATATTTTACATCCTGGGCGGCTTTTAGTAGTTCGCCAGATTTTTCTATCTTATTTAATGATATTCCATAGGGCCTAAGCGCTTTTTCAAGAATTTCTCGACCCAATTTAAGCGCTCGCGAGCGCTCCTGTTCCTTAATAAAGCTCCGGATTTTCGCTTTTGCGCGCGAGCTAATGACCAGTTTAAGCCAGTCCTTCGAAGGCGTCTGCGACGGAGAAGTAACAATCTCTATGGTATCGCCGGATTTGAGACGGTATTTTAGAGGAACGATTTTTCCATTCACTTTTGCGCCGACGCACTTATTCCCAACGTCTGTGTGAACCGCATACGCAAAGTCAATCGGTGTAGCACCATGTGGAAGCTGTTTAACCTCTCCCTGGGGTGTAAATACAAAGACGTCCTCGGCAAATAAATCAATTTTAACGGTCTCGAGAAATTCATTCGGGTCAGACAGGTCTTTATGCCATTCGAGGAGGCGGTTGACCCATTCAACATTCTCTCTGGCCCGGAAGTCGAATTTACCTTCTTTATACTTCCAGTGCGCGGCGATTCCCCCTTCGGCGATTTGATGCATATCTTGAGTTCGAATTTGAATTTCCACTCTCTCGCCGTGAGGACCGATCACTGTTGTGTGGAGGGATTGATAGGCGTTGGCCTTTGGCATCGCAATATAGTCTTTGAATCGACCGGGGACAGGCTTATAAGTTGCGTGAATCACGCCCAAGGATTTATAGCATTCCGTAATATTATCGACGACGATTCGGAATGCGATCAGATCGTAGAGTTGCTCAAATTCGACTGTTCTTCTCTCCATTTTCTTAAAAATGGAATGAAAATGCTTAGCCCGCCCGGTGACGGTTGCTTGAATATCGTATTCCTTGAGCTTTTCGTCCAGAATCTCCGAAACTTCTTCAATGTATTTTTCTCGTTCCCGCTTTGTCTTTGTAACTTTCTGCGCGAGTTTATAGTAAACGTCGGGGTGGAGATAACGTAGGCAAAGATCTTCAAGTTCTATTTTCACCCAACTAATACCCAAACGATTGGCAATAGGGGCATAGATATCGAGAGTCTCTTGGGCAATTATTCTTTGCTTGCTGGGACTCAAGTGCTCTAGAGTCCGCATATTATTCAGCCGATCCGCAAGTTTGACTAAGATCACTCGAATGTCTTTGGCCATCGCGATGACCATTTTGCGAAAGTTTTCGGCCTGTTTTTCTTCTGAGGTTCTAAATGAAATTTGTGAGAGCTTAGTGACGCCGTCGACTAATTCTCTGACATCCTTTCCGAATTCCTTTTCAATTCCATCCAAAGTAGCATGAGTATCTTCGACCGTGTCATGGAGCAGACCCGTAACTATACTTGGAATATCTAAGTGCAAATCCGCTAACGTTTGAGCGACCGCTGTGGGATGGACCATGTAGGGGTCGCCACTAGAGCGAAGCTGTCCGTGGTGGGCTTCGGCTGCATATGCATACGCTTTATTAATCAGATCAAGCTTCGCTTCAGGATAATAACTCAGAACCTTGTTGCAAATCGTTTCGAGGGTGGCTGGTGCTGGTTTTGGCATGTTCTATTCTCTAGGTCTCCTCATCATCTTAGGTTTTTTAGCGGTTGTCTTCTGCATTGGTTTTAGGCCAAGCTTGGCTAGTACCAAATCTTTCAACTCTGTAAAGGCGTGATCCAACGAGTCATTTACAATCACAGCATCAAATGTCTTTCCTTTTTCCATCTCGTGCTCCGCTTTGGAAAGACGCTTTTGAATGCTCTCCTCGCTCTCAGTTCCACGCCTACGAAGTCGACTCTCCAGTTCCGCCAAACTTGGGGGTGAAATAAAAATACTAAAACAATGATCCGG
>JABDFB010000019.1 GCA_013286765.1 Deltaproteobacteria bacterium
TTTCATTAGCCAATTGATTTCAAAACTAAACCAGCAGTCGGACCTCCACAGTCTCGCCCAAAGGCTAGAGGGAGCAAAAGCCTTAATTCGTGCTTACATCGATCTGGGAGCGCCGGAAGTCTTTAGCAAATATGATTTCCTCAGTGGCATGTTAAAGGGGAATTCTGGTTTGTATGACTTAGAGCTTCTTAAAAGGGCGCTCAATTCCGATGTGTCAGTTGAGGCGTTCCCAAAAATAAAAGATGAAATCATGCGAAGAATATCCATTTTAGAAGAAGATGACCCTAACGCGCCCAAAATAGATTTTGGCCAACCACTAGTGAACAGCATGATGAGCAGGCTACGCGCCGCTAGACAACAGCATCTTGAACAGCTACCCAAAACGCCGATTGCGGAAGCGCTAACAAATTTATTGTCGGATTTGAATAAACTATAGATTGAGGGGAATAAGCTTAGAGAAGTAGAGGAAACCAGGCCGAAACTTTTCGAGCGAGTCGTCTAATCAAGATGTACTTTGTCTACAACCTGATTTCCTCTAGTGTGGCCACGACACGGGCTTTGTTTTCCACTCAGCCCGGGGACTATGGCCGTAGTCCCTAAGGAGACAATCGATTAAAACGTTCCGAAGGCGTACGTCACACCAACGTGAGCCGCGTAAGCCATGTCCTTATAATTTCCTGCAGCAACTGATCCTCCGGCGGGAGCATCAGTTGAAGCAACAGTAGCGGAAATCCAGGTTAGCTCAAGCGCTCCATCAATAGATAGATTTGGAATGATCGTTGATCCCGCACCTAGGAAAACGGAATGTGCTGGACCAGGCGCCGCAAAAGTCGACAATGGGATATCATTAGCCGTTACTTGGGAAGTAAAAACATACCCACCGCGGAGCACGACATTTTCAAGAAGCTTATATTCGGTACCTAAGCGTATATTGCTTTGGTTTTTCCAATTTAAGGTAACCGAAGAAAGGGGGGTAACTCCTACGGGAGTGGGTAGCGTTAAGCTCCCACTAACGAAGAGTTGGTTGAGTCTATGATACTCTGTAAAATCATACTGTGCTAACACTCTCCAAGTCTTTTCAAAAATATCAAAATATCCACCAATTGAAAGCTGCTGAGGAAGTGTTGCACCTATGGCAGCGGTCGTCGTACTGCCATTATATGGCGCAAGTGCGGTTGCGCTCGTAGTTGGCGGCGAAGTGGGAAGAGTCAGTAATTGGGCTGTAGCATTTACGTTATTTGCCACAAAATCTATTGCTGATCTCCAATTTGCGCCAATACCCCATCTGGAATCGCGCGGTGCATATTGTAGACCTACCCGGAATCCATTATATCGAGTTGCGCTAGCACCAGTGAAAGTAGAATAGGCTGTTGCAGTAGCAGCCCCAACAGGACTACCTTGAAAAGCAAGATCTGCCTTCACAAACAAGGCTCTCCAAGCCAAACCGATTCTAAGGCCGTCGAGGACCTCATATCCGCCACCAACTGAAAATTCTGTTAGTCCAATGTCGGATTTCAATTGTGCTGATGGCAAAACAGGAGCAAGGGCGATTCCATCAAATACAACCTTAGATCCACCTGCAGCATAGTAACCAACTCCGATCCCCAATTGAGGAGTGAGACCATAGCTCACCAGAGCTGCTGCAGGAGGCGAAAAATTTGTGTTGGATGAGGTGGTTGGAAGAGTTTGTCCAAGAGCAGCGATAGGTGCTTGAAATTTACTAAACGTCGGAGAAAAGTTAATACTCGCTGCTAATCCGGTTGTTCCACCAAGACCTGCGGGGTTGAAGTAGAGTGCTTCTGGACCACCAACAGAACTTGTTACTGCGCCTGCGACGCCGGCGTTTCGGCCGGACCACAGAACACTTTTTTCGAGACCTGATGCAAATGCGTAAGATTGGCCAACTAATGATAAAGTTAGCGCGTAAGGTAAGATTTTTTTCATTCTAGTAGTTCCTCTTTCAGCAAACATAAAAATTGCCCCCTCGTATGATAACGGAGGAGAACTCTCCCAGTTCCTACAAAAATGCAATTAAAATGTTTGATAAATGGACTGACTTAAGCTTGATTTGATCTGTTCACTAATTTTGTGTGGATCTTATTTTATATCTGAACATTAAATAGAAAAATGGGACGGCATGTCAATAACCGTCAAAAAATCTACGTTTCTGAACTCTAGTTAACATAATATTCATTATCAGACCTTTAAATTTACGCTCGATCTTAAATCCGTGCTGCCGCGTTACTTTTGTACTGGCGACAGCACGGAAGCTTTGGTGAGCTCTAATAACTTGGGGATCGGCTATGATCGTGATCAAAATGTCCGTGATATGGATGTGATAAATGATCTTCAGCTTCACTTCGGGGATGCCAGCTATCCAAACATCTCATTTCGCCGTTATATTCCATGGCGCAAGTACGTGGACCGTCGAGGGCAATGTTCGTGAATCTGCCTTCCATAGGTTCCGCAACTTCATTGTTTTCGTGGTTACCCGTGCACAGCAATTTTCCTTCTGAGCTGAGAGCGCAGATATGACAATCTGCTACTGCAATCGATACTATACGGTGTTTATCACCATGACCAAAGCGTCTTTCGATCAAGTCAAAAATTCCCTTGCCATCTTGCATTTGAGCTGAATTTCTTCCGACAGCACAGATGACTTTGCCATCTGCTTTAAGACCACAAGTTTGTTTTTCACTAGTTGCCATTTTGATGAACGGGCCGTGGATAGTATTAACATCAGTCATAGAATCCGTGTAGAACTCCGTTCGGTAGCCCCAGCATTCAATGTCTCCTGAAAGAGTCAGACCACAAGTATGCCAAATTCCTGCGGTGATCTCTCTATAGAACTTTGTAGGGCGGTCTTGGCTCTGCTGAAAGAAATTATCACCCCAACATTTAATCTTTCCACCATGGGTTAGACCACAGGTATGTTTTCCTCCGACCGCCAAAGCCGCGAACGAATCTGTTTGTTGCTCGGATTGCCTAGCAGCATTGTCACCCCAACAGTGAACTTTTCCAGTTTGATATAATGCGCAGGCGTGTTTTAGGCCGACGCCAACGGAAATAAAGGGGCCCTTGATGTCATCAATAACTGCTTCATGTTCCGTGCACTTTACATCACTGTTACTATCGATATAACAGGTTCTTTCGCCATAGGTGTCTAAAGGCCTGTTGCTGCTGCTAAAGTCAACATCGCGATAGACCTTCTTTTCAGGATAAAGGTAGTTAATAAGCTTTCCAAAAGGTGATTCTGCGCGGCTCAACTCGGCTTGAAACGTTAATCCGTAAAACGATAGAATAGAAACGTAAAGTAGCAGGGTCTTAGCTTTCATAAATCGCGATTCCTTTAATGGGTACTGGTATGTACTACACGGTATAATTTACACAGGGTGTTAACACGTCTTAATAGATCCGTTCAACAGAGATTTTCATTTTGTTTAGGATCTGGATTTTAGGTAGGAAAAAAGATAAAGATTTAGTTCAAGGATATCCGAAGTAATGATTCAGAAGATCACTCTCTAGGGTGTCCAAACTGAAAATGGCCGCGAATTTTCTCTTCAAACTTTGACCTTGCCTCTGCTTCAACTACATCAATGGGAAACTTTGCTCCACTCCTCTCCCATCGTTGCAACCACTCTGACCCTAAGAGACCCTCACCTGCTTCGCCAGGTGAAAACGCTACCGTTGTCTCAGATTTTAACCCTATGGACACTCCCCTTGCGACAAAAAAACCTGCATGGAGAAGTGCTGCACGTACAGCGGTTGAACCGGAGTATGTGTAGAGTTCTACCTTTTTAGCCGGCGCATTTTTATTACAGTATTTAAAGAGATCCGAAAAAGTCTCTGCGGTCCACAAAGGTGAATCCGTTTTGGAAGAGAACGGATCATAAAAGATAATATCGGGGGATGTTGCTGATTTAAATGTCTCTAGAAAACATCCTTTATATAAGTTCCATTGAAGTAATCCTGATTCATGCTTCCAGTTTCCGTGAGCCAATAAATTATGTGGAGCTGGGTGCCGCAGATGAGGAAAATGCTTAGTATATTTCGTGGCAAGAGTGAGCGAATCCAAATCTCGTTCGAAGCTCAAAATCTGAAGAGGTCTGAGATTACTGCTGGGACCAGAGTCACTATAAAGTCGTTCAAAACAAAGCACGGCTGCCATGGCGTTCGAAGCGGCGCCTAATCCGACGTCCCATATAACAAGTGGCGTGGCGCCAAGATTAGTTGGAGTTTGGACCAATTGATGGACCAATCGCGATTGTTCCACATAAAGGCGATTAGACTCATCCATAGGATCGGGTACGGAGTGCATAATTTCGCCAGAGCTAATCTGACGAATCCGGGCCAAGAGTTGCGATTGCTCGGCGCCGCGGCCACCAGCTCGGCCGAGAGAAGCATTCGATTTTTCTAGCGCCGCGTGTGCCCGATAGATTTCGTAATTTCCTAGATTTTGACTTGGACGCTGGCGAATGTTAGGTGGAACGATTGGATTGTCTTCATCGGAACGGATCAGTTCTTTGCGCCGGGTCTGATAGTAATCGAGAAAATATCCTTCTAGAATGCTAGTTCTTATTTCACTCATCAAACGATGATAGAAGGTAAGATTATGGGTTGCGAGCAGTTGCCAACCTAGGAGCTCTTCGCATTTAACCAGATGGTGGATATAAGCCCGCGAGTAATTCTTACATGTGTTACATATACAAGATGCATCGACGGGCTCCTCTAGGAATTTATAAACGGTTCGGCGAAATTGAATTTTTCCATGCGATGTAAACGCAACACCCCTCTGCGCAAAGCAGGTTGGAATAATACAATCAAACATGTCTACGCCTCGGTGAACAGCTTCCAAAATATCAATCGGAGTACCCACACCCATTAAGTAGCGCGGGAAGTTTTTTGGCAAAAGCGCGGCCGTGGCTTCAGTAAACTCTTCGCGCTCCGCACGACTTTCGCCGACTGCGAGTCCACCGATGGCAAAACCATTAAACGGCAACTGAGTTAGAAAATCTGCACTTCGGCGTCGGAGTTCGTGAAAGCATGCGCCCTGGACAATGGCAAAAAGCGCAGCCTTACGCGGTCCCCCATCCCCTCGCCCATCAGCCGCTTCCAAACTCCGCACAGCCCATCTGTGTGTGAGTTCCATTGCAGCTTTCGCTTCTGCGAACGATGCTGTTGATGAAATGCATTGATCCAGGACCATCATGATATCGCTGCCAATACACTTTTGAATACGAATGCTCTCTTCCGGCGAAAGCATGTGCATCTCCCCGTCCACGTAGCTTCTAAATCGCGCACCTTCTTCGTTCATCTCACGCCTGTGCGGAAGAGAGAAAATTTGAAAACCGCCGGAATCTGTTAATACCGGTCCATCCCAATTCATAAACCGGTGGATTCCCCCTACCTTCAGGAAAACATCAGTTCCTGGGCGAAGCATGAGATGGTAAGTATTGGCCAGCAAGACTCGCGACCCGACGGTGCGGAGAGAATCAACGGACTGCCCTTTTACCGTTGCTTGAGTTCCTACAGGCATAAAAATGGGCGTTTTTACTTCACCGTGAGAGGTCTCAAAACAAGCGGCCCTAGCGGCAGTGCCTGGGTTCTCAGCTTCTATGCGGAATTGAAGTTTGGAAGACGATTGCGGGTTTTGAGACATCACCCATTGTTAACATAGGTTTTAGCCTTGTCCAGATGTCATAGTTGAGTACCTTTTTTCTTTGTTTTGGTTTTTTGAAGCGAGAGTACCGCTAAAGGATATGCGAAGTTTAGATTTTCTTTCTTTGTGTTCTGTGGTACACTATACACATGAAACGTACAAATCTTGTGTTAGACGAAGCTCTTCTTGAAGCTGCCGTTTCACTGCTTGGGGTGAAAACATACTCTGCAGCCGTAAACAAGGCTCTAGAAGAGGCAATTAAAGTAGCAAAAGTTAGGCGACTTTCACAATTTATCGGAAAATCTGTGTGGGAAGGAACTTTATCTGAAATGAGAGAAGATGTTATCCCTCAAAAAGAAAAAAGATCCTCTCGTAGATCTAACAGAAAAACAGATGAATGAAAGTAGCGTGCTAAAATGATTCTCGCAGATACATCTGTATGGGTTGATTTTCTTGGGAAAAATCGCCTATTCAAAATACAAGAAGATCAGCTTCTATCACTGACAATTTGTCCCCCAATATTGCAGGAAATTTTACAGGGAATTAGAAACGACACTATCTATTTCCACATCAAAGAAAGTCTCCTCAGTCTGCCCCGAATCGGAGATCCCGTTGAGCTCGAAGACTACGTATCAGCCGCAGAAATATACCGAATCGGCCGCCGTAAAGGATATACCATCCGTTCTTCGATTGATTGTTTGATTGCTGCCTTAGCAATTCGAGAAAAGGTCCCGATTTGGCACAACGATCGAGATTACGACGCCATAGCGCGATTTACCGACCTTCGAATTCACATTCCAGCTTCCGCTTAAAAAAGCGTTGTGCTGGTGGATATACGAACCTATAGAAGACAAATTAGCTTAAGATAAAAATATACAATCTATTCTATTTTCGCTTTTTCTGCGCGACGTAAAACTGCTTCGGCATCTTTTCAGGATTCAGGATATTCTCTTTCCAGACCATCTTATCAACTCTGAATCCTGCTGATTGGAGCATATCTCGATCTACGAAGAGCGGAGTAAGGCCAGTTACTACTATCCAAGCGTTGGGAGGTAACTGAGAGAGAAGATTTGAGATTTTTTCGGATTCTTCTTCGTACAACACCTGAACACTGAGAAATCCGCTAGAAATAAATACAGTATCGGGCGGGTATTTGGACAAATCTGCTCCAAACACATCTCCTTCGATAATATCTACTTCCTTTGGTAATTTTGCCCTGGCCGCTTCTAAAAGGCCTTTTGACTGATCGATAAGAGTATATTTTGTAGGAGAGGTGGTGCGACTAGCAATCAGCCGCGCTAGCATATCGCCATTTCCTCCACCCAAATCAACAATATGAGATATCCTCTTCTTAAGCTTGGTTTCTATGTTGGCAATTTCCTTCTCGATCAAAGAATAAACATTTTCTTGGTAATGATTATTGTTACTTTTCATTCCCATTACTTGGTCCCAAGCGTACTTTGGTACAATCCGCATACTGTCTCGCATTCGCGGATGATTGATCATTTCCAAGTGGCCTTCGGGTAATTCCGCCAATACTTTAAAAAGCTCATTAGGAAAACTCCAATTATTTGGAGACGTGGCACTCAGAAATTCACTTTTTAGCGGATGAATTTTGAAATTATCCCAAACTACGTAGGGCACCGAAAATCCTGAATAATCGCCTTTTCCGGCACTAAAGGCTATTTCTGGCTTACTATCAGTGCCATAAACAAAATAAGTGAGAGAATACTTAATCTCTTCAAAACTAGTCTCCTGGGTAGCCAAATTTATATCTGAATCATAAAGCGATTTTAGTTTTGAAATAATGGGGGCGACTATTGGTTCTTCCGATGCAGAAACTACGTCTGTAAAGGCTACGTCAGCCTGGGACAATGGGCACTGATCAAAGGTTATAGACGGTTCAGCATTAGGGCAACTTTGATCCTTATTTTCAGTTACCACTCCACCAGCGAAAACTGTGGTCCGAACAAGTAAACCTGAAAACATCACAATAATCGCAAAAATAGGACTTCCAAAGTTTTTCATCATAGATCTCCAATGCACACTTGCTTCACGTACTTTGGAATAGTCTATAATTCATAATTCTGAAAACCTCCATTCTTTTCAGAATAGAGCAGACACCGCTTAAGGATATACGAATCTGAAGCTTTTAAAACTCATACGGACTCGTCGAACCGTGGAGTCTCACTTTTCGCGGCGGTTTTGTAAGAGCGAAGGAATAGAGATTGCCCGCTGTCGAGAGTATATAGACCCGTTTCTTTTCGGGATCATAGGCGGGAGAACCGTAAAATCCGTTTCCATGACCAATGTGTAGGCGATAAACAGCGCGACCGGTATTCTTGTCTAGTGCATAAAAATATTGATAACTCGATCCAAAGATTACGTACTGATCGGTCACGACAAGTTGTGTAGGCACGCCTGAGTCCAGTTCGAATTTCCAGAGAACCTTTCCATTTTCCTTCGTCAGGGCGTAAACATTACCATCTGAAGAAGGTAGATAGATTCTAGGGCCATCGAGGGTGACTTCTTTGCCACTTCCGGCGTCGTATTTCCAGATAATATCCCCCCCTTGACGTTTCAGCGCGTAGAGAGCGCCGTCGTACGAAGGAAGATAGATGATACCTTCTTCGAGAATAGGATGGGCATCGACATCCGTAAATTTTGCACCGTAGTGTAGTTTCTTCTCCCACTTGAGTGCGCCCTCTTCGAGAGACAGGCAGACCACAAACCCGTCACCGAGTCCTGCGATTACTTCGTTTCGATCCACCAGGGGCGCCGAAGCACCCATGATCGTTGCCATCGGAGCAGAACGCCTGCGATAGTGCCATAGCCATTTCCCCGTGCCGGCGTCAAATGCGTAGATGGTGTCGTCAGTAGTTGTAACTAGTACCCTACCCTGCGCAACCGTCGGAGCCGAAACAATCGGATTTTTTAATTCGTACTTCCAATTCACCCTGCCGTTTTCAAGATTGACAGAATAGAGATACCCGTCAGCGCCGCCAAAATAAACGGAACCCTGATCGACACTGAGTTCGCTGATAACACCGCCCTTGATAGCCAGCTCCCAGCGCTTTTGACCGAGCCCAGGATAGATTGAGGTAAGACCGACGCTTTGATTTCCAAAAACCAGGGTGTTCTCGATAACCACCGGGTTCGAGAATTCCGTGCCATGATCCCCCATTTGGAATTCTTTATGAGTCGATATGGCCCACTCTCGAGTCATAATACGCGGATCGGGCCTCAAGTTCTTGTACTTCATAGGGCCGCCACAGCCAGCCACAAAAACCGCTACCAAAAATATTCCGAAAACTGAGCCCGCCGCCGAAAACCCAAAAGGGTTAAATCGAGCGAGAGTTTTCTTAAAGTTTCCCTTTAAGGATTTCCGCATATCGAGCCTGCTCAGAGTTGGGCATATCTGAGATAATCTGATCATAGGTGCTATTGGCTTTTGCTGTGTCATGGGCTGATTCATAACAGCGGGCTATCGCAATTAAAAGATCTCCTTTATTAATTCCTGCACCGGAATCAATCGCCTTCTGAAAAGACATGACTGCAGCGGTGGGTTTGCCCAGATTTTCTTGAACATGTCCAATGGCAGTATAAGCTATGCTCTTTTCAAAACCGTTGGGCGCAGTCGTCTGCGCCTTTTCGAACCAGGGTAGCGCTTTGGCATATTCCCCGTGCTCGTAGTACAGGTTGCCTAATTTCATCCGGGCTTCATAACCAGCCCGGGCCTTGGCGAATTTTTCGTCGACCTCTTTGAAGCGTTTCACTGACTCGGGAAAGGCGGTGTCAACATCGAGTTTTTGGAAAGTCACCTTTGTAATTGCAAGTCCCATTGCCTGAGCTTCTTCGCGCGCTTTTTGTCGAGCTGCATCGTCTTTGGAAGCCACTTTTGATTTAGGTTCAGATTTCGGTTCCGGTAGCGACGTCTTAGCCTTCTCGATCAGAGGCTTCATTTCACTTTCGAAAGTTTTGAGGGCAAGATAGTAGGCTTCCCTCGCCTGCTCAGATTTTCCCTCATACCGACTGAATGCCAGAGCTCCCACAAAACCAATGGCAACGATGCCACCTAGGACAGCGATAATCTCTTTGTGTTCTTTTAGCGATGTTTCTAGATATTCCCGGATCTGCGTCAATAAACGGTCACTCCGTTTTAGCTCTTTTCGGTCAATCGTATAATTAGTGGTCATACTTGAGTTTTTCGCACATCCTGATGCTCATCTCAAAGGATTTCTTACGATTTCCGTCTTTAAAGCCCATCAGAGGGGCGTCCTTGACACGGCTGCGGGGCCCAGCTTTGGCGTAGCTTGGACAATCTGTTCTTTTTAAAAGTTCTTTTTGTCAGAGCCGATAAGCCATCGAGGGGCTATGCGGGTAAAGTTCCAACTAAACAACTGGCCAAATAAATCCACACGATTTAATGCGCCAAGTCTAGATCGATTTCTCACTGTCGGCTTAGGCCTTTGCCTTTTCCTGCTAACCAGTCTTGCTAACCCTTCGCTAGCTTATGCTCGTCCTCCTCAAGGCCCAGCAAGAGGTCCCGCCGCAGAAGGTGATGGTCCACCAGCCGGTGGTGGTGACGCTGGAGCGCCAGGAGGAGGGTCAGGAAGTGGAAATGACGCTTCATCGAACAAAACAACCACCCCTCAAGACGAAGACTTCTCCGGCACTCCATTTACGGAATATGGAGAATTTAATGAAATATCCTCAGAAGAAGCCGACCAGAAATTCTTTAAATTCGGCCGTTTCTTCGGTGTAAGCCTGGGTTTGGGGTTTGAATTCGCCGATGGAAACCGAGGTGCCTTATGGCAGGGCGGATTTCCCATGGTCGACTTCAAAGTCCACTACTGGTTCGACTTCAACTTTGCTCTCGACCTTGGATTCTTTGTTGCGAATCATTACTTTGACACTAATGCCCAGAACCTGGGCCATGTTGACGTGAACATGCTGCACTTAGGTGTAGATTTAAAGTACTACTTCAACACTCAAAATCTTAGCGCCCCGATTAGTTTTGCAAATCCTTATCTGTCCATCGGATTCGGATCTTACTCGAAAACACAGAACTCGGCGACACTGGGATCGTCAGATAGTGATACGAGTGTCGGTGTGGCCCTGGGTGGTGGACTGGAATTTGCGCTTATTCCTAATAAGACGTTTTTTGAAGTCGAAGCTAAAGTCCATCTTGTCCATTTCAAGGATACCTATACCACTATTTATCAGGCAGTGAACGGCGGTCCTGGCCTTCAAGACATGACCGGAAATTTCTATACAGTTTCAGGAAACTTTCTTTTTACGTGGTAAGGCGTTAAAGGCGTTACCGGTGTGCATCGCGTTTTTGCACACGCTCGGGTGCGCCTTTTTGTCGACCTGTGCGCGGCACACGCGAAGGCAAACTCCGCCGATTTGCTTCCACAAAATTCAGTCGCACTGGACTCCCCATAAATCCCCAGCGTTCTCGCATCGCATTGATCAAATGGCGTTTGAGACTGAAGTGAATTTTTTCAGGATCATTGACATGACAGACAAAAGACGGTGGATTTTTTCCCGTCTGATGGCAGAGATAGAATCGGGCATTCGCAGGATTATGAATCGTCGACTCCCGTCGCACCCATTCTGTAAATTCATGGGTAGAAATTTTTACCCTGCGCTGCTGAATCACTTCGTCAATCAGATCGCCTAAATTCTCCAGACCTCTATTCCGCTTGGCGCTTGCAAATAGGAGCGGTGCATATTTCAGGAACGCCATCTTTTTCCGAATGCGTTCCGAGGCAAGCTCCTGGGTAAATTTCTCATTGTCCGCCTGAGTATCCCACTTGTTCATGAGTAGAATTATCCCGCAACCGATCTCTTCAACCAAGCCTGCAATTTTTTCGTCCTGGTCAGAGATTCCTGTCTCGCCATCCAAAACGAGAATAGCAACATCAGCACGCTCCAAGGATTTGCGAGTTTGGACGACTGAGAGTACCTCGATTCCCTGTTTGGTTTTGCTTTTTCTGCGAACGCCTGCCGTATCGACTAGAACGAACTCATGCTCGCCCATTTGAACGACTGAATCCACCGGATCCACCGTTGTACCAGGTATTGGACTGGTAATCATTCTCTGGTGTCCAAGTAGGGCGTTCACTAGAGTACTTTTCCCGACATTGGGACGTCCGACCACGGCGACCCTGGGAATACCAAATAATTCAGGTTCATTTTCCGATTCCCCTGCCAAATCAGCTTCGGACGGCTCTACTATAAAAGCATCTTGTTCTGCAGCGATCGCCTCCTGCAAATCATCCATCCCCCGGCCATGTTCCGCGGAAACCGTTAGAACTTCATCAAACTCCAATTGATAAAAATCTGCGATACGATCCTCGTGAGCGTGGTCATCGACTTTATTTACCACTCCGATCACGCGGATTTTCTTCGTCAAGCCTGAACGCTGAAGCTCTCGAAAGAGCTCTTCATCCAGTGGTGTAAGGCCTGCTTGAGAATCACCTAAGAAAAGAATAACATCGGCTTCTTCCAGTGCGAGCTGCACCTGTTTCTGAATCTCTTCTTTGAAACTCTCTCCGCCAAGCCCCCCCGTGTCGACTAGAAGGACAGGAAATTTTTTGCCCTTTACCCACCATTCGGTCTTCTCTTCGTTTCGGTCACGAGTGACCCCGGGCAGATCGTGCACCAGCGCTTTTCGGCGACCGATGAGTCGGTTGAAGAGGGTGCTTTTCCCAGTATTAGGGCGCCCCATTATCACGATCCGGCATCTCTGTTTATTTTCAAGCATAGCCAAGCCTCTTCAGCGTTTCGATCTTCGAAGTCCAGTTTTTAGTAACTTCGACTTTGAGGCCTAGAAAAATTTTGCTCCCAACAAGCTTTTCGATTTCCACACGCGCGGTTTGCCCAATTTCTTTTATTTTCTTTCCGCCCTGTCCGATGACCATCCCTTTCTGGGAGTCACGCTCCACATGGATGATCGCTTCGATCCGTGGGAGTTTTCCTTTTTCATCGAATTTGATAATTTCTACTGCGCAGGAGTACGGAATTTCGTCGCCCATGCAATAGAATAGCTTCTCTCTGATTTTCTCCGCCGCAAAGTACCGCAGGGGTCGATCTGAGAGTTGGTCTGCGTCAGGATAATAGAATGGTCCTTCCGGAAGGAGTGCCCAGCTTTCTTCCAGTAATTTCTGAACTCCGGACTTGCGCAGCCCTGAAATCTTTACCGATTTTTGAACGGGCACTTGCTTTTCTTTGAGAGAAGCCATGAGCTCCTGCTCGAGAGCATCGTTCTGTCTAGCGTCTGATTTATTGAGGATCAGAAAAACCGGGGCTGAATGCGCATTAAGAAGCTCTAAGATAGCTTCTTCGTGAAAAGCCGCAGAGTTTGGGTCCACCAAATACCAGATCAGATTGGGCGAATCGAGAGCGTGCTTTGCTTCTTCGACCATGTACTGATTGATTCCACCCTCTCGCGCCCGATGAATTCCCGGGGTGTCGATAAAAACGATCTGCCCTTTCTGGGTGTCGGTATGGATCCCAAAGATTCTTTCACGAGTAGTTTGGGCTTTGGGTGTAACAATCGAGATCTCTGACCCCAAGATAGAATTGAGCAGAGTCGATTTCCCTGAATTAGGTCTTCCGATAATAGCGATAAATCCGGATTTCATAACAACACTTCGCATTACTTCACGATCTTTTAAAACTGTATCAACAAAACGCTCTAAATCTGCGCTACACTTAAGATTGCGGATCGGGCCGCGTTTTGTTCTGCCTCTTTCTTGGAAGTACCCGAGGCCAATGCCAGGGCTCTTCCATTCATTCGCACTTCGATCTCAAAGACTTTCGCATGATCGGGACCATGCGATTCAATCAGATGATAAGTCGGAGTCACCTTCCACCGCGCCTGTACTATTTCTTGGAGCTGGGTTTTGTGATCATAAAATGCGACTAAACTCTGTTCTCCCATAAAAAGCGGCGCAAAGATATGTCTTAAAACAGGGTAGACGGCGTTAAACCCACCATCCAAATAGACCGCGGCGATCAAAGCTTCAAAGGCGCTTGAAAGAATCGATGGTTTTTCGTAACCGCCAGTCTGAGCCTCACCCTTGCCGAGTCGAATACAGTCTTGAATTTGAATGGTTTTCGCAAGCTGTGCTAAAGTTTTTTCATTTACTATGGCTGCTCTCATCTTGGAAAGCTGGCCTTCGTTCGCATGTGGAAACGTCTCCAGAAGTATATCTGAAACAATGACATCCAAAATCGCATCCCCTAAAAATTCCAGCCGTTCATTGTCTCTTAGGGCAATAGGCTTCTCTTGAAAGAACTCGTGTCCATACGATTTATGGGTCAAGGCTTGGAGAAGGACACCGCGATCACCGAAATTATATCTGATGCGTTGTTGTAGTCGTTCAAGTACCATGCTGCGTGCTGCTCCCCTGCCTCGGTTTCGTACAATACTAGTCAATTCCTGTCAAGAACTTTAATGCACTTTGCACGCTCCACACTGTCATCCCGAAGTGCTAATTTACATACCATTGCAACATCCCCACCGCTTCCGGCCCCCCCACCTGCTCCGTTGCGATCGATCATGACGTCCAATGCTTCGACGTCTATCAAGTCATGTCTGCTAGTGATTTTTTCAGGATTAGCAAATAATACTCGCAGGTAGTTGGGCGTGTATCCCCCAGACCAACCTTCTTTAGGAATCGATTCGACTAAAACGTCTCTTAGTAAAATTCCAGACTGCCTGCACTGGCGAAGAATCGATTCATAGTGCGATTTTTGTCGCTCGAAACTTAATTTGTTCAGGGCACGGCATCGGTCCACACGAACCGATTGGGGGACGGATCCCGGAAGCCGAGTGGCAGGAGTGCTCGATCTTTCGCTATAAGGAAACACATGCAATTTTGTCCAAGGTAGGGCGGAAAGAGTTTCGAATGTCCACTGAAATTCTTCTTCGGTCTCACCAGGAAAGCCTGTAATCAGATCCATGCCAACAAAAACTCCGCCCACCGGAGCTTTAAGCTCTGCGATTTGCAGAAGACGATCCCGTACTTCTTCAGCGCGGTATTTTCTTTTCATCAAGCGTAAGATGCGACTGTGCGGACTTTGAACCGAAACATGAAAATGGGGACAAAATCGGGAATCAGATTCCATCAATCGCATCATTTGAGGAGTGATTTCGGTTGGATCCAGTGAGCTCACACGCAGACGTTGCAAGTCTGTCTCGTCCAAGATCCGTTTTAACAACTGGCTGAGGTGGTCAGGCTGAGATGGATCATGAGAATCCCCATCCGTTCCGTAGTCACCGATATTGGTACCAGTGATGACAATTTCTTTTACTCCCTGAGACACTAAACTGCGAACTTGCCGAACCACTTCGTCAGGATTCAGACTTCTACTCGGTCCTCTGCCGTAGGGAATAATGCAATAGGTGCAAAACGCATCACAGCCTTCCTGGATTTTTAGAAACGATCGTGTCCTTAATCCATGCAGGTGTACCGGTGGAGTCAGAAAGGACTCGCTAATCAGTGGCCATTCTCGATCCTCTGGATGCTGTGAAAGAATTTCTGAGTACGGCACGACAGAGCCCAAGCGACGTGCCGAATTTAAAGAAAGATTCAAAGACGGAGCTGGAGGTTCCTTCTTCTCAAGTTCCTTTAAAACTAAATGAACCAATTGGTGTTTATCCTGATTGCCAACAACATAATGAATCTTTTGAGATGACGTGTACGCATTCGGATCAACTTCGACTGCGCATCCAGTAACTACGATAGATGCGTGCGGATACTGGCGGGCGAGAGATTCGGCCATTTTTCGCGATTGCTTGTCCGCCTCATTAGTAACGGTGCAAGTATTGACAATACAAAGTTGAATGTCAGATCGCTCCTCTTGGACGCCCTGGCCGCGCTGGCTGCCGGGCGTCCAGCCTTGATTTTGAAGCGCTTGTTCTATGAGTTGGCTATCAGTGAGATTTGCTTTGCAGCCCAGAGTTTTGACGAGGTACTGGCGACTCACGTGATTAAACCTTCTCGCCCACTGCGCCTGCCCTCTCAATATACCCCCCGCCTAAAGTTTCCTTGCCCTGATAAAACACTACCGCCTGACCAGGAGTAATCGCGCGCTGGGGCTCGTCAAATTCTACGTGGACAACATCATTTTCAAAACAAGTAACTAGACAAGCAGCTTCTTCATGTCTGGAGCGAATTCGAGCGTGGCAGCGAATCCCGCGCATCCGATTGATAGGAACAACCCAGTTGACATGAGTGGCGATCAGCCCCTTTTGGAAAAGCTCATTTTCCGTTCCTACGATCAGGGCCTGCGTCTTATTGTCATACCCGACTACAAAATACTGGTCCGCATCTTTCAGTCGCAGTTGTAATCCCTTTCGCTGTCCGATCGTATAGCGAAACAGACCAGTATGTTCTCCAACCAACTGCCCATCGGTTGTACGGATGATTCCGCCAGGTCTCAGGTTCTCAGACACTCTCTTTTCTATAAAGCCTTTGTATCCCTCACCGCCGATAAAACAGATTTCTTGGCTATCCTGCTTCTGCGCCACCGCTAGACCAAAGTCTTCAGCGATTTTTCGGACCATCATCTTCGAAAAACCACCCAAGGGCATCATGGTTCTCTTTAAGGCAGTTTGCGTCAATCCAAATAAGAAATAAGTTTGGTCCTTTTGAGGATCAACCGCTTTGAGTAGATGGGCGAGCTGGGACGGTTCATCCCATTCCACCTGAGCATAGTGGCCTGTCGCAATCCACTGGCAATCGAGTTCGTCTGCTTTCTGAAATAAATAATTAAACTTAATTTGGCTATTGCACTGAACACAAGGATTCGGGGTTCGCGTCATTAAATACTCGTGAACAAAATAATCCACGACCTTATCCTGAAAGATGTCCTGAACGTTAATGACATAATAGGGGATATCCAGCTTATCGCAAACACGCCGAGCGTCATTTGCGTCAACCAAAGAGCAACACCGCCCACCTAGGCGTGCGACATTATTCTCCCCCTGATCGTAAAGCTGCATATGCACGCCTACAACGTCGTGCCCTTGCGTTTTTAAGATCGCGGCCGCCACAGAACTGTCCACGCCGCCACTCATGGCTACTAAAATTCTCTTCTTATCTTTATTTAAACTCACGACTTACTCTCACCTATTTCGTTTAACTATCTGCGCGCTTTGCACATGCGAATAACGGTCTTTTCGAGCGCCTCGACAAAGCCTTCCAGATCAGACCAGGCCACTGCGTCCGCAAATGAAATTCGAATCGCAGCCATTGCCTGGGTCTTGGTTCGCCCCATTGCCATTAGGACATGGGACGGTTCCAATACCCCGCTTGAGCATGCTGATCCAGCAGAAACAGCATAGCCGGCAAGATCTAGCGCCATTACGAGACCATCCCCTTCAACGCCTTCGAAGCTGATGTTCAGTGTATTGGCCACTCTCTTCGCCTGCCCCCCATTGATCAGGGTTCCAGGTATGCGTTGGGCAATAACACTTTGCAATCGATCTCGCAATGGTGCGACTCTCGCTGCCCATGCGATAGGGTCTAGAGTCTCGGCTGCCGCTCCCGCAGCGATAATACCAAAGAGATTTTCGGTTCCGCCACGTCGACTCTTTTCTTGCTTGCCAAGAATGGCGGGTTCGACTCGTGTATTGGGGTAAGTCCAAAGAAATCCGGTTCCTGCAAGAGCACCTATTTTGTGAGCAGAGAAAGTAACGTATTGTGCTCCGAGGGTATTGACGTGGATGGGAAGTTTGCCCCAAGCTTGTGCCGCATCGATGTGCAGAGGGATCTGTCTTCGGCGGGCGATTTTTGAAAACTCGCTCACATCGGTGATTGCGCCGGTCTCATTATTTACCCAAATGAGACTAATGAGCGCCGTATCATCTTGAATTAAACTCTCGAGGGCAGAAACTTGCGGCACGCCTTCAGCATCAACTGGAATGAAACTTACTCTTCCACCTTGTTTTTCTAGCCAAGTAACCATCTGTTTGATGGAATCATGTTCGACCGGTGATGTAATCCAGTGGGGTTTCTCGCCTCGAATCAGTCTTGGTTTGAGCAAAGAAGCAATTGCGAGTTGATTCGCTTCGCTTCCTGATGAGGTAAAAATAATCTGCTCTGAGTCGGTATCAGCTCCCAGCGACTGGGCGATCCTCTCTCGTGCAATGGCAACAGCTCGCTTCGCGCGTCTGCCAAAGCTGTGAATGGACGATGGATTATATAGATGATCTTCTTGACTCAAACCTTCATTGAGAAGATACGGCGCAAGTGCCTCTCTGACAGCACTCTTTATTGGCGTGCCGGCATTCGAATCAAGATAAATCCCTGCCTTTGCCGACATTAGGTTGACCTGTGGTGACTGTGGTTGAGGTTGGTTGGAGTGCATCCAAATCTAACAAGCTACTTGCAGATTTTGGTAATTCTTGGGTCCCTCGTGCTTTACGGACCAAATCTCCAACTGAGGTGGTAGTAAGATATTCCTGCATTATCAACCCAAGATTTTCGAAATAGGTTTTGGTCAAAACGAATTCAACAGTATCACTCTTGACATCACCTGTTCCAACTAGGTCTCTGGCTGGATTAATATTCTCGCCGACGCTGATCAAGACCTCTTTAATCGAGATCTCATCCATCGGTCGCGACAAAACGTAGCCGCCGCCTGGACCTCGCACACTTTTCACTACCAAACCCTTACGAAGTCTGCGAAAAAGCTGTTCCAGATAATGAAGTGATATTTTTTGGCGTTCGGAAATTTCTTGGAGTCGTACTGGCCTGCCGTTTGAGTTGAACGTCAAATCCAAAATTGCTCTGACCGCATATCTTCCTTTTGAAGTTAAGCGCATACCGTGTCTCCCTTTTCTCTCTGCCAACTAAACCAGGTACCATGCCATATCTTTGGCGTCAACTACTAATGAGATCTTATAACATTGTGAAGCAGTGAAAGGCTAGTTGTCAACCGGCTTTCAATGCAGGTAAACTAATTTAGAATACTTATGACAAATAACAAAAAACCGAATGAAAAATCGAAATTATTTTCTGTCGACTCGGATTCATCACAACTTGTTGAAGTTCCGAGCATTACTAAACTTCTCAAACGAAAGTCCTTTAAGAAAGAACAACCTGACTCCACCGCGCCTGAATCAACTAGTAAACCCGAATCAACTAATGAACCAGAATCTGAACCAGAATCTGAAAATGAACCGACCGTTTTGGTTCATACGAAAGAGGCCGAAAAAAAACGGCAAGCTAAAATTCAACCTGCAAAACGTCGTGGTGAGACAAGCGACCACCTGAACATCTGGGATCGGCACACGCTTCAGAGTTCGCAGGATCCACTCGGCAAAGCAATTCTGATTTTACTAAATAAGGGCTTAAAGTCCGCGGTTTTTCTAGCAGTGGAATCGAAGACCATGACATCTAAAAAGGACGCTTCCGAAATTCCTACATTTATGAGCTCAGCCGCGGTCGAGCCCAAGGATCGTCTTTCTCTTTGGACGGGGTTAAGCTGGGATCCGCGCGTCGTACCAGAACTCTGGAACCAACTCATCAAGACAGGCTACATAGAACTACCGCCTCCCGGCAGCATGACTAATCAAAAAAGTACACGTAATGTGGTTAGAGGTTCTTTTGGACTTACAGGCATTGAATGGCTCCTCTTAGTAAAAATCGGTTCAAAAACGGCTATTCGAGGACTTCTGGCAATCATTTCTGAAAAAACGGTTCTGAGAGAACTAGAAGAGGTTCTGCCTCTTTTGTCTCAGTGAGAAGATGTTGCAAAACCATCCAAACCTATGGTGAAACAAGATCACTATGTTTACACCCATGAGAATTTGCTCCAGCGCTGAAATGAGAGAAATCGATCAAACGGCTGAACATGAGTATGGAATTGACGCCATGCTTCTTATGGAAAATGCGGGACGAGCTGCCGCACAGATCATCCTAGAAAAATATCCTAGTGCTGGCCGGACCTCAGAGATCTTAGTATTTGCCGGCAAAGGAAATAATGCGGGTGATGCCTTTGTTGTTACGCGTCGCCTTCTGTGTTTAGAGCGAAAGGTTCGAGTTTTTCATTTACAAGAGGAATCCGCCTATAAGGGCGCCACGCTCAGAAATTTTGAAATTCTCAAAGCTCTCAAGGCAAAACTCACGTTCGTCGAATCCACTGCGCATCTCAAGGAGTTTTTCGACAGCTCTCACGGCCCGTTCATGGTTATCGATGGAATTCTAGGAACCGGACTGAAAGCTAATTTGGAAGGGATCTTCTTCGATACCGTAGAGCTTATTAATTCTCTCAATACCGACGTCATCGCTCTCGATATTCCGACTGGTGTAAACGGGGACGTCGGTGCCATTCACGGAAATTCCGTCCTAGCGACGATGACCATATCTTTCGGTTTTCCAAAGCTGGGCCATTTTTTGCCGCCGGGTGCGACTCGACGGGGTGAATTGGTCAACGTAGATATTTCTCTTCCGTCGCGCTTTCGCAAAGAGGGCGATAAGTTTTTACTAATGAAAAATCCGATGAGCGCTCTCATCAAGGAGCGAGATCGCTATGGTCATAAAAATTCCTTTGGTCATACGCTCCTCATCGGGGGAAGTCCGGGAAGGTTGGGTGCTGTAGCGATGGCAGCGACGGCCTGCCATAAAATGGGAACCGGTTTAGTAACGGTTTCCAGCTGGCCTGAGAGTTTTGATGTTTTAGTCACCAAGTTGCCATACGAAACAATGGCTGTTCCACTGCATTTGCAGGGACCTGAGTATGAGGTTTATAAACAGATCCTCAATTCCTACTCGAGTATTGTAGTAGGCCCAGGTCTGGGCCTAAATCCCAAGGGCAAGCACTTACTGCAAGAACTTCTACTCAGCTATCAGGGCCCGATAGTAATAGATGCAGATGCACTCAACTTGATCGCTGAGTATAAATTGCACGACCATCTAGTGAAACGACAAAACCCGACGGTGCTTACTCCGCATCCGGGTGAAATGGCTCGACTTCTGGGTGTGGACAAAGAAGTGGTTAGCAATGATCCCGTGAAAGCTGTCCGCGACGCCGTACAACTTACGCACGCAACTGTGTTATTAAAAGGTGCTGCGACCTTGATTGGTTCGCCAGAAGATATATTATATTTGAATCACTATCCCAATGACGGGATGGCCACCGCAGGAAGCGGCGATGTTTTGGCAGGTATGATTGGTGGCCTGATAGGTCAGAGAATGGACCCATTTAAGGCTACTTTACTTGGGGTTTATTTGCACAGCTTGGCTGGTGATTTTGCAGCACAAACGCACGGCCATCGGAGCATGACAGCCCCGGATATTATCGAGAATATAGGAAATGCATTCAAAGAACTCAAACGCTCAGAAGTCAATGTCCCCATGGAAGGCCGAGTCTACTTACTCTGAAAAAGGAGTCGCGAAACTCGCAGAGGATCTCGCAAAACAACTAAAAGTTGGCGATCGTATTTTTTTAGAAGGAGAGCTAGGCGCTGGCAAATCGACCTTTACAAGGTATTTGTTAAAAGCGTTGAACGTCAAACAACAGCCAGAGGGTAGTCCATCGTTCTCCATTGTTCACGAGTACCGCGCTCCTATCGGTGGAATAGCGCATATTGATTTTTATCGGCTCGGCTCGAACGCTGACATGGAAGCTGCCGGAATTCCCAGCTACTTTTGGGAACGCAAACTGCTCATTATTACCGAGTGGATTTCAAAGTTTCCGGAGTTCGAAAGCAAGGTCCTTCGCACGAGTAAAGTGTGGAAAATAAAATTATCTCTCGATGCGCTGAATAATCCTGATCATAGAAAAATAGCGATCTCAGTTTCGGGTTGATCGGAAACTTAGGGCGCGATTTTCGTGTTGGTTTTGAAAGCTATTTCAGCTCGCCACAATCTGCGATGACTACCTTCTTCGACGGTCTGCCCGAGGAGGAGCCGAGAGCCTCAATTTGCTTAACTAGTTCCATGCCCTCGAGTACTTTACCAAAAACCACGTGCTTGCCATCTAGCCACGCTGTCTCAACCGTCGTGATAAAAAACTGTGAACCGTTGGTGTTTCTACCAGCATTCGCCATACTTAAAACGCCGGCCCCCTTGTGCTTGAGGGTGAAGTTTTCATCTTCGAATTTGTCACCGTAAATACTTTCGCCGCCCGTACCATTGTGATTGGTGAAATCCCCCGCCTGGAGCATGAAATTTGGAATAATGCGATGGAAACTACTTCCTTTGTAACTCAGTGCTACACCACTTCTACCATTGCCTTTTTCACCCGTACATAGCATTCGAAAATTCTCAACCGTCTTCGGTACAACTTCCCCGTTTAGGCCCATGACGATTCTACCTGCAGGTTTGCCATCAATACTGATATCAAAATATACTTTATTCGTAACTTTTTCCAAGTGTCTGCTCCTTTACTTTAAACTACTTAGCAACAGTGAAGTTAGTGACTGTAGCATCTGGGCGACAAAAATTCAAAAAATTATGGCGCCGATTCCTGTAACCAGTACCCAGACTCTGGAGCTGTGACAAGCAAGGGCTAATTACTTGATCGGAACTGACTTACAGTGCGGTCGAATTCTTCTTTTTATTGATCAGAAATTGATAATCCGCATATCCCGAAACGGTGGCGGTGTTAAAAATGTATTTTAGCACCGAGAATGGAATATCTTTGTCGGCTTCGATCATGAGTTTTCCGGTGGGTCGATCTTCTGCTTTTAGATCCTCGTAGGTTTGGAGAGAGTTTTTGAATTCCTTTTTTAAGAATTCGGCCACGTGTGTGATGGTGCGACCGTCAGAAGCGAGATCATTCTTGGCAAAATGATAGTTTTTGAAGCTCACTAGAAGGGCTCCGTTGCCACGAATTTCATCGGAGCTAATGGAGAGGGAGACCAGCTCACGTGGGACAGATTGTACCCTGGAGACTGGGAGGCGGATGTTTTTCGGAACTTGAATAGATTTGGTAGTAATAGTAAATGCTTGAACTAGAAAGAAAATCAAAACAGTCAATACATCCATCAGCGATGTCAGGTTGAGTTCATGTTCTTGCAATTTACGTTTGGGACGCGCTATCATGTCCCCTCACCCTTCATCGCTCAACGCGCTCACGGAAATCTCTGGAAAAATCATACGCGTTTCTTTTCGTTGATTGATTAAATTCTTTAAATGAAGAGGCTCTCGACCTTCGGGAACCTCGCGAACCACTTCCATGAAATGAATAACACTCTGGTAGGTAATCCCATCAGCCACGACCAGTCGAATTGTCTCTTCATGCGGAAAGCCTTTTTTTATTTCTATGAGTGCTGACTGAATTTTAACAGCAAGTTCGTCTTCGGTTCGAGCTTCCAGCAACCGATTGTATCCCGACGTCTGATTTCCGGTAAAATTCTGATTGAGATAACTGAAAAACTGATCGCTCTCGACAATTTTTAGGCCAGCCATCGGTCCTAAGTTTAGCCGTACTTTTGTGGGCTTCGCTATTTCCAAACTAACCGTAAATTTTGGTTTCTTTTCTAAATCCTTACCAGAACCTACAGGTTGAGAGTACGCGCTCAGGATAGAAAACTTCGAAAACCCGGCCATGAATATCAAGAAAAAGATAATAGTCGTCATAATGTCCATTAATGAGACAATATTAATATCAATCTTGGGCAGAGAGTTCTTGCGAAGCTTTCTACGCAGCATCCTTATCCCCGTTTTCTCCTTTGAAATTCTCAAAGTACTGGCTTCCGGTGCGTAGAAGCACAAGAATACGTGCAGAATACTGTTCAATATCATCGATGATGGTATTGATGCGATTAAATAGAACCCCGTAAACAAGAGAGCATGGAATTGCGATAATCAATCCAAACGCTGTAGCATTCATCGCAACTGAAATTCCTGATGAAATCAGCTCCTGTTTATGCGAGTCATCAATTCCACCGACGGCCTGGAAGGTGGTAATTAATCCAGTGATAGTTCCAAGCAGCCCGATCAGAGTTGCGACGTTGGCAATGGTAAATAGATAAGGCATTCTTTGCTGCAATTTTGGAATAACCGAGAGACTAGCCACTTCAACATGGTCCTGAATTTCCTCCATGGGCCTATCTGCATTGACTAGGGCTGCTTTAATCACTTGGTAGACCGCTGCGTTCTTGTTGCTATTACAAAGCTTGACGGCTTCATCAATATTGTTTTCAAGAATCAAACGCTGAACCTGTTTCATCAACTCTGTGCCATCGGCATTATAAACAAAGATGATCATATAGATTCTTTCAACAATCAGTACTGATCCCGCTATTAGCAATAGTGCCAACGGATAAAAAAATAATCCACAATCATTTATGAACTGAGTCAACTGCATTTTTCGCCTCCTACACCTATCTGCCTACTGTCTAGTAGACATCAAAATAAACGGATACTTCACTCCTACGCTTCCGCCACCTTTTGGTTTGGGAAAGACCCATTGATTTACCTTGGAAAGAATACAGGTCTCAGTTGCATGATCTTGAAGAGAGGATTGTAAAATCTGAGAAGAATCCACTGTACCCGCTCCAGTAATTTTGAAATAAACAAGAACTTTTCCCTTCAAATCAGGATTAGAAACAAGCCGCGATTCATAACATTGACGAATCTGCGCAAGATAGCGCTGAATCACTGCGGCAATGACTTCTGGATCTAGACCGCCTTCTACGCGAATATCCTCAGTCTGCGGAACTTCAATTTCTCTTCCTTTAGATGGGGTCAGCCCATAATCACCAGCCCCCATTCCACCGCCGGTATCAATTCCTTTAATTTGTCCGATCCCAACGCCTTCTCCACCACCGCCAGAACCTAGGCCTATTCGCCCGCGTGCGTCCCCTCCGGTTGCAATGGCACTAACGGTATTGCCAGATTCCTTTACGGATATAAGAGCTGATTCGTCTACGGCTTTATCAGTGTCAGAAGAATTTGCGAAAACAGAGTTGACTTGAGAGACATTGAGTTTACTGGCCTGAGGTCCGGTCTTAGTTTCTTTTTTCGCCTGCGCTGCTTGCTCTTGTTTTTGTTCAGGTGCTTTTCTGCTCTTTGAGGCGCCCTCTTCTCCTCGAGCTCGGCCACCAGTCGTACTCAGTTCGCCAATGGCGGCTTCTTGCGTTTTCTGTGCATTGCGAATTCCAATTTCATAGAATACGCGTTTTAGTTTTTCCGGCATTTTCTTTTCAACTGTTTTTTTCTCCGGCTCTTTGACCGTTTTCGTAATGAGAAGAAGCGCAGATACCGCTAAATAGAAGAGCAGTACGAAACCTAGAATTTTAGCAAATTTTCTATCAACTAGCTTGAGTAGGTAGCGACCGATTTTTTTGGGTGGATTCACAAATCGAAACTCGAGGGACAATTCGCCCACGTGAATATCAGCACGATCGCCTATTTTTAATTTAAAACCATCCGATTTGCCTTTGAGTTGCTCGATCTTCAGTTGTTCCACTGGAAAAATCTCGTGACTCATCCAAACAAGACCACGTGCCTCCAATGGGAGGTAAAGCCATAAATTTCCGTGTGAAAATTTTGCTATTTTAAATAGTTGCCGTTCAGCTACGGCCACATTAAACGTAGCTTCTTTTCCTGCACCAATGGTGATCTCACAGCCCGGCTCAAAGGTTCTAACTTCTAGTGGTTTTTCGCCCCAAAATAAGGAGACTTGTAGCAACTCTTGGACTTGATCCAAGGAATTATTCCTTAGGGCTGCGTTGGTTTTTTCTACATCTTTAGTAGATAGATCTCTGTTTGACTTTGATTTTCTACCTTGCTCTTCGTCTTCTTCACTTATCGATGGTGCTTCTATCATGCCAGTGAGTTTTAATAAGCTGGAATCGCGTGGGAGTATTTTTACTTCGATTTCCGAAGTACCTATAACAAAACTTTGTCCTGATTCCAATTCCGACTCTTGGGTCCTAACGCCATCGACATAAACTCCGGACCGACTCCCTAGATCCACTAGTCTGATTTTTTTTCCGTTATGAATGGTTTCTATGTAAGCATGAATTCCGCTACATCGGTAATCATTTACTTTTACGTCAGCCTCGAGACTTTTCCCGATCGATCCTTCACTCTTTACCAGACTCAACAGAGTCGCGTTTTTTTCCTGATCTTTCAAGAAGAGCGCGATACTATTCATCGGGTTGAAATTCCCTTCAGCGTCTCTTTCAGCGTCAGGTGCGTTAATTCGTGATGGTAGTCGAGCGATCGGGGTGACCGAACGAGCGAAGGACTTTCTGACCGCTTTCTTTGAAAAATATAGAAAACAGCTGGGTTTCGAATTTTACCTTGAACGGTAGCTCCACTGAGGTCTACTTCCGAATACTGACGGTATTTTACGTGGACATTTTTTTGAACCGTCTTTTGAAGTGAAACCTGACTTTTCGCCAGCGTCCGAGTTGGCAATAGTACCCAAGAAGCACAGATGGCCAAGGAAAAAGAGATGCCAAAAAGAATCTTAATCGGAATCTTTCTTTTCACTTTCATCCTTCTGCTCTACTGAGGAGGGAATCCGAGCAGGGGCTGTTCTTTCACCCCTATCTTCGGATTTTTCCGTTCTTCCATTTCTATTGAGAATGCTCGACAGGGGTACATTCGGCAGGTTATCCGCTTCGACAAAGAGATCCATGCCCGGGCCTGTAGTCTTCACAAGAATTTCGAGTTTCTTTGCGACTTCGACATTTCCTAAGCGATCGATTGCCCGATAGAAAATGGTCTGTCTGGGCACTTTCCATTCTGAGAGTTCAATAGGCGATTTCAAAGTTTCGAAACGTTTTCCGTCATAGCTTACCTCAATATGATCTACTCCAACGCCATCGTCTGTCGCTTGAAATTCCAGACGATTCGGAACTGAGGCTAAAAATACATTATCCCTTTGTACGAGAGGATGGGCCGTCTTAACTGTAGACGCCGGTGGATCGTTATCTATAACTATAGTATAAGGATTAGATTCTTCAAAGTTATCAGTGTTGTCAGTTGCTTTGAGTTTAAATTGATGTTCTCCCTTGGTGTCAAATGAAAATTCTGAATCCTTTGTGTGATTAAAAGTCTTGCCGTCTCGGGAAACTAGAATTTCCTTAACACCCGATTCATCGTCCGATATTTTGGTGATGAGTTTAAAACCCATTTTTGCATAAATCCGACCACCAATCGTAACTGAGTCCCCAACCTTTTGAATAGAAACGCGTGGCGGTTTGGTATCCTGATAGATAACCAGAGTCTTCCAAGTCTCTTCGTTTCCTACATTATCAATACCACGGTAGCGGATTTGAGTTTTATTTTCTGAAAACAAAATAGGATTGGAATAGATCGTTGCTGGTCCGTCATTAACTCGATATTCAATTTTGTTAACACCTGAAAGTACGTCAACGGCAGTCAACTCTACACGACTGCCGCTGCTAACATAGATACCTTTTGAATTCTCAAAGGACGTACCAATCACCTTCGAATGCGTTTCGGGAGCCTTTGCGTCTACAACGAAGTTCGCATGATATGGAATTTCGATATTTCCTACATTATCTACTGCTGAAAACTGAATGGAATAGTTTCCCTCTTTGCCGAAGAGCATTTGCCCCGGAAAGACCTTGGAAACTCCGTCTTGAATCATATGGACTTGGTGAACACCAGAAAGGTTATCCTGACTTAAAATCGTCAGCCTAGTATTGGGATTAACGTACAGTTGCTTACCGTCACTAAATGTCGGCCCCTGCCAAACGACTTGGCTCTTCGGAGGTGTTTTATCAACATAAACACGATAAGTTTGAATAGGACTCCAGTTGAGAACCGGATCTGCGGCTCTAAATCGAACTTGATGGACTCCCTCTGATTGAAATGCAAAACTCCCGTTGTAGGAAGTAAACTCACTTCCGTCGATGCTTACTTCAATGCGCTCTACATAGTTGGCGTTATTGCTCGGCCGAATCGAGAATTTACTTTTCTCGTTCGAAAAATATTTCTCGCGCTCTGCATCATAGTAAAAGCCAGAACTCAAGTCTGTCTTAGGGGTAAGCTTTTCGCTCTTCTCTCTTGCTAGCGTCCCAAACGGGCTCAAGCACCCTAGAACCACCATAATCAGGAAAAGGCTTCTTAAAATAGTATTCCTAAGCTTCATAAATCTCCAAAAAAGAGTTATCTCAGTATCTCTTAAAGGATATCGGTTCTATATTTTATTTATTTAATTAAGCTGCGCTACGATTGGAATCTACTAGTCTTTGCCACATTGCATCGAAAATGGTTTTAAATACTCCAACTTGATATTCTTGACGATGTCGGTTTAAAAAAGTCACCATATTCCAATTTTGTCCCTGATGCTCTGAAATATAACTCACCAGGTCATGGGCAACGATAAACACACAAGAAAGGGGTGAAAGATTGGTATAATTGAGTTTTTTAGGAAAGCCTGTTCCCTCCGGGCGCTCATGGTGCTGCAGTACAATCAGACCAATGTCAGGAGGGACTTCACGAAGTTCTGCGATGAACTTTGCAGCATTCTCTGGATGGCACGTGTACTTAGCAATGTCAGTTTCACTAAATTCGGTTGCTTTAAAGACTAACTCTGGAAGATTCCTGATTTTGGCAAGTTCGGATGTCTCAAGCGTAATGTCATGAATAAATGCGGCCGTAGTCAACTTATAGAAGGTAATATCGGAGGTCCACCCCAACATATGGGCTATACTACAGCTCGTGCCTGCTAGTAGCGTGCTATGCGAACTGAGATAAGAATTGGGATCGACCTCTAACTTCTCTAATAATGTTTTCAAATCAGGAGAATTACGAATGGTCTTAATAGCCAAAGTGGTCACTGCTTTAGTAAGCTGCTGTACTTCTCGATTAATTCCAAGTTTTGAGGCAGTTCTTGCCAATGTATCCAGAGTTTCCGAACAAACTTCAAATCCATCGATATAGTCCAGTTTCCCATTTTCGGCTTTAGTGAGGGCGTTTGACACGTCCTTTATGCTTTTTCTGATTTCTAGCTGCGATCCAAACAGTGAAGCATCGCCTAATGCCTCTTGTGAGCTCTGCTGATACAAATCTTGGAGCGAATTGAGGTTGGCCGTTGCCTTCTCTAAGAAGAGTTCAACCTGATCGTTAGGGATATAGAGTTGAGAAATACTTTTTTCGTGATATTTTTCAAAATCCTTCTCGCCAAACAAATCTCCTTTATGATGAACTTTAATATACTTATCAGGTCCCAGCATCAGATAGGTGTCTGCATCTACACTGTTGAGTGCTAAAAATACCTCTATTTGAACCGGACAATAGACCGTCTTACTCGTTTCATAGACCGGATCTATATCTAGTTCTTGTTTAATTAGTTTTTTAAGAGGAGTTAATACGTCGGGCTTTTTGATGACTTTAAAGCCATCTGGGCTTTTCGTTCCATTATTGGTCAGCAAAACACAGAGATTTTTCTCGCTGTAAGCCTTTAGTCTCTTCATAGCAGGTTTTGACAAATCTCCAAGACAAGATTCGTCAATAACGATGCAGCGCGGCTCCGGCCCTTTACTTTCGCTGTCAAGAAATCCAGCTTTTTTTTGGCCTTTGCTCTCCACTTCCCGAACGGATTCAAGTCCAAAAGTATTTTGTAGTGCTAGGGCGATGACTTCCCTGAGAACTAGGTCGCAGCCGATAATAACAACAGGACCCTGAGTTTTTGACATACAATAAATAATCGG
>JABDFB010000020.1 GCA_013286765.1 Deltaproteobacteria bacterium
TATACTAGTCAGAATTTTTTCTTTCACTCCTTCACGGTTGAGGTTGTCAAATACCTCTCCAACTGCTGATCCCATGAGTACCATACCTGCTACGATTGAGGTCGCCTGCGTAGCGCGTGACACGACAGAGATGCCATTGTATCTATGCCCCCAATTCGAGCAATTTGGAGTATAATTTTTCAAGAACAGGGCCAATCCAAAGCACATTGAGCCTGCGCATATTTTACGTGAGGCACTATCGAAATTGCCAAGAGGGGAATGCACTCTCTTTTTTTTAAAAAAATCATAATCATCTTCGACTTTGTCCCATTCCCCGGCATTCTCCCCAATAAGAGTAACAATTTGAGTTTTATTCTCTTTTTTTCGGATCATCCTTGTACACTTGGGAGAGCGTTCTTCCGCGGCCCACCCTCTATTCAAATTTAAAGTGAGTGCGGACAAGCTCATTGCTAAAACGATAGATGATTTACATATTTTGTAATTTTTAAGTTCAACATACATATTGGTTAAGGCCTTACAGTGGTTTTACTTGAGTGTGTGGGTAACAAATAGAATTAGATCAATTCTCGAGACTATAAAGTCGCGCCCACCTCAGCCGCACCTGGAGCCTTAGCACAACATTCTATCCTAGCGCAAGGACATGCCAGCCCTGTGGATTTTTTGCGATGAACCGGCGTCAGTGATGGCTAAGGGTAGCTTCTTCCCAAAGAGCGATCCAAATTGAAGGCTGCACTAATGAGTGCGAGATGGGTAAATGCTTGAGGAAAATTTCCCAGGGCTTCGCCTTGGGGGCCGGTTTGTTCGGCATAAAGACCAATGTGGTTTGCATAGCCCAGCATCTTTTCGAATAGATAGCGTGCTTGATCCAACATTTCCGGCATTACCTGCCCAGCTCGAGTCAAAGCCTCAACGAGCCAGAAAGTGCACATGTTGAAGGTTCCCTCCACGCCGGAAAGGCCGTCAACCTGGGTTTTAGGAGGATAACGATAGACCAGGCCATCGCTGACTAGACCTCCTTCACGTGGACTTTCCTGGAGTGCTTTGATGGTGCTCAGCATTCTGGGATCTGTGGGGGCCATGAAAAACGTCAGTGGAAGAATCAAGAGTGAGGCATCTAGATCCTCGCTATCGTAGTATTGTGTAAAAGCTTTGCGTTTGTCGTTCCAGCCTTTTTTCAGTATTTCTTCATAAATTCGATCTCTGACGCGGGTCCATTTTTCTCGTTCGGATGGAAAGGAGCGTTTTTCAGCCAAACGGATTCCGCGATCCAGGGCGACCCAGTTCATAACCTTTGAGTAGACAAAGTGCTCGCGGCGATTTCTCATTTCCCAAACTCCATGGTCCGGCTCGTTCCAATGCTCGCAGACCCAGTTGAGACTATCCCTAATTCTCATCCAAAAATCATAAGATACGGGCATGGCATATTTATTAAATAAATAAAAAGTATCTACTAATTCACCATAGAGATCATTTTGGAACTGATCTACCGCTGCATTTCCAATCCTCACTGGGCGGGAACCTCGATAACCTTCCCAATGCAAAAGCTCATGTTCTGGAATTTTGGCGTCACCATGAATGGTAAACATGGGCATTAAATTCGTCCCAGGGGAGACATTTTTGCTCACAAAATTTTCTAGCCAGTTCACAAATCCTAATGCTTCACTTCGAAACCCGATTCTCAAAAAACCGTAAATGGTAAAGGCGGAATCGCGGATCCAACTGTACCGGTAGTCCCAGTTTCTAGGTCCCCCGATAGTTTCTGGAAGGCTCGTCGTGGGAGCTGCTACAATGGCGCCGGTTGGCTCGAAGGTTAACAATTTGAGCGCTAGAGCGGAGCGGTGAACCGCCTCCAGCCACCTTCCATAATAAGTGCATCCTGATAGCCAATTCCTCCAAAAGCAAACTGTCGTTTGAAAAATGTCTTCGCCCTCAGGATCTGAGGGAGGACATTGCACGCATTCGTCATATTGTTTGCCTCGGAGTATGAAAACTTTGGAATCTCCCTCTTTTAGAGAAAATTCGGCCTCTACACCATTTTTATCGTTTCTTCGAAGAGAAACTGGGCTTGATAAGGAAAGCTTGAGATCATCTGCCCGGAAACTAGCGCCATTGGACTCTAAAAGCGTTTCATGAGGCTTTCTTCCATAATCAAAGGCTGGCTCACAAAGAATTCGGATCTCTACATTTCCTCGAACACATCGAACTCGTCGAAACAGTTGATGATACCAAGGAGAATCCGAAGACAGTCCCACAGGCATAAAATCCTGGAGCTCGACAACCCCTTCGGCAAGGAGGAAACGAGTGACGAGAACATTAGTCGAAGGCCAGTAAAGTTGCTTGAACTTTACGTTGGTCGATACGGGTGAAATTTGAAATCGGCCCCCTTTTTGATCATCCAGGATCGCGCCAAATAGGCTCGGGGAATCAAAATAAGGATAACAGTACCAGTCGATCATCCCATTGGTCGCGACCAGGGCGATGGTACGCATGTTACCAATCATTCCATGATCCTCTATGGGTTGATAGGACATTACTCGCAGCCTTCCTTTCCCATTGGACTGAGACTCTCGTTGATCCATACTGTCTTGATATTGACAAACTCTTGTATGCCAAAACGACCTAGCTCTCTTCCAAAACCGGAGCGTTTAATCCCACCAAAAGGGACACGCGGATCCGAAGTAACCATGGCATTAACAAAAGCAGAGCCTGATGCGATTTCTTCTATAAATTGGGCTTGCTCCTGGGAATCTTCACTCCATAGACTGGCTCCCAATCCATACCTGCTGGAGTTTGCCTGCCAGAGCGCTTGATCCAAGTCTTTCGAAACAAAAAGCAGAGCCACCGGACCAAATACTTCTTGATGATAAGCTGGAGCCTCTTTTGGAATATTCGTCAAAATCGTGGGTTCGTAATAGAATCCGGGTCTATCTAGTCTCTTCCCACCGGTGAGAATTTTTGCCCCAAGCCTGACTGATTCCTGCACTTGCCTTTCGATAGTATTTAAAGTCTGCTGCATGGCGAGGGGTCCTACATCCGTACTGGGATCCATGGGATCTCCAATTTTAAGCGCTTGAAGGGCTTGGATAAACTTTCGGGTAAATTTTTCTACAATTGCTTCGATGACAATAAAACGTTTTGCGGCATTACAAGATTGCCCGTTGTTTCGCATGCGTGCTTTCACGGCCATCTCGATCGTCCTGTTCAAGCAGGCGTTGGGAGTGACTATAAACGGATCACTTCCTCCCAACTCGAGTACCGTTTTCTTGATGTTTTTTGCAGCAACACTGCCAATAGAAGCTCCGACTTCATCGCTCCCTGTAAAAGTAGCTGCTGCAATTCGATCATCCTTGAGCAACCCGAGCCTTTCGACTTGTTCTCCCGTAACCAGAAGGCTTTGAAAAACACCTTCAGGAAATCCCGCTTTAGTAAATATCTCCTCTAGGGCAAGAGCGCACTGAGGAACGTTCGAGGCATGTTTCAGAAGGCCGACATTACCTGCCATCAGGGCAGGCGCCGCGAATCGAATCACTTGCCAAAAGGGAAAATTCCAAGGCATAACCGCAAGAATCACCCCAAGGGGTTGGTAGCGGACATAGCTTTGATCAGCGTTGGTTTTTATGATCTCGTCTTGTAAAAATCTTTCAGCATTTTCGGCATAAAAGCGACAGGTTCGGGCACATTTTTCAATTTCCTCATAGGATGCCCGAATCGGTCTCCCGATTTCAGTGGTAATAATCTCTCCCCACTTTTTCTTTTCCGACTCCAAGATTTGTGCTGCTTGGAACATCCACGCCGCCCGTTCTGCAAATCGAGTCTTTTTGAAAAACCGGAATGACGCCGCCGCCTTCTCTAATTTTTGTTCAATTTCCTTTTCACTGAGTGGTGTAAAGACTTTGATTTTTTCCCCAGTCGCGGGATTCACGCTTTGAATTGCCATGATTAGATCACCTCATTTTTTAAACTGCAAGGTACGGACCCTCGAGATAGTAGCTCGTCTAACGCATGGGAATTGCAAACTAGACTTGCAAAAAAGGGAAACCTGGGAGGCCGATATGCCAACGACATCATTTCCGGAAAAACACAGACACTTCATTCAGCTTCTGGGTAAATTACAAAAGGAATTACCTGGCCCGATGTCTGCTTTCACCCAGCTTAGTCAAAAGGCGACTGCAGATGGGGCGTTGAACAAGAAAACTAAGGAGTTGATCGCGTTAGGAATAGGAATACATGCTCGGTGCGAGGGATGTATCTCATTTCATGTTCATGACGCCCTGAAAGCCGGCGCTACACGCAACGAAATTTTAGAAACGATTGGAGTTGCCATCGAGATGGGTGGCGGCCCCTCGGCGATGTACGGCTGTGAGGCTCTTGAGGCCTTGGACCAATTTGAAGAAAGCTTAAAATTGAAGGCTGCTTAGCAAATGTGAGTGCCAATTCTTAGTGACCGGTGTGGATGAACAAGTACATCTTGGAACTATAATATAGTGCAACTGCTTTCTTCGCCTTCCTGACGTATAAATCGAAGTTGATCCTCAAGAGCAGCCAACTCGGTCTGCCAGTAGGTGTGAGTGTTAAATTGAGGAAAGGCCAGAGGAAACGCAGGATCATTCCATCGCTTAGCAATCCAAGCTGTATAATGGACGATTCGAAGAGCGCGAAGAGATTCAATCAGACGGATGCTTGCAGGATTCCAGTCGCGAATTTCTTGGTATCCTTCGATTAAGACGTTTCTTCGGCGTGTGGCCTCGTCATCTCGTCCGGGGACTAAGAGCCAGATATCTTGAACCTCGGGACCAAACACCATGTCATCAAAGTCGAGAAAGAAAGGTCCATTTTGATTCCAAAGAAGATTTCCAAAATGGCAATCCCCATGAATCCTCTGGTACGGAATTGCCTCTAATAATGGGGCACTTATCTCGCAGATTTGCCTCACAGTGGATTCGTATCGACCTACAAATTCGGGTGGGATCCAGCTATTTTTAAGAAGAAATTCTAAATTCGAATAGCCATAGGTCCTTGTATCAAGACTAATACGATGGCTAGATTTTCTAGCCGCACCCACATTATGCATGCGACCTAAGAGGCGTCCCACACGGACGAGTTGTTCATCGGAGAGCTCGTCTATCGCTCGCCCACCTACTTTAGGAAATAGAACGTACCAAATTTTACTGTCTGCAATACAATGCAGTGTCTTCCCGTTAGGGAACGGGATGGGAGCAATGGCGGGAATTTCGGCCTCCTGTAGATCTGCTAAAAACTGATGCTCCTCTAAAATTTGTTCAGGAGTCCATCTCTCAGGACGATAAAATTTAGCGATTCTCCGAGAAGAGCTTAGAGACGAACCATCGTTGCCTTCCAGTTCAACATCGTAAACTCGGTTCTCGAAGCTATTCATGGCAATGCATCGACCAGTGCAGAGCAATCCAGAGGCTTCCACTGCTTCTAAGACTCGTTCGGGTGTAAGCTGAAAGAAATTCATTCTGGGCTGAGTTTACTGAGCGCCCTGCGGCTGGTCAAGTGCCAAGGGTAGCTCTGGAATATGCCTTTCAAGCAGGACCTCTCGTTTTTCAAATCGTGCGAAGAAAAGATAGACGCACGGAACAACGTACAGCGTGATGCGGGTTTGTACGTTGCACACTTACCGTTAGAGCCGTCAAGTCATAGTTAGCCTTTTACTTTTCCAAGATCCTTCAATCGCTTCAACTTCAGCGATTGATTGTCCTTGACCCATTCCTCATTGGAAAGTTCTCGATAGGCGAGTTCGAAGTAGAGTTGAGCTTCGGTAGTACGGTGCAAGGTTTGGAGGCATTCTGCTAACTCTTCGTAAAGCCGTCCATCCCGTACTCCCCCAATTCCAAGTTCCGCTAATAGGGCCTTCTGGACCGATAGTGCCTCTTCGGTCTTACCTAAGGCACGCAGGGTTTTTCCTATGGCCCACTGAGCGACAAACGCTCCACGCGAAGGCCCGCGGGCCTTGAAGTTTTGGAGGGCTTTCTGAAATATTTCGAGCGATTTTTCGTATTGTCTAAGGTCAAAGAGTTTCCATCCATATCCTGTATAGAGGCCGCCTAACCACTCTTTGGTTTTTTGGTTTGAAGAGTTTTCGGCGATTTCGAGTGAGCGGACAATCCACTCTTGCTGAGCTTTTTCAGGTTCCGAAGTGGCCATCAATTGAGCAATCTCAACCGCAAAATAATCTTCACCGGAATTAATAGCTAAAGTCCAAGCTTCGGAAAAAAGGCCCCGTGCTTGAGACGGTGTCTTTTTAAGAATGTAAAACCTTCCCTTTTCGATAAGCCACCGAATCCTAGCTGAGACCAAGTAATTTGAATTCTGCTCGTTCAACAGCGTTTCTGCTTTTTCAAGTGACGAAGCGGCCTGAGAAAACTTCATTTGAAAGGCTTCCGAGCGGCCAATTAATGATAGAAGTTCAATTAAGAAAGAACGGTCCTTACCTGTAAGCTTATGGGCGTCCGGTAGCAAACCATTAAAAACCGCTTCTGAGGCTAAAACATCAGCTGGGTTCCAGAGTTGATCCAAGTTTCGAAATTTTGCTAAGAAATCCACATTAAGTTCAGTCACCTGAAAAGGACTAGCACAATTAGGACCTCATGTTGGTTAAATTACCTAAAATTGCATTGAAAAAGCTTGGCATTCTGAACAAAAAGTCTGGAGTAGGGAGAGTTTGGAGCCAGCCAGGCTTGGACCTTCCCCTTAGGAGTTCAAGCGGGAACAGCTATTACGTCCTAAATAGTAACTGCGTTCATTCCTATTCTCTGGTCAGCTGTCTAGGTGTATCGAGGTTAACCGCATCTGGGCCAAGACCTAATCAGTCGCTTCCCTTGCCTCAAGCATTCCGATTCGCCCTGTTTGGACTTGCGACCCAGAAGTTTATGAGAGCCTTCACTCCAACCCAGAGTGGTACATCGGTGCCCGTTGCGATTTCGATAAATATGTGCCACTAAAGTCTAGCTGCAAGGATTCATTAAATATAAATTATATTAATTTAAGATGTATACGACTGAGAAACTATGCAATCTGAACTTTTAATAAGCAAGGCGTCAACTTTTTTGAAGGCTAAAGCATCAAAAGAACAATTAAAATATTTACAAAAATAGATTTACTATTCAAATATTGAATTATATATACAAACTTTAATATCACGCTCATAAGTATGGTTAGGATTGACTATGAAACTTAGAAAGTTAACTACTATTTTCTCTCTCTGTTTTTCAATAACAGCGCATGCGTCCGACTCAGTGTCTCAGCCAGCAGTGCAGCAACCAAGCGTAAAGGGCAATCATTCTAAAAAAAGATATATTTGCAAACATCCGGGTTGCGATGAGAGTTTCGACTACCCACCAAGACTAAGGACCCACGAGCGTGGCCATGCCGGGGAGAAACTCTTCCCCTGCACTAAGTGTAACAAATTGTTCTCCAGCCGTGGAGCCCTCAGAGGGCACACACTTATCCATACCGGGGCTAAACCATACCACTGCAATCAATGTGGGGAAGATTTTAGGAGCAACTTCGCCAGACACTTGAAAAGGTGCGCCAATCCCGTCAGAAAGCGCAAGAACCATTCTGAAACGGATTCCAAAACAGGGTCTGAAGCAGGGGGCAAAATTGAGGCGTCCAGTAGAGAAGATTCTGAAAACAAGGCGCCGGAGGGCGAAGGGGCCCAGGAGCTTTTGAAGACAATTCCGCTTGTGAAAAATAGACGCGAGACCAGTAAACCCGCTGCAACTGGTATCGAGAGATTAGCGGGCATTGTTCAAGAGCACGAAACTTCTCTTCGAGCAACGAAGGACTCGCCTCCACGTGCCCCGAGGGCCTCGATAACGGTGGGCAGCGAAATCCCGGAGTTCGCCGTAAGCAGCGCCATGAATTATTCGGCCCCATGTTCATCGCCGCCGTTACCTTCATCGATGGACCTGGTGCCGAGTCAAGAGACTTATCGTAAGACTTTAGAAGCTTTCAGCGCTGCAAACAAGCACAAACGAGACGAGTCGATTCGTCCCGTTGCCGAATCCGATGGTGAAATTTCTAAGAAACGCAAAATCTCTGGCCACCAAAGCGATCGGTCAAAAAATTATCTTTGCACATATCAGAATTGCGGTAGGAGTTTCGTCCGTCCATCAAAGCTACGGATTCACGAGCGTATCCATACCGGGGAGAAACCCTTGAGCTGCCCTCAGTGTAGAAAATCATTCTCCGATCCTAGCGGCCTCTCCAGGCACATGAATACCCATGCCGGGGGGAAATCCTTTTACTGCGCTCAATGTGGGCAAAAATTCAACCAGAGTAGCAACCGCCTCAGGCACCAGAAGCGCTGCATGGGCAATATTGTCAACGCCAATCCCTTCGGGGCTTCGAATTCAGCCTCTAATGCTCCCTTGATGCCGATGGAGATTCCGCTGCCGCTTCTTCCTCTATTGCCGTCGTTCTCAGGTGAGTTGACGCCGCTTCCCCAAGTGTTAGACACAAGTAACGGTCTGGCACCTGTTGATTATCCTGGGGCAAGTTTTTTGAGCTGGCCAGACGATGATTTATCCATATAATCGCATCAAACTTTTTTGACTCGGTAACTTTTTTTGTCATAAGTGGAATTTCAAAGGCTCCAGGCACTTCAAAGACTCTAATATTTTCCTTGGGAATCCCTTTATTTAAAAGAGCCTTCCGGGCTCCCTCTTGCAAGACATTAGTCAATTCAGGCCGATAGTGACTTACTACTAAGGCGATTTTTAATTTTGAATGATCGGTGTCGGCATTAACAGTGCTCGTAAGAAGGCTGACCCCTTAAAGAAGGAATAGACTGCAATGATACTAAAACTAAATTTTCCAACCAGTGCCTGCAATCATCAGGCCTCAGGTCCATCCATCCCCGAGAATAACAACTGAGCGCATACGTCAATTTGTATAAGACCCTCGGTGGGGGGCTGGAGAACGCCGGCTACGCCTACGACTGGGGCTTCCGGGTAAGCCTTAATAATGTACTATTGGAGCATTCAAGGCATCCTCAAATTTCTGCCAGTCGTCTCTGCTTTTACGTTCGTCCTCATTTTGATGCATTGTATTTCCAGGTGGCAGAATCACACTCGATGCCGGAAAAGCATTATCTGAATAATACCGAGGTTGAGTGAGACTCAAGTCCGTTGGCGAATTCAGCGAAGACTCTGAACTTGCAGTACTATCGGTCAGTCTTAGCGTCCTTAAAACCGTCTTTGTGCCCCGATAACTCTCCGTTAATCTTGAACCACTGACGTTTGATGCCGAACTACTGGGGCTTTGGAGGCCAGAATCTGAATGTGTTAATCCGGGGCTTCCTCGGCCTGAGCCAGAATGAGTCACCGAATTTGATTCAAAAGTAAGGCCTAAACCACTGCTCGTTAAATCCTGAATGTCCGTTTGCACTTCGGCAACAGGTGCGACGACAGCTGTCTCTGCACGAGCAATATCCTCAATTTGTTTCAAAATAGTCGCGTTTGAATGATCGTTTATAATCCTCCCAAACTCGGTAAACTTAAGTTGATGGACCTGGTAGCCCGATTTTTCCGAAAGATAGAGCATCAGTCGCAGGATGCTCCCTTGCTCCATTTCGTCGTCTTTTCCTAAATTTCGATTAAATTGGCCGGCAGGAGTGAGGAGAAAAATCTTTCCATCCTTGTGGAAATCCACCCAAGTATCCGATTCCGGCATATGGAAATCTTTTTCCCAGCCATTATTTAAAAACAATGGGGCGATCTTTTCGGAAACTATTCTTCTTCGAAGAGAAGTCGGCTTCAGCGGCGGTTCCTCTTCCAAATAGTCGAACTGTGCGTTAAGTGCTGGACTAATCTCAAAGCCCGCGTTCGGGTAGGCTTGTGAAAGATATTGGGAACTTAAATAGAAGCGGTGAAATGCCTTCCGTTTTAGGTCATCATCTGTTAACCGACACTGTCCAGCTTTATTAAATAGGGCCACGATCGCTTTCGCCTGTTCAAGAAAAAACTTTTCTAAAACTGATTTCTTCAGGCCCGCCTCCAGTGGTATCCATAAGATCCAACTGACACAAGGACCAGAGCATACTTGCGAGGATATCCAGACGAGTATCATCAAACTGCGGCAAAGTTTGGGCAACAGCAACTTTAAGGCGATTTTCCGGTCCAGTTGGATCTCCTTCGACACCCCAGTTCGTTGCAGCCATCGCTTGGGTCAGCTTCAGAACCATTCCATCTCGCATTGCTTCTACAACGGGCAAGAGGGCTTCTGCAATTTTACTCCGCAGCTCCTTGCGCGGACGTACTCGCATTCTGACAAAAAGACTCGCAACTTCTACCATTTGAGGATCGCTCAATTCATTAATTCGATTTTCGACAATGCCTAACCATTGCTTGCAATCGCTAGTTGAAGGTCTCCAGAGTCTAGAAAAAGAAAGTAAAAACCGTAAAACGGTAGAGATAGGCATCGACTCAAGGCGATCGCTCATCGGTGCTACCAGGAGCGGATACCATTTCGAATAATCGGGGCTCCAGTATATTGAACCCTCCAACTGATCCTCTTCCGAAATTTCAAGCTTTGCATATCTCCTACCAAGGACCTGGAGCAGGAGGTGGGCGAATTCTTCCAGAATGCTGATTCGCTGCTTATCCGTCAGAGTCGGGACGAAACGTGGAGGCTTGGCTAACGACAAGAGAATAGATGGATCGATGGAAGCTCCTCCTTTAATAGTCTGATTGAGATTTTCCAAACTTTTAATAAATTCTTTCGGATCTCGACTAAACTGAGGAGGTGGTTGGACTAAATTCCGATTAGAATTAACATTTCTATTTTGCTTTTGAGACCGAGCACGTAAATTCACCAGTCGGTTGAGCACTTTTTCTTCTTCCTTCTGTTCTTCCCTTTCTTCGCTCTCGAAGGAGTCTTCGACGTCGTGGTGAGAAAGTTCTTGGTTTGCAAGAGAGTCACGTTTCGTTTCCTTCGGGGCGCTGATGACAATGGGCGATGTTTTTGGTTTAATTTGAAACGTCCGAAGAATATAGTCAAAGAGACCTCCTGGATGTTGTCGTGTAAACGCGGCTCTCCTTTGATCAAGAGTTCCATTTTCCCTATCTGCCAGCAGGCCATCACGGGTGTAATGAAATTCGCTCGGAAATTTACGTCTCAGATTGGCAGCAAAGTTTGCCATCTCTGGCGCACTATCTTGGTCAGTATCTGGATCAGGATCACCACCCCCTATATGAATCGGCATCCAAAGAAGCTGATCCTCGGGTGATAATTTAGGAAGAGCGGGATTTTTAAATTGAGATAATAAGTAAATATCTTTTGATAAAATTTCTTGAGCCTCTTTATACTCCTTTAGAAAGTCTCTTGGGTTGAATCCAAATTTTTCTTGGTATTTAAGAAGATGTCCTTCGAGGATTCTTAAGGCGTTAGCTATATCGGACTTCATCTTACCAGACTCTGAAGAAAACTGACCCTGTAATTTATTTCGCAGTTTCAAGAATTCAGCAAAAAAAGCTATTGCTTGAGTTTTATCTAACGTGTCTGGCTTAGGCACATCTCGTAACAAGATTTTCAAACCAGCGCTAACGTCAGAGACTAAAAATTCCTTTAAGAATTTTAGCGCTCTCTCAATTGAAGTTAATGGCCCTCTCTCGAGCAATACAACTTCCTTTAGTTCTGGAGTTTCTGGAGAGAAAGGTGAATCAAAAATATTAGCTCGCTCTTTAAAAGCCTCAGGCCACTTCGCCCGAGCGGCTTTCTCGTTAATGGCATAAAATTTAAATTCTTGTACTTTTCCATAGCCGTCAGCTTTTACGCTTCCTTCTAAGCAGTCTAAACCCAGAGCTTTACAAATTTTTATATCCCGGTCCACTGCTGGAATAATAAGAGTGGCGTCCTTCTCCAACTTTTCCAATTCCGAATCGCCTTCTTTAGAAACCGTACGATCAAAAGCAAAAGCCAAAAAATCTCTCATCTTATCGATAGATATGGGATCCACTTCCCCGTTGCGTTCACAGGTTCCGAGTGAAAACCATCCTAACGCTCTGTTTTTTTTCTTATTAAACTTTTTATGCCTTTTATTAAAAAAATCCTTTTACCAATGGAAAATCGTCAAATCTATAAAACGGTTTCAAAAAGATCTGAGGTTCCTTTTGCGAACCAATCATATAGACAGGAGTATATAAGTTCGGATCCAAAAGAATTCTAAAATATCCCATAATAGTATTAGTATCCGAATTCGTTTTTTTAATAACGTCTGGCTGAATCAGCGTGAGCAATAAATTTGTATACTGCTGAAGGGGAATTTGTCTCAGGCCCACGACGGAAGAGGAGGATGGCGGTGATTTCTGCTCCGAGGCTAAAGCCATTGCGGGAGAAACCAGACTTACTGCAAATAGAATAGTAAATATAATTACTTTATATTTCATAAGAATTTAACCTCAGGTGGGTATTGGTACTATTTATAAATATATTTTTGATACTAGACCGAATAGATTATGGAACGGCGCAGATCGAGAGTGCAGCTCCGTAGCGGGTTTCCTGAGTAAGGCAGTTCTGTTTAACGAGGCTGGGATCAAGAAACGGGTTGATATTCATACTCTCCGTCAAAGTTGGGGGAGCAATAAAATAAGGCACGGCTGGGGAATGAAAAAGTGGTCCTTGATTCTCGGTCATTCTGACATTAGCATAACTTCGCGAGTCTATACGCACCATCGTAGATGGAGATTTGGCAGTTCGCGATGTGCCCGGCTTTTCTCACCACCATTCACCCTCGAATAGCAACATTGGTATTCCTTCGACAATAACTTCTGAAAATGGGGTCTATGTCCCGCATATGCCCCGCAGCGGACGCACCAGTGCCCGGGATCATTTTTCAGTCCCTCGCACTGCTTCCGAATTGTCCTGTGATTTCGTCGACTTGCAAAGCCATCTGTTTTTGGCGTCCCCACGGGGATTCGAACCCCGGTTACCGCCGTGAAAGGGCGATGTCCTAGGCCTCTAGACGATGGGGACGCTGTTTAGTCCGATCAAGTGAGGGAAAGCAATAACCGGTGTGAAACGGTTTTTCAACGTTTAAAATTCTTAAAACATGCTTTTTTCTGTAATAGCCGTATGGGGCATTAGATAAGGCCTACGCTGGAGATTGCGTCCTCTTGTTAATGCGATGCAGTATCTGGCATAGTGAGCTCAAATAATCATAAAAAAAGAATAGCAAGGTGTGGAAGTCGGATAATGGTCCGTCTTTAAACTGATTCCATAACACTATTAGAGAGCGAGTAATTCTATGAAATCCGAAGCAAAACCTACCAGTAACAAAGTACCGGTGGTCGATCCAGTTGCTAGCGAAGGTGTTCAGCTCCATCATGTGAGCGGTTTAACTCAGGAGGAATTGAAAGTCTTAAAGGCTCCGTTTCCAAAAGATAGGGTCGGGGTAAAAGTCCAGTCTTTCAATCGCGAGCGGACGAGGGCGTTGCTGGTCCTTTACCTGCAGCATACCGATGTGCAGAATCGAATCGAGGAAGTGGATCCCTCATGGTCGATGGAGGCGATTCGAGATGAAGCTATCGACGATACTTTCGTCGTTCGAATGCGAATGACTGTAAAAGGAATTAGCCGCGAGAATGTGGGTGAGGGGAATGATCTAAAGGCAGCTTATTCCGATGCGCTCAAGCGCTGTGCGATGTTATTCGGGATCGGGCGATACCTCTATGATTCAGAAACGGTTTGGGTTGATTACCAGGAGCCGAGGGACCGTTACAAGAGATGGACGTCGGATGATTTCGAGCGTGCTCGGGATAATCCTTCGCCTGCACCTTTGAGAACTATGGCTGAACGGAATGCAGAAAGAGCGCCTGAAAAAGAAGGAACACCGCGAAAGCACACGCGTCCGAGGGAACAGCTCAACCGGTCGTTGATGAGTCTGTATCGGCCATATTTAACACGATTTCCCAATACTCAATTTGCGGAGCTTTTGGGGGCACGCTACGGAGTTGCCGAGACCCGTTTGATGACGATTGAGCAGTTAGAAGATTTAGTGCAGTTCATGGAAGGGCAACTTCGTTCGGCAGCTTGACCGAGGTATGCGGTTTGCAGCTAGGTTTTGCTCATGTTTACTAGAGTACTAGAACGAACCAGGCTAACCTTAAAATTTCTAACACGAATGAAGATGGATTTAACGGAGATGCTCGAGATCGACCACATGGTGATTGATCTGAGTTACCTTCTCTTTAAAATGACGAAAGATCCGAGAGAGGCTGCTGAAATTGTCGAATTTATGGTGAGACAGTTGACCAGGCACAGTGAGGTTGAAGAAGAGCTGTTCTATCCGGCGTGCCAGGAGATCTCGAGTCTTCGAGATAGAATTCGAGAAGGCTACGAGGAACACAGACAAATCAAAAAGCACCTAGGCGAGCTTAGGAATGCTGGTGACCTGCCTTACGAAAAGTTAAAGGCTCAAGTCGAGAGTCTGATGGCTGTTGTTCGGCATCATGTCGGTGAGGAAGAGCGCGAAGTGCTTCCTGTGGCGAGAAAGTCGTTGCAAAAGTCCAAGATGCAGGAATTGATCAGCCAGGTAGTGGAATCTAAACAGAGGCGTCTCGAGAAGTTAGCCGCCTAATTTCCTTTGCCCCTCCAGCACTAAATGTTGACTATCGGGTGGGGTCATGGTCAGTTCGTTCCAGTATATGCTCCTCCTTGCTTTGTCTGCCGGATTTGTAGGTTTAGTGCATTCCTTGGCCCCAGGTCATTGGCTTCCTGTAGTTTTGCTCGCAAAGGGACGCAAATGGTCTCCTAAAACGGCGGCCCTTGGAGCAGTGGTTGCCGCTTCAGGCCATATTATCTTGTCCATTATTCTGGGTGGAGCTTCTATATTTGTGGGCGCAGAATTTTTATCCCAATACGAATCCGTTATTGAAAGATACTCAGGACTAGGGCTTGCGGTTTTTGGTTTTTTGTTTGCCGGATTTGCATACTTCCGACACTCGAGTTGTGTTGGGCATACCCACCATGGTCCGGATCCCGCCCCAGTTGTTGCTCATGAGGCTGAAAAGGATTCTCACAGTGATGCTCATGGTGGCCTTAAGGGTGGCAATGCCTCCAAAGATGGCAAAGCTTCATTTGCGTTTCTATTCTCGATTGGATTGTCTCCCTGTATTGCTGCTGTTCCGATTTTCGCTGCAGCAGGTGCAAGCGGTATAGCAATCACAGTACTATCGTTTGTGTTTTTCTCGCTGGGAGTTCTTCTGGCTCTGGTCGGTTCGACAGTGCTGGTTTCAATGGGGCTTGTGAAACTAGATCATCCGATCTTCGAACACTACGGTGACGTAATCACCGGATTGGGAATTGCCGTGATTGGTGCGCTTTTGTTTTGTTGTGTGCACTAGCTAAATTTCAGCTTTGAAAAACAATTCGGCCCCACCATGGAAAAAGAGTAGGGCCGATAATTTCCCGTTTAAAATATTCGTTTGAATTACAACTCGTCGTTTTCTTGAAATGGCTCATCTGAGGATTGGTAAAATTCTCCCGCCTTATTGGCCGCTTCCATAATTTTTTTCAGCGAAACCTTTGAATCGACAAGATGTAAGTTGCGATCTCATACAGAAATTCGCCATAATCTGATGAAGCTTCAGATGGGATTGCACGAAGCTCTTGCTGAACATCCTGGGGTCGAGATAGATCCGGCAGTGAGAAATACGTTAGTTAATTTAAAGCTGTATTATGAAAGCCATTATCCAGAGCATCTGCGAGAGAATTCCTGGAATTCGAATTCTGATGGAAGGGACGAGCTATAGACTTTAATAGGTCTATAGCTGCACCTGAGCTTCATAATTGCCATTGCCGGTGGCGGAAAAATCGCCGTGGCTACTACGGTTGTGGTTCCGATCTTTGGCTGAGTCACTGTCACTAGAATTGGGCGCAGCTCGACCTGGGAGTTTTTCAATACTCTCGTAATATTCTTTGACAAGACGGTGGACTATTTCTGCGGCGGGCAAAATATCTTCAATCAAGCCAACACCCTGGCCGGCGCTCCAAACTTCTTTCCAGGTGGGCCCAGCGACGGCCTTTTCGAGGACTTTTGATCCTAAGTAGGCGCGTACCATTTTCATGTATTTTTTAGTTTTTGGATGTTTAAACAAAAGCGATTCAATAGGATTGAGTTCCAGGCCTTGCTTGACAATATAAGGTGTATTGATGACCGCGGCCGGAGTTCCTGAAATTTTCTTGGTGAGAACAATGTCCTCAGGATTCGAATTAAGAATGGCATCTTTGTAAGCCTGGTCGACGGTCGCTTCTTCGCATGCAATAAAACGTGTTCCGATTTGAACCGCGGATGCACCCAGCAGCAGAGCAGCGGCGATTTGTTCGCCAGTCGCGATGCCACCTGCAGCGACGACAGGAATTTTTAAATTGCGTGTCAGATAAGGAATAAGCACGAGTGGAGAAATCGGTCCCGGGTGCCCGCCAGCACCAGCTGAGACAGCGATCACGCCGTCAGCACCCATGTCTTCAACTTTTTTTGCATAATTCAGTGTTGTGACGTCACAAAAAACCTTGCAACCTACCTCATGCATTTTTTCGATCGTGGTCTTAGGGTTCCCTAGGGAAGTAATGACTAATGGAACTCGCTCTTCCACGCAGACTTTGAGATCCGCTTTTATCCGAATATTTGCTTGGTTTACGATGAGATTGACTGCGAAAGGCTTGTCTGTTCGCGATTTGATTTCGCGTATCGCCTTACGAAAATCATCGGTCGTTCGCCAGTTCAGCGACGGCGTACCGCCTAAACCACCGGCTGCGCTAACAGCTGAAACCAAGTGAGTATTACTAACTAAAAACATTGGTCCCGCAATAATGGGATAGTCGCAACCAAACAAGCGTGTAAAATCTGTAGGAATAGGCCTCAATTTTTTGCGCGTCATAATTTTGTTCTCTTCGCCCCTTGTGCTGCCAATTAAGATAGTTTTAACGCAAAAGAATTTTGAAGTCGAACTTATTAGATTGGTTCCGGATGTCGATCACTCTTCAAATACTAAACTTTTCGTCCCTGTTTCTCGCACAGTTCCTTTAGTCGATCAAAATGGTACATTCCGGTGTCATGCTGATCGGACCAGGTGACTTGAATCGCGTATCTCCCGACGAGCTGAACTCCAGTAGGATGGATATCAGGCGGGATGGACGATTTTTCAATCGTTCGAGTCCCGGTATGCTCGTCGATACAACCCGCGCAGGGACAATAGTATCGAATCTCCGCGTAGGGTAGTGCGGACTTTTCGCCGGTATTCCACTCGATGAGCATTTCTGTGCTGCTGAATGGTTCTATTTTGCGTGGGATAGCTGGAATGGATTTATCGGATAGTGAACTCATTGAGCGAACGAATAACATTAATTGGAGAATTCCGCTAGGTAGTGTTAAGTAGCTGGAATGGATCATATTAAAAGCTCGGAGCGTTTGCTGAGGGGAGCGGTCATCGGATACGGATTTATTGCGAGCCGAGGCCATATTCCTGCTTACGTACAACGGGCTCAGTTGCAGAAGGATGTAAGCATTGTCGCAATTGCTGACATTTGTGAAGCTCGGCGGAGAATAGCCTCTGATGCGGTACCCGGAGTACGTGTCTACGAAAACTATCGCGAGCTTATCGAGAAGGAAGGGCACCAACTCGATTTTATTGACATCGCGACCCCACCTTGCGATCATGCAGAAATAGCTCAATTTGCCTTAAAAAGTGGACTCCATGTACTTTGTGAAAAACCACTGACCACATCTGTTGAAGATGCAAAAAAGCTTTTACAGGCTGCAACTGAAAGTAAGCGTGTTTTGTTTCCATGTCATAATTACAAACATGCCCCAGTTGTCCGAGCAATTAGAGAGATTATTCAAAGTGGAAAGATTGGTAAGGTGCGCTCAGTTACCCTTAATACTTATAGAAATACTCACGCCAAGGGAGTTCCTGAGTGGAATACGCATTGGCGCAGATTTCAAAAATATTCAGGAGGCGGGATTGCCATGGATCACGGCAGCCATAGCTTTTACCTGACTTTTGAGTGGATGGGGAGTTATCCAACGGCTGTTACTGCTAAGATGACGACTTTGGATTCTCAAAAATACGATACGGAAGACGGTTTTTCTGCAACACTGACGTTTCCAAATGGAGTTGCACAGGCTTATTTGACTTGGACTGCAGGTACTCGAAAGGTCATTTATACTGTCCAGGGTGAAAAGGGCGCGATTACCGTAGACGATGATGAACTTCAACTAGCATTAATGCAGAGTACAGATGGTCCTGATGTTGCCCAAGGGGCCGTTTCGTGGAAAATAGAGAAAACTTCCATTGCTTCGCATTGGATGGATGCGAGCCATGTAAGTTGGTTTAATTCGCTTTTTGATCAGTTTAAGACGGCAATTCAACAGAATCAGTATGTGAGCCAGGAAACAAAAGAAGCGTTTCTCTGCACTCAATTGATTTCATCTGCATACCGTTCAGCTCGAGAGAAATGTCAGGAAATACCGTTATCTGTTGATTTGCCCTTATAAACAACGTTGTAATGACGCAGAACCAATTGCTTATTCAGCAAAACTAAAATAAAAGTGGATCTTTAGGGAGATTCGATATGACAGTGGACTCAAAAAAATCAGTTGATATTGCTCTTGCTCGGGGAAAGTTAGCCGTTCTGACTCCAGGCATGGGAGCGGTCGCCACAACGTTTTTTGCCGGCGTTGAGGCAGTGAAAAGAGGCCTTGCTAAACCTATTGGTTCGTACACCCAGATGGGTAAGATTCGGTTAGGTAAGAGGACTGAGAATCGCTTTAGTAATGTAAGTGATTTAGTTCCCTTGGCATCGCTCAACGATTTGGTTTTTGGCGGTTGGGACTTGTTTCCTGAAAACGCTTATGAGTCGGCAAAGCATGCGCAGGTTTTAGAAAAGGATATGCTGGAGGCTCTCAAAGAACCGCTTTCGGCAATTAAACCGATGCCTGCGGTTTTTGATCGAAAATTTGTGAAGCGCTTGGATGGCCCAAACGTCAAGAATGGGCGCAACAAGATGGAACTGGCTGAACAGCTTCGAGCCGATATTCGAAATTTTATGAAGCAACATGGCTGTAGTCGGGCCGTGATGGTTTGGTGTGCTTCTACGGAAGTATACACGCCGCCCACCGAGGTGCATGCTTCGCTAAAAGCTTTCGAGCAAGGGTTGAAAAACAATGATCCTGCTATCTCCCCATCACAGATTTATACATATGCAGCGTTGTGCGAGAGAGTTCCGTACGCGAATGGTTCCCCTAATGTCTCGGTAGAAATGCCGTGTTTACAAGAACTCGCGCAGGAAATGGGTACACCGATTTCGGGTTCAGATTTTAAGACGGGCCAGACGCTCATGAAAACTATAGTGGCTCCGGGATTGCGAAATCGGCAGCTGGGTGTGGCGGGTTGGTACAGCACAAATATTCTGGGTAACCGAGATGGTGAAGTGCTGGACGATCCAGGTTCTTTCAAGTCTAAAGAAGTTTCAAAGACAGGTGTTTTGACCGACATTTTATCTGGGTCAATGTATCCAGAGTTGTACAAAAACATTCATCATGTTGTGAAAATTAATTACTATCCGCCGCGAGGCGATAATAAAGAAGGATGGGATAACATCGATATCTTTGGATGGCTTGGCTATCCGATGCAAATTAAAATTAATTTTCTTTGCAGGGATTCCATTCTGGCTGCTCCGATTGTTCTTGATCTAGCTTTGTTTATGGACTTGGCCGGCCGTGCTAAATTACGAGGAATTCAGGAATGGCTTTCATTCTATTTCAAGGCGCCCGTAGTTAATCCAGGTTTGAGACCCGAGCATGACCTTTCGGTCCAATTATTGAAGCTTGAAAATACACTTCGCTTTTTTAGGAGAGAGGAGCTAATTCACCATCTAGGTTTAACTTATTATGGTATTGATGAGGGAGAAGAAGATCAGATTTGAGTTGACGCATGAACACCTACTTAAACCTAAGCAACAACTTTGAACTACTGAATGTACTTATTTTGTTTAGCCTGGCCGTTATCGTAACGTTAGCCTACGGTGTTCGTGTGACTTTGAAGGGGCCAGCCCGCTACGAAAGAGTAGATAAACAAGGTGGCAGCGCTCTTCTACACAAAGGACTAATGGAGCTGGGGTATTGGTTCTTCCAGCCATTGGCGCGTCTACTTATTTTTTGCCATGTCAATGCGAATCAAATTTCGTGGGCATCTTTGTTATTGGGTCTTTGTGCGGGGTGCTGTCTTGCATTCGGACACTTTGGCTCGGGTGCAGTGCTTGCGACACTTTCAGCCGTATCGGATTCGTTGGATGGAATAGTAGCTAGAATATCGGGACAATCTTCTGATGCAGGGGAAGTACTGGATGCGACGGTGGATCGCTATGTGGAGTTTTTCTTCTTAGGTGGCCTTTGCATTTATTATCGGCAGATTCCGCCGCTGTTAATTCTGTCATTGCTCGCATTGATGGGCGCTTTTATGGTGAGCTACTCAACCGCTAAAGCGGAAGCTCTCCACGTGGATCCGCCGAAAGGGAATATGCGACGGCCCGAGAGAGCTGTTTATTTAACACTCGGGGCTGCACTCTCTCCCATTACGATTCCTTGGCTAGAGGTTGAGCGCGAGTATGGGATTGCCATTGCTCATCCCATGGTAATCGCGATTTGTTTAGTTGCAGTTTTAGGTAATGGTTCCGCGATAGAGCGGCTTTGGTTCATTGCTAAGAGTGTGCGGCTGAAGGAAAAAAAAACGAAGGAAGAAGCGCTCAACTCGATTGAGTTTGACGACGCCGATTCATTAAAACTAGAAAAGCAGGAAGGGCTATCACGGCTGCGATAACACAGGTTAACTCGCCGGCCACTGCCAAAGCACCAAAGCTAACAAATCCTTGGTTACTTGCAATCAGGAGTGAGGCGTAGCCAGTCGAGGTAGTGAAGCTGCTAAGCCCTACCGCGCTGCCTGTATTCTTAATCACCGCCAAGATATTGCTTTTGGCCGATTCCCGGTAGCGTTGGAAAATATTGACGCCATAATCCACCCCAATGCCGAAGGTGATTGGTAGTGCAATAAAGTTCAGGAAGTTAATTTTGAGTTTGAAACCTAGAATGATTCCCGCCAACCAGATTACACCAAGAAAAAGGGCGAAGAGAACCAGGGAAATAGTTTTTAGATTTCGGAAAAGCAAAATCACCAAAACGACCACCGAAATCAAAGCGAATAAGGTCGCTTGAGGCCCATCTTTTGAGATTGCACGGATCATGTCCGATGTGACGGCAAGTCCACCAGCAACTGGCGTGTTGGGCTCGATGGCGTCTGCGGTAGTTCGCAGGATATCTACAAATTCGATGAGTTTTTCGCCAGGCCAGTTTCCGCTGTCCAGAGGCGGCTCCACGAGGACCATCTTTCCAACTGCTCCATTCTTTTCTGTGAATTTTCTTTGGATCAGAATGGGGAGGTCCTTCTCTGCAAAAACTTGAAAACTCGCTGGATTGAGAAACGCCCGAACTAATTTGACATCCTCAGGAGAGAGCCGCGCTATGAGCCGTTCAGGCAAGAGCCGTTGAATCTGCCGCAAGATCTTAATTTTTTCCGGCTGATTTTCAGGGATAAATTGATCCATGGTTTGTACGGAAGCGATAGGACTTGTTTTGCCTCCAGCGTCTTTCTTGGCCTGAAGTGCTTTTGCAATTTTTCGCGCATTTTCGCGGGAGTGAGGCAGAATAGCCATCGGTGAAAGGTAGTGCTGGAAGATCTCGTCTACGTATTTAGCGTAGTGACCGGAACCCTCAGTCATGCTTCTTTTGTTTCGGAGCCTGGAGAGATCGGTTTCTAAAATGTCGGGGCTTAGCTTTGTAAAAGTTTGAAGAGATGCCACTGTAGCGATCAAAGTCAAACCGCAAATTACCCAACACGCACTATTTATAAATACAGCAAATTTGTTGGAGAAATCCCGTTTGATAACAACTTGGCTTTCCCGCACGGGAGTTCGCTTCCCGTTGAAGAGCGTCAGAAGTGCTGGCAGCACGGTGTAGGCACTGATCCAACATAAGACCATGCCGACGAAGCCAATTATCCCAAATTGTCTAAATCCTCTGAACCCAGTTAGCATCAGAGATCCATAGGAGAGGGCAGCGGCTAGGGCAGCAGTCCAGGTCGAAGTAGTGGTGTGAACTACGGCAGCCTCCTGAGCAGGCCCATGCGTGCTGCCGTTTCGGAGTTCCTCCGTGTACCGAGCTAGAAAAATAATGCCGAAATTAATACCATTTCCTAAAACGATGCTTCCTAAGAAAGCCGAATTAGCGTTTAGATACCCCACTAAATAATATGCTGCTCCAAAGGTCCAAAACGTTCCCATGAAAAGCGACAGAATGAGGGCCAGTGTCGAGCGAATATCTCTGTAGTATAGGAGCATTGCCAAACTAACGATCAACGTAACAATGACCGTTGAGAGTTCGAGATCCTCGACGAGAGCAGATTGCTCCTCAATGGTATTTTCGACTCCTCCAGCGTATCGAATAGTCAAATCGGGTGCATAAGAAGAGGGATTGAGTTCGGCAATAGTGTTTTCAACAACAGACTTAAGACGGTGTGTCGCGTTGATAGTATCCGAGCTTCCTGGCAAGTTGACTAAAAGGACTCTCTTTGTCTCGTCAGGTGTCGCAAAGTACCCGTTTGGGAAATGCTCAAAGCCTTCCGCTTTTAGCGAGTATTTACCTTTGATAGAAAGGAAATTCAGTTTGGGTTCGGGAATTTCGGTGCTTCGAAAAATATTGAGGGGATTATAAAGTTCCCTTTCGTACTGAATGCGTTGGCGAATGTACTCGCGAATCTGTATTAAGTCTTTCACATCTATGAACAACGCTTGACGTTCTTTGAAAAACTTGATTTCTCGATCCAGTCGATACTCGACTCCGGCCACGGTATTTTTTGGAGCTTGTTCTAATTTTTCAGCCAGGTCTTCGACGAAGCGCTTGCTTTCTTTTGTATGGCTGGAAAAAACTAGTACTGCCAAGCTGTCTATCGACTGTAAACGCTGCGAGACTTCTCCCACATCGAGAACACTTCTCGCGGTAGTGGGGAGCAGCTCCTGAATATCCGTACGTAAGTTCTTATATAAGAGGACGGAATAGTAACCACCTATGACGGCAAACAGGGTCCCTAGTATGGCAATCCATTTCGCATACCGATGAACAAATTTTGAGAACCAAAGCACTTCAAAGACTCCCCGTTTGGCAGAAATAATGAGACCAGGCTTGTTTTTCAAGACTATCTGGTCTTTACTACTCACGTGAATTTACGGAAGCTTATCATCACTATTATTTCTGATCTAGGTGACTTTGCTTTATTTATTGCTCGCACCTTACGATCCAGCCGGCATGTCTGGCGACGAAAAGAGCTCTTTTTACGACAGTGTGAGTTTATTGGAGTGAATTCTCTCGGTATTAATGTCGCAGCCGCTACTTTTTTGGGGGCTGTTCTTGGATATCAACTCTATGTTTCCTTACATAGGTTTGGGGCAGAGGCTCTGATTGGGGGTACTGTAGGGGTTTCTCTTTTTAGGGAGTTAGGTCCTGTCATAGCCGGGATTATGGTGACAGGCCGGGCAGGAGCTGCGATGGCCGCAGAAATTTCTAGCATGAGAATTTCGGAGCAAATTGATGCCCTGGAGATAATGGCTGTCGACCCGATAGAATACTTGGTTTTTCCAAGGGTAGCGGCAGGTCTTTTGATGATGCCTATTCTAGCGCTCTTTTTTACGATGGTAGCGTCGGTATCGGCTTATTTCATCTCAACGGGGGTAATGGGCCTTCAGGCAACGGTGTTTTGGACTCAGTATTTTAAGTTTGTAACTCTTACCGACATGCTCCATCTCTTCGTAAAGTCGGCGGCTTTTGGTCTATTGTTGACTTGGGTAGGATGTTTTTGTGGATTTAGGGCCTACGGTGGTGCTAGAGCAGTAGGACAGGCAACGAGAAACACGGTGGTGGCAACGAGTCTGGTCATTCTTTCGAGTGATTATTTTATTACGTCATTGCTACCTTATGGTTTCAGAACCTTAAAGATCATGTAATATTGAAACGCTAAAAAAAATGGATTCAGGCTTAATGACGCGATTAAAAGTTGGCATTTTTACCTTGGCTGGGATTGGCTTGCTTGTGCTGGTATCGGTATTGATTAATAATCGCCCGTATTGGTGGCGACCCTGTCAATTCGTAAAAATCAATGTGGAAGATGCGACAGGTTTGAAGACCAAATCGCCCATACGGTCTTTAGGGATCGAAATCGGATTTTTGAGATCGGTTAATCTGAGTGAGACTCATGTGAGCTTAGGGATCTGTATTACCGCTCCAGTAGAGGTTCTCCCGACGACTCGTGCGTATCTGCGGCCAGAGGGATTTTTAGGCGATAAATTTGTTGAGTTAAAGCCCGTACGCTATACTGGACCGAAGCCCAGCGAACCAGAAGAATTTGACAACGCCAAGAACGCTGAGTCAAAGAATGATACAAAGTCCACTATAAAATCTGCGGTAAAATCTGCGACGAAATCCGAAATAAAGTCCCAAATAAAATCTAAGCTTAAAGGGCTTCAGTCTTTTTTAGCAATAATTCCATCGGCTTATGCTGAAGAACCGTCCCCTAGCGCAAGATCCGTTGGTGAACCAATAGGATCTCCTACGAGCTTGCCTAAACAGCGTACTCGTAAAAGGGCAGAAAGAGAAATTCCGGTCGGAGAAGAGGTTCAGGATATTGAACATCTGGTCAATCGTGTGGACGATTTAGTTAATCAGGTTTCGGGTCTAGCAAACAACTTAAAGACAGCCATCAATCCCGAAGATCTCAAGAAGACCATGAGGCAGCTTAATTCTACATTGGAAAATGCTTCCCGAACACTAGCTCCTGAGGGGGGGCTGACTCAAACGGCACAGCGAACTTTAGCGAAATTGGAAGACTCTATAGAGCAGCTGAGAAGTCAGATGACTCGAGTGAATAAGGGTGAAGGATCTGTCGGAAGACTCTTAAACGATCCGGAATATGCTGAACTGATTCACCAGGCTTTGCTTAATCTCAATAGACTACTCAACAAGTTAAATAACTTTCGCTTCGTGGTGGATCTGGGCGGCGCTTTATTACCCGCCTATAACGGAGGCCGTGGTTGGTTTCAACTTGGAGTTTGGCCTAGGAAAGATCGCTATTATCTCATAGGTATTTCCATGGACCCGAGAGGCCGAATTTCAACAACCCAAGTGACGACAACTGCAGGGGGCTTGAGTCAAACGACCGAGGTTCAAACGGTGGATCAGACTTCCATCCTTTTGACCGGCATGTTGGGTAAGGTCTATTACGATCGATATGATCTTTCGATTGGTTTTCTCTACGGTGACGGTGCAGCATCTGCTGCAATACGTTTAGGTCCTACTGGATTTGAAGAACAGTTAACGTTTAGAAGCGATGTTTATTTCAGAACTTCTGGAAGTTCGTTAGATAGTCGTCTCAGTCTGACATTTTTTCCTATCCAAAATCTCTACCTGCGTGCGGGTTTAGAGTCTCTGAGGAAGCTACCGGTTAATAACCGATATGCTTATTTCTTAAGCGCAGGCATTACCTTCGACGACGATGATATCAAGTTCCTATTGTCTCTGAAATAGAGACGAAGTTAGAAAGTTAGTAGTAAGTTACCCGGGAAGTTATTTGCGATCGGCTCAGCTGGATGAGCGCGTCTATTCCTTTGTCGAGTTTAAGTACAGATGAAGCGAAGGGATGTCATTCTTAAGATAGGGAAATGGGGGCATGGTCTTAGTTTCGCGCTTAGGCTTGTAACCTTCCGGATAAGTCGCGGTCAAAATCCGGGCTTCCAAAAGTTCCTTCGAGGCGCCGAAAATCTCCGGACCGAGAGTACCTGGTTTCTTTGGATCGCTGTTATGACAGGCTGTGCAGTAGGTGCGATAGATCGTCTGTCCTTTTTCGGCACTGGGTTGCTTTAGGGCAGCCGGGTCAGAGGACTTTTCTGTACAGGCCGCAGTTCCAAGCCCAAAAGACAGAATGAGAAGAAAAAAAATAGGACGGATCTGAAAAACAGATCCGTCCAAATGAGAAACGAAAAACTGCTTCGGCAAACTAAATTTCACTTGGTTAGTAGCTCCATCACACCGTAAAGAACACCTGTTAAAACAAAGCCACAAGTAATTACACCCCTAATCGTGGTCATTGGCCCGGTCTTTCCTTTGAGTGCGTTGATTTCTAGCGCAAGAATAATGACGCCGAGAACAATGGCTAACCGTGGAAGGCTGACTTCAGGATTAATCATAATGGGTAAATGACTAGCGGCGCCCATAAAAAACAGCATCGGGATTGAAAAGAGAGTGTTTGTTCGAGATGCAACACCTGCGCGTGCTCCTGCTGCGGCAGCTTCTGGAATGGCAGCTCCGCCTTTTGCAGCCTGTGTAGCAGAAGCGATGACGATTTGTTGATTCGGCCAAATCACAAACCAAACATTAGCCCACATTAAGAGTCCCAATATGGCTCCTGTAAGAATAGCGACGCCCCACGAAGTTGCGAATATGGCCGCTCCGTCCCGATGTCCTCGAATGGCAAGGTAGAGAACGCCTGTGAGCATGGTAAACATTGCACCCCATCGAAACCACCACAGCGCACGTGGTACCAGTTTTTGAATTGCGTTCGATTTAGTGCTGGCGTCGGTTTCAGCGAAGAAAGCACCCTGCACAAAATTGAAGTAATAAAGGTGTCCAATCCAGGTCACACCAAAGAATAAATGCAGCCACCTGAGAATAAATAAAAACCCATCTAAATTTAATAATGCAATGTCCATTGATATCTCCCTATCGTCACCATCTCCAAATTTCGTCCTAGCGACTTTATCAAATAAATATACGTATCTTCTTCTGGTGGCAAGTAACTCCAAGAGTTTTTGCAAAAAGGGGTAGGTCGTATATGATAAGCTCAATATGAAAGTTAAAGTCCGTCCGATAGGTGTCCTAAGCATCTTTTTTTTCTTTTTGGTTTTTCGGGACGGGCTTGCTCAGTCGAAAGATCAAGTCCTTTCATGGACCTCGATAGGTGGGGAGACTCAGATCCAGTCCTTCGAGGCTTCTCGTCATTTTAGGAGAGCTAAAACGAGTATTGAAACTGCCATGGCTCAAACAGAGTCGCAGAATTGGGCCGATGATGATTCAAAACTTTTCGAGATTGTACCTTTGTACTGGCTCCTGGGCGCGACTGCGGGCCGCGCCATAAGATCTGAGGACAGTTTTGGATCCGGCGTTACGGACTATATGTTCGGATTTTATGGCGGACTCACGTGGGAGATTTTACACAATCTGGAGTTTGGTGGAAAAATTGGATTGGACAGAATTCCCGGCGAGGGCTATCGCAGAGGAAATGCCACCCTTCAGCTAGGGTATACATTTTACTTTGGTAATAGCGAGCCATCTCGCCCCGTTGAGAACGAAGATGCGGACGACTGGTCGGAATATGATCCTACCGATGCGCGTGAGTACTACAGCCATCAGGCCGAAGTAAAACGAGAACGGGCAAAGCTTGCTAGTGCGAAGAGAAATAGTAATAGTGACGCTTTTCCTCAGCTGAAAATTACGTATAAGCTGGAATATTATTTGAGTCACGTGGATCAGCGGAATTACCGATTGGAGTCTCTTGCGGGATTTCAAACCAGTGAAAGTACGATGAATCAAGGGGTGAATACCATAGAGCTTAGTTATTCACCGAATCGAAGACTGAGTTTCAGTGCCGGGTTTGGACTCTATACCTATGATTCGATCGTGGATTCTTTCTTGAATAATATCGAAATAGGAAATGCGTTACGACAGTGGCATTTTGGAAATATGAGTGGGGTCTCGAATTTGGGGCAAGCTCTCACGTTTCCTAATTACTTGCTCAATCAGTCGATAGTCATTCATCTCAAAAGCGACCAGGTTTTCCAACTGAATGTCGTCGAAGTGTCTTATTCCTCCATTTACTTAAAAAATTCTTATACTTTTAATCCGGCTTTTTATAAGTCTTTCGGATCAGATTGGGTGGCTGGCTTGGGTTTGCATTACACGGTCGCAGATTCCTCAACCATCATTGGTACCTTTGAATTGAAGTACCATTTGTAGTAGTGGTGCTAGACATTAGTTAGAAGGGATGACTTCATGAAATATAACCAACTAGGAAATACTGGTCTAAACGTTTCAGAGCTCTGTCTGGGCACCATGACCTTTGGGGGAGAAGGGGATTTGTGGTCACAGATTGGAAAACTCCAGATAGACGAAGTATCTCAAATTATCAAACAGGCGTTTGACTCAGGAATTAATTTCATTGATACCGCAAATATGTATTCCTTTGGGAAGTCTGAAATACTGACAGGAACTGCGATTAAAAAACTTGGCCTTCCTAGAGACGAACTTATTATTGCTACGAAGGCAACTGGGCCCATGGATGAAAAACCCAATGGTCGCGGGCAATCCCGATATCATTTAATGAACCAAGTGGATGCAAGTTTAAAGCGCTTAGAAATCGATCATATTGATCTTTACCAACTACATGCCTTTGACCCGCTCACTCCGATAGAAGAGGCCCTTTCGACGTTAAATGATCTTGTTCGCTCAGGCAAGGTGCGCTACATCGGCGTTAGCAATTGGTCTGGCTGGCAGATTATGAAAGCACAGGGTATCGCTGAAAAACGTAACTGGGCTCGTCCTGTCAGCGTACAATCCTTTTATACGATCGCTTCACGTGATTTAGAACGAGAGGTAATCCCAACGGTTCTGGATCAACAAATGGGTATAATGGTCTGGAGTCCTCTTGCCGGGGGCATTCTCAGCGGTA
>JABDFB010000021.1 GCA_013286765.1 Deltaproteobacteria bacterium
TCAAAGATAAGGATCCGGTCGCATCCCCCTTCTTGGTGAAATTCAGTGCTACCGCCGTTGGAAAGAACGGAAAGCCCTATATGAATTTCGTGTTCATGGATAAGACGGGCGAAATCGAAGGGCGGCTCTGGGATGATGTTCCGCAATATGTTGGGCAGGCAGTAAAGGATAGTTTTGTTTGGGTGGAAGGTAAGTGTCAAATCTATCAGGACCGACGGCAGCTGGTCGTTAAGCGACTGCAATTAGTTCGAGAAGATGACGTCAATCAGCCCGACTATTTACCTGAGTCAGAACTCAATCCGGAGAGACTCTATCTTAAACTGGTGCAATATATTGAAAGCATGCAGGATCCTTTCTACAAGGCCTTGGCTAAAGCAGTGTTGGTCGAGGATTCGGATATTGTGAATCGAATCAAAAAAGCTCCAGCTGCGAAGAGCATTCACCATGCTTACCCCACCGGATTATTAGAGCATGTCGTTTCTATCACAGGAATTTTAGACGCGCTCTCGCAACACTATGGCAACATTCTCAATAGGGATCTGCTCTTCTTAGGTGGGTTTTTCCACGATATCGGAAAAATTTGGGAACTGAATTACGAAAGAGTGACCGATTATTCCACTGAAGGGAAATTGATTGGGCATTTAGTGATGGGTGTGGAGCTGGTGGAACGCAAAGTGCGGGAACTGGAATCGATTCCAGAGAAAATTCCGGGCCCGTTTCCAGTGGAAAAGAAGCTCTTGGTTAAACATCTGATTCTCGCTCATCACGGACGACTAGAGTACGGTTCGCCCAAGGAACCGCAATGCCTGGAGGCTCTGGTGGTGCATATGGTGGATGACCTCGATTCGAAAGTGAATGCGATTCACCGCTTTATTGCACAAGATCAGACTCCTGGTACTTGGACCGGATTGAATAGGCAGTTCGAACGGTATTTTTATAAAGGGGAACGGGTTACGCCTATTTCTTGATCATAATTCCTGAAAGCTGCTGTCGCCCAGACTCTTCCGGAATTTTCTGGCTTCTCCGATAACTGGCAAAACGAGGTGAAGTGTTGCAGCGAGTACACATCCGGATTAAATCCACTTCGTAAAAACCTATTTGTCGCAGTTCCTCTTGCTGAATGCGCTGCAGATCCAGACGTCGGAACTCGGGGACCGCCAGGCTTTTTCCTGTCTTATTTTTAAGATTGGTATTCTCTAGATACGCAAAGTGTTGTTCAAAATCCTTTGCCATTTCTTCACTCACTTCATAACAGCAAGGTTCAATGGCGGGTCCAATCGCGGCAACCCAATTTCTGGGCTCTTCTCCACGGGCAGACATTTCGCTCCAGAATTTTCGGAGAATCATTGCCCGCGTGCCGCGCCATCCGGAGTGAATCGCAGCGACTATGGATCCATCACGTCGAGCCAGTAAGATAGGAACACAGTCTGCCGTAAATATTCCTATAGGAATATTACTCGTGGGTGTAACCAATCCATCTACTTCCCCACAGACTTGATTTTCTTTCACTACTTCGGCTAACGCGGTGCCATGTACTTGCTTCCAGCTAGGTTTTCTAGCATCCCATAGGTCATCAAAAATATTCGGTACACTTTGGTCAAACGTTCCAAACCCGTGAGAAACATTCTTAACTTCCGCCAAAAGGCCGCTGGCGACAAACGTCATGGTCACCTTCCCATTCTCGTGATAGATTCAAAGGAATAGACCATCCATATGATTAATTCAATTTCTCAATTTCTAACGGACCTTCTTGCACCCACACAGGGACATCTGAGTTTCTTCTACGCAATTGCGGCAATGGCGATCGCATATCTTGGTGGAATTCTTTCTAGTTTAACTCCTTGCGTATACCCCATGATTCCAATCACAGTCAGCGTGGTGGGAGGGATGGGCAAGACGACCCGGCATTGGAAAGAGATCTTTCTTCGCGGGATGGCTTATGTGGCAGGGATGACGGTGATTTATTCCTTTCTGGGAGTTATCGCAGGGGCATCCGGTCGGGTTTTTGGAAGCATGACCAATGGGCCGAGCTGGTATTTAGGCCTATCCGTGATTATGACTTTGTCAGCCCTTGTGATGTTGGACGTTATTCCCTTTGATCCGGTCGTTTGGTGGGATCAAATCAAAAGAAACTTCCACCTCAAAAGAAGTCGTGGTCAGGCGGCTCACGAAAACACCGAATTCGTAAAAAAAGAAGTCACCCTTTTTGGTGCCTTTTTTCTCGGAGCCTCTTCTGGGTTCATCGCGGCTCCTTGTACAACCCCCGTACTTACGGCTATTTTAGCATTTATTGCAAACACTCGCTCGATTGGGCTGGGTTTTCTCTTGATGTTTTCTTTCTCGCTCGGCCTAGGCACCCTGTTGTTGGTGATTGCTGCCTTTACCGGCGCTCTTCAAATTCTTCCACGTTCGGGCCAATGGCTAAAGACGATAAAAGTAGTGAGTGGTCTCATTCTCCTCGCTTTTGGCGAATATTTAATTTATCGTGCTGGTTGCTTTGGAGGCCCATAATGTTTTCCGAGACGGGTACAGGCGAGAGCGGTGGTACCGGATCGACGCCGAAAAAAACAAGAATCAAACTCCTGCTGGTTAACTTATTGTCGCTAGCAGGTTTTATCGTTTCGGGCGTTCTGGTTAAACACTACTACGAAGTTCGCAGCGGCCTGGCAAACTTTAAATCATTTTGTAATATTAATAGTGTTGTTAATTGCGATATCGTCGCCGCTAGCCCATTTGCGGAATTGGTATATGGAATTCCGTTAGCCAGTTTTGCTGCGGGCTGGTTTCTCGCTCTTCTTGCATTAACACTCATGGCACACCGGATGGACTGGCGCAAAGAGGCCCTCCGTTTGGCATTTTGGTTTTCCGCTGGCGGCACTCTGATCGGCCTCGGTTACCTGGGTGTCATGCTCGTTAAGTTGCGAACCTTCTGCATGCTCTGCTTCGCTATTGATTGCACTAACGTTCTTTCCTTAGTGCTTCTTGCTACTTTGCAGGAGACTTGTGCTTTCGATCTCAGTGCGATGAAAAAGGCGCAGTGGAGAATCCTTTTACCCGTGGCAGTTGTCGCTGTAGCGGTATCTGTTTTTGGGTTTAGATCTCTGGATCGGATTAAGTTGACGAACGCTGAAATTGACGACCTAGCTCGTTCAGTGATCAACAATCCTCCCTTAGCTGTCACCACTGGGCAAGATTATCCCTCCGTAGGACCCAAATCCGCAGTGGTAACAATTACGGAGTTTAGTGATTTTCAATGTCCTGTCTGTAAGCTGGGAGCATCGACGATTAATACGATCTTTCACCGCTTCCCTGGACAGATCCGAATCGAGTTTCGCAATTTCCCAATTGATCCTGCGTGCAACGGCATGGTGGACCATAAAGGGCATCCAGCTGCTTGCGAAGCTGCAAAAGTTGCGATCTGTGCTAATCAATTTGGAAAATTTGAAGAGATCTACGAAGCGTTTTTTGAGAACCAGGGCAGCTTAGCTCCTGGCGTACCAACCAAAATCGCTGAGCAAAATGGAATCGATCCTAAGAAACTGGAGAAATGCATCAATTCTCCGGAAACAGCCCGTGCCGTTGAAAAAGACCTGCAAGAGGCGATCAATCTCGGTATTGGTGGTACTCCTACTTTCTTTGTTAACGGTCATAGAATGGAGAGTGTTCATCCCATTGCATCTTGGAATCGGATTGTTGAATACTTTGTAGAAAATGCTCCTCATTGATACCCATTGTCATTTGAATTATGACTATGCCCCAAAGACAGCAGATGACCTCGTCCGCGAGGCTCGGGAGGCCGGTGTTGAAAAGCTAATCACCATAGGTACCGACATCGATTCAATCGATGCAATTCAAAAAATTTCAGAGCAGTATGAAAATGTCTATCATACTCTTGGCGTTCATCCGCACGATGTAGAAAAAATTTCTGATCAGGATCTGGGCATTCTAGAAAAACGGGCCCAGCACCCTAAGTGCAAAGCCATTGGTGAAATCGGCTTGGACTATTATTACGAGCATTCGCAGCGTCAGGTGCAAATCCAACGCCTAGAACAACAGCTGGAGTTAGCGCTTAAACTGCAACTCCCAGTTGTCATTCACTCAAGAGACGGTGAGGACGACCTTCTAGTGGCGCTCAGGCACTATTGCGGAAAATTGAAAAATGGGAAAATTCCAGGTGTAATCCATTGCTTTACCGGAACGATTCCGTTTGGCCAGCAATGTATTGATCTCGGATTCTATATTTCATTCTCTGGAATTCTCACTTTTAAGAATGCGGAAGACGTTCGGGCTGCAGCTAGACTCTTTCCGATGGAACGCCTGCTGGTTGAAACCGATTCTCCTTACTTGGCTCCAGTTCCCTTTCGCGGAAAAAAATGTGAACCCGCTATGGTAAAATTCACTGCGCAAAAGCTGGCAGAGGTCAAAGGAATGGGTGTTGACGAAGTGGCCGCTAAAACGACGGAGAACGCACAGCGGGTTTTCGGGATTTAAGATCAATGAGTAAGTCATTTTTATGGACGTGGATCGTCCCAGAGGCAGTGCCGGAAGAGGTGGCATCCGCACAAACGCAACCGTGGGAACGTGCTGACAAAGCGATTCTATCTGCACTAGAGAGCGGCGCGGGTAAAAGTGCCCATCCGGTGCCGTCGACAACGCGGAGTCAACTCAAGCGTCTTTTTGAAGAGAATAAAATTTATTTAGATGACAAACCCATTAAGCCAAACACAAAACTAAAACCCGGTGCGAAGGTTCAAATAGAATTTGCGCCGCCACGGCCCTCCGAACTCACTCCGGAAGATCGTCCACTGGAAATTCTGTTTGAAGACGAGCACATCGTTGTTGTGAATAAACCCCAGGGACTTACCGTGCACCCTTCCTCAACTCAGATGGAAGGCACTCTTGTTCACGCCCTTCTTCATCAAATCAAAAATCTTTCTGGAATAGGGGGGGTACTACGGCCTGGAATAGTGCATCGTCTGGACAAAAATACCAGTGGAGCGTTGGTGATTGGTAAAACAGACGTCGCACACCAGCGGCTAGTAGAAACATTCTCCAAGCATGCGATTGAAAGAAGTTACTGGGCGATCTGTTACGGTGCGTTTACGGGGCCTCAGAAAATAGAAAGCTTGATTGGCAGAAATCCGAGTGATCGAAAAAAAATGTCAATGAAAGTCAAACGCGGTCGGAAAGCGATCAGCTATGTCAAATCACTCGAAACTTATCAAAATCAAAATGGGACTCCCTTCGGCTCCTGGCTGGAAGTCACCTTAGAAACAGGGCGTACTCACCAGATTCGAGTACATTTAACTGGAAGTGGCCATTCCATCATGGGAGATGCGCTCTATGGGCAACCCAGTTCCAAGCATTCGAAATGGCTTACGCTGCCAGACGAAATTAAACAAGCTGTAGCTGAATTGCCGGGCCAAGCGTTGCATGCGAGGACATTGGGATTCGAACATCCGGTAGAAAAGAGATATCTCCGTTTTTGCGCGGAACCACCAAAGCAATTTCAAAGTTTGTTAAGATTACTTAAGGAATATTGCGTTCGGCCTCTCTAAATCTTGACTCATTTCTGACAGAATAAATTTTGTTAGCGTTGATAATGGAAGCATGTTCTTAGCAGACTTACATATTCATTCGACATTTAGTGACGGAAAACTGACTATTCCTGAGATAGTCGATCTCTACGGATCGTGCGGGTTTGGTGCCATTGCAATTACAGATCATTTGCGAGAAGCGGGTACACTGTTCGGCCGCGCCGCACGCTATTTGGAAAAAACGCTGACGCTTTCGACTTTTCCACTCTACCAGGCCATTTTATCTTCTGAAGCCGAAAGGGCTTGGAAGCAATATCGAATGGTGCTTATTCCGGGTGTTGAGTTTTGTAAGGATTCTTTTTTTCATCATCGCGCTGCTCATATCTTGGCAATTGGGTTGACTCATTTTTTACCCGCAAAATTGAGTGTGGTTGACTTAGCTCGTAACATCAGAGGTCTTGGCGCTCTGGCCGTTGCGGCTCATCCCGTTTCTATCCGAAGACTTTCCCATCAAACGCATTATCTTTGGGATCAAAGGGAAGAACTGGCCGCTGAATTTGACGCATGGGAAGTTGCCAGTGGTCCGTATTTGTTCACCGAAGTTGCCAATACGAGATTGCCGAAACTGGCAAACAGTAATTTTCATTGTTTAAAGCATATCAATTCGTGGAAAACAGCTTTCGAATGCGAAAAACACCCAGAGAGCATACTAGAAGCTATTCGTAAGCAAGAACTCAAATTCAAGTTCTACTATAGGGAGAAGGGACATGACCTTATGGATTGGGTTGATGCTAGTACTCTGGGGCACGGTGACCGGTCTTCTGGTATACGGGACTTGGTTAACTATTAGGCATTTAAGTCGCGAGCCGCAATACTTGGATGCTCCATTTGCGCTTTATCCTGTTTCTATACTTAAGCCATTGAAAGGTTCCGATCCGGATTTAAGAGAGAATCTCCAGAGCTTTTTTAATCTGGAATATCCTCGCTTCGAGCTTCTATTTTCGTTGGCTGATTCGCGTGACTCAGCACGTCCAATAGTGGAGGAGCTGATGAGAGCCAATCCATCGGTGAGCGCGAAATTAGTAATCGGCGAGCTGAATATAGGCACAAATCCCAAAGTGAATAATCTTCTTCTTACTTACAAAATGGCTCGTTACGACTGGTTACTGATCAGTGATAGCAATATCAGAGTGGAAAAGAATTATTTAAAGCGCATGGTTGCGCAGCTGGATGCAGGTGTTGGAATGATCACCTCGGTTGTTATGGGTACCCACTCTTCCGGAGTAGGTGCTCGTCTGGATGAAGTCTATTTAAATACTTTTTATGCTAGAGGAATGATTCTGACGGCTCACCTAGGTCGCCCCTGCGTCGTCGGAAAATCCATGCTCTTTCGGCGGTCCACGGCAGAGCGATTTGGTGGGATCCAGGCCCTTGGGCAATTTCTGGCGGAAGATTATATGGCGGGAGAGGCCATGCGCCTGCTTGGACAAAAAATTAGCATTTCCGTAGATCCGATTTGCCAATTTCTGGGCGATGCATCGATTAAGAGTTTTTGGCATAGGCATATCCGTTGGGGAAGAATTCGAAAGGCTCAAGCTCCACTGGCTTTTTTATTTGAACCCGTGATTACATGCGTTGGATCCGGATTTCTTGGGAGTATGGCGTTTTCTTATTTCTTTGGTTTCAGCGCTCTCAACTTTTTCTGTGCGCATCACCTGCTGTGGCTGACCTGTGATCTAGTAGTTGTTTCCGCACTGGGTGCCGAGGTGAGTTTAACGTTTCCCTTTTTTTGGTTGGTTCGTGAATTTCTGCATCTTCCCCTTTGGGCACACGCATCTTCAGGCAATACGGTTAAATGGCGTGGAAAGAAACTCCAAATTATGGAAGGGGGACTCACACGTCCATGTCAGAAAAACGCGTAGTACAACCTGGGTTTGTAGGGAAACCGGACGGGTTCCCTTTCCTTTGGGGCGTTGCAACCAGCGCTCACCAAATTGAAGGTAATAACAAGGCAAGTGATTGGTGGGACTGGGAATCGAAAGGTTTTATCGAAGGCGGTGTGCGATCTGGGGCCGCCACGGATCATTTGAATCGATTTAAAGAAGACATTCAATTGGCGGCCGATCTAGGCGTTAATAGTTATCGTTTCTCAGTTGAATGGGCTCGCATAGAGCCAGAGCAGGGGAGGTTTGATCAGGTAGCCCTGGATTGGTATTTGGAATTAATTCATGAGTGCGAAAAAAAGGGAATTCTCCCGATGGTTACTCTGCACCATTTTTCTTCACCGAAGTGGTTTGCAGAGGCTGGAGGTTTTACTTCAGAATCATCCCCAAACCTTTTTTTAAATTTTGTGAAACAAGTCGTCCGAAAGATTGGCGGACGTGTTCCTCTTTGGTGTACATTCAACGAGCCTTTGGTTCTGGTCATTGGGTCCTATTTAGGCAAGTTTATGCCCCCGGCTGAGTTTTCTCCCAGGAATGCCGCCAAAGCATGCCATTTTCTTTTGAAGTCACATGTCGGTGCTTATGACTATTTGCATACTTCCTCGTATTCCTCTGTGAAACGACAAGGTCCCTGGCGGAATATTCCTCTGAGTGTCGGAATCGCTCACAACATGATCGATTTGCTTCCTGATCGATCGTGGCATCCCATTGAACAAATTTTAGCGCGAAAATTACGATGGTTTTATAATCAATCCTGGTTGGATGCGATTAATGGTCGGCCTCAGCGTTTTGAGATCCCTTTTTTGTTTCCGAAGATGGCCCAGGTAAAGGAAGCTATTGGCAGAAAGACTACTGATTTTATTGGCATCAACTATTATACGAAAGGATATCTGCGCTGGCGTCCTCGAGACCAGGAACGAGACCATCTCGCCGATGAACTGCCAATCAATGTCTCGTTTTCGAGGCGGCTAGAAGAGACGACCGATATGGGTTGGTCTATCCATTCCGCGGGCTTATCCAAAATGCTTAAAGCAGTTTCTAGTTATAAATTGCCCATATTTATTACGGAGAATGGAATTGCAGATCGTGAAGATAAATTGAGGACTAGTTATATTTTGGCGCATCTCATCGAGATTGCTAAGTCTCATCCAATTGACGTGCGAGGTTATTTTTATTGGTCACTGATTGATAACTTTGAATGGATCAAGGGATTCGGTCCGCGGTTTGGGCTATACCATATCAACTACGATAATTTCCAAAGGACTTTGCGAGCTTCAGCATTAAACTTCAAGGAAATTATCCACGCCCATAAGGACGTTGAACTTGGACAGCCTAATTTGCAAATTCTAGAAAGAATGAGGGATAACTTTAAATCCCGGTAGCCATGAATGCAAACCAGAGAGCAAAACCCGAAATCATCGGGATTGTAAAATTATCATCGATATCAAATGGTAGAAGCTCAGCCATTCCCCCGGCTAGACCGCCCACAAGCGTCAATACCAGCAGCGTGCCATCAGAAGGTGCCGAAGAACACAGGTACATAAATGTCAATAATGAGCAAGTGACAACGCCAGCTAACGTTCCTATTAAAGTCTTACCGTTGCTGAAACGAGGGCCCTTGCTACCATACAGAATCCCGAAAAACGAAGCCAGCGGATCTCCGAAGGCAAGAAATAGTATGCTTAAAATTGCGACTGGTTTTGGAAAAATAGCAATCGCCAAAATAGCAGAGCACAAGTAGTGCGGTACCGTGCTCATTTGCTTAATTTCATGAGTCCTCATAATGGGCCCCATGAATTTTAGTATTTTGTCATTAAAAATCGAGCTTCTGAGTCGTGAGCTCTCAACAATTAGATCCAAGCAGAGAACAGCTCCCAAAATTACAATAGCGGCAGGTTGTTGAATTCCCGCCATATAACATAAAACGATGATTAGCCCCGTCACCATGTGCCAAACTTTCCGAGCAATATGGAGATCGTTTCTTATATGAAGGCGGGCCGGCACAACTCCCAAGAAATGAAATAGCTTTGCTTCTTCCGTACGTTTCATACCTCTCCCTTTAAATCTGCATTGGTATATATCCGTTATACAACAACGCGATGCACTAACTGTAACTAATTTGATAAGCAACCGGGATGCCAGATCAATCGCTCGGGTAAACTATTTTAGATAAAAATTGTATAGAAAAATATTTAATAAATTCAATTACTTCTCCAAGCCCATCTTTAGAGCATGAAAAAAATAGCATTAAATAAATTAATCCACTTGTTAACATGTGTAGTCAGATACGCAATTTGGAACGGAGACGCGTAGTACATTACGCAGTGACGGGAGTATCAGCGATTAGTAGTCCTCAGCATTTGGAGAGGGCAGACATCGTGTCCTTCACAACTTATCGCCATCCTGGCTGTTGCGAACCTCTCAAATGCTGAGGACTACTAATCGCTGATACTCCCTTGCGACGCCATTCTATAAGGTACGCCCGGCTCCTGCCGGGCACCTTTTTAAATTTTCAAAAATCGGATGTTCTCTGGAGATCGACGCATTGCTGGGTGCAAATAATGATAAGTACCTTCCGGGGCGTTGCCAGGGGACTCCCGGGGCTAGCAGTGGTTGGTAGTAAGTGCTTGCGAGGTTCACAACAGAGCCAGGATGGCGATAAGTTGTGAAGGATACGATGTCCGCCCTCGCCGAGCACTTACTACCAACCACTGCTAGCCCCCCAGGATCCCCACATTTCACTTGACAGAAGATCCGCAGAACGAAATCCTTTAATATGAAGCTACGGGAAGCGAGAAAGGATTCATGGAAGAAACTACCAGGCAAATTTGGAAAAAAAGGCTATCTGATCTAGAGACCCTCCCGCCTAGTAGTATGCCAGATGCTGGTGTTGCAGCAATTCCTGAACAAAACTACTCCTATAATACCGCCAAGGCACCCGACTCCGGTCGCGTCAGACAGATTTGGGCGGTAGGCGGCGGGAAGGGCGGCGTGGGTAAGAGCCTCGTTGCTTCCTGTCTCGCTATTTCCCTCGCACGTTTTGGACATAAGGTAGTGGCGATTGATTTAGATTTGGGCGGCGCAAATCTGCATACAACTCTAGGCGTCGAATTACCCAAGCAGACTCTCAGTGATTTTTTCGCACAGCGGGTAGCAAAATTAGAAGACTGCGTTACTTTTACTGGAATTCCGAACCTATTTTTAATCAGCGGAGCACAAGACTCGGTCGGAATCACCAATATTCGTCCCTCTCAAAAATCGAGCTTTCTAGATGAAATGAGAAGGCTTGATACCGACTACGTTCTGTTGGACCTGGGAGCCGGGACCTATTTTAACACCGTTGATTTCTTTCTATTCAGCGACATTGGGCTAGTCACCGTTCTGCCGGAGCCCACTTCTATTGAGAATAGCTATCGATTTATTAAAACATCCTACTATCGGTTCCTATTGAGCTCACCGAATTTAGCTGAAGTGCGGCCATTGATTGAAATGGCAATGGATCCCAAAAATCCTCTTAAGATTAAATCTCCAGCTGATCTGCTTAAGGAGATTTCCAAGACTAACCCCTCAGCTGGCATGGAGTTGAAAAAGCAGATTGAGAGATTTCGTCCCCTGTTGATAGTCAATCAAGCGAGGACGCAATCGGATATCGAAATTGGTCACTCTATTAGAACGGTTTGTAAAAAATATTTTGGGATTGATATGGAATACTTAGGGTATTTAGACTACGACAGCTACGTGTGGCAAGCAGTTCGTAAGAAACGGCCCTTGATGCTAGAGTTTCCCAATTCAAGATTAGTTTCGGCAATAGGGCAAATGACCCAAACAATTTTAAAGAAATTTGGTTCCCAAAAATTTGTGTCACCGGCAAAGAATTAAATGATTTTAAGTGAAGATGAAACCTATTACGAAATTCTAGACGTTCCAACCAATGCCTCTCCCGAAGACGTTCGGAGAGCTTATCTTAGAATTAAGGCAGCTTACGAAAAAGAGAGCGTAGTTCTTTATTCTCTCATAGCGAGTGAGGAACGAGAAGAAACCCTAAAGAGAATTGAGAACGCCTACCTCGTTCTGTCTGATTCTGAAAAGCGTAGGCAGTATGATAAGAGTCACGGATTCATTCAATTCCAAGAAGAAAAAGAGGAAGAGGCGGCAGCGCCAGAGGAAGAACTACTAGTGACACCGCGAACCGATGCCGGTATTTTCAGTTTTGCCGGGTTTGGCCCAACTTTTAACCAGAATACAGAATTTGGGGTGCGGTCTGTTCCCATTTCAACGGACACTGAAATTAAACCTCAAAAAGGGACAGAGGTATTGCCGGAAGTCCAAAAAACAAAAACCGAAGACCCCATTCCATCTGAGCTTACACTTGAAATTGAGAAAGAAATCGAGTGGAGGGGCTGTTTTCTCAAGAAAATCCGCGAAGCACACCATATTTCCCTGGAAGAATTATCTATATCCACTAAAGTCTCTCGAAATTATCTTTCAGCTATTGAAGAAGAAAATTATTCAAAACTTCCCGCAGCCGTATACATTCGTGGTTTTGTTCAACAGATTGCGAAAACGTTTAAACTCCCAGCAGATAAAGTTGCCTCAGCGTACGTCTCGCGCTGCGTTGAAGCGAAAGTTGGGCACAGCCGCTAGCGTCTATTAAAATTCGAATTCGACGATAGTAACCCCAGAACCACCTTCAGTCCCGTGTCCATCTCGAAAACTCTTAATATAGGGCAGTTCCTTCATCAACCGATGGGACCCATCCCTTAGTGCTCCGGTACCCATCCCGTGAACTACCCGAACTTCTCGGTAGGCCTCGCACCGATAAGCTTGGTCTAGATATTTCTCTAACTTTTGTATCGCGTCCTCCAATCTCAAACCACGCAAATCAAGTTGAACCCCTGGTGCTGGTGGACGTTGTGCAGCTGCCGCCATACTTTTTTGTAAGGCTGAAGGAGCGGGTTGCTGCATCGGCGGCATTAATTCGATATCGCTTATCGGCATAATGATTTGAATAGTGCCCATAGAGACTTTTGCCTTGCTTCCAATAAGTTCTAAGACAGTACCCGTGCTTTTCCATTTCGGAATTCGAACTTGCGAGCCGGTTTTAAGAGTTAGGGGAGGTGTTTCTTGGGGCGCTTGAGGCGCCGGCAGTTCGGATTTCAATAATTGAGCTGTTTCGGGCGATTCTTCTTTTAAAGCATGATCTATGGCAGACGCTGCGTCCGCAAAGATCTGGTTGAGATGGCTTCGATTTTTATCAAGGTCTTTTCGACTTCTGGCCTCATCCAATTTTTTGACGGATAGTCTGACTTCGTCTTGAGCTTGCTCTAAAATTCTTCTGAGGCGTTGCCGAGTCTTGTCAATAAGTTCATTGACTGAAGTTTGCGTTCGGTTGAGCCACTCAGATTTCAGGCGTTCCGCTTCCTTCAGTTCCTGTACTACTTTTTTGCGGGCTTGTGCGGCTTCCTTGGTGTCTTGTTCTAAGACCGTCAGCATTTTTTCAAAGGATCGATGTTCTTCAGTGATATATCGCTGGGACAGTTCAATAATCGAAGCTGGAATACCTAATCGAGCCACAGTTTCAAGAGCTCGAGATCGACCAGGAATACCTAATAGAAGTTGATAAGTGGGTACACTGGAATCTTCATCGAAGGCCATGCTGGCACTTAAGATTTGAGGGTTCTTGATTGCATAAGCCTTGAGGTGTGGATCGTGGGTTGTTGTGACGACCATCGCATTTCTCTGAATCAGCGTTTCAAGTACCGCTCTGGCAAAAGCTGCCCCTTCTTGTGGATCCGTTGCTGAATTGAGTTCATCTATAAGGATCAGACTGCGAGGAGTGAGATTTTCCAAGATTTCTTTCAACGTCAGGATATGACCAGAAAAGCTCGAGAGCTGTTTTTCAATCGATTGCGGATCGCCCAAATCAGTAAAAATTGAATCGAAGAAAGGAACCGTAGGATGGTCAGTTGCTGGAAAGGGAAATCCGACACGAGCGCAAATCGCGGCAAGTCCCAGTGTTTTCAGTAATACGGTTTTCCCGCCTGTGTTAGGACCTGTTAACAATAAGATTTGGGAAGGATCTCCAAAATCAATATTGTTTCGTATAATCGAGGCTTCCGGGAGCGACCACCAAAGGAGTGGATGTGCCGTCTGCAGAAGGGAGAACCGACGTTCCTCGGTAATGCGAATTGTTTTTCCAGAATAGTGTAATCCGAGACGTGCCTTTGCTTGAGTTGCATCCCATTGCACAAGTATTTCTACTCCAGCTTGAATCTCGTCGGCATAAGGCATGATATGGCGGGACGTTTCTTCAAGAATTCGGTAGATTTCTTGAATGAGATGATTTTCGAGCTGTCGTAACCTATTATTGAGAACTGTGACTTCCTGTGGCTCTATAAAAACAGTTTGTCGGCTTGCTGACGCCTCGTGAATAATTCCTAGCACTTCGTTTTGTGCGCCTATCTTTACGGGAATCACGTAGCGTCCATCTCGGATGTCAGCGTATTGGTCTTGAAGGGAACCCGCATAGTTTTTTAGAAGCTGGTCTAAAAGTACTTGAATGTCTCTTTTGGCTTGTTTGATTTCTCTGTGGAGTTGACTGAGTTTTGGGGAAGCCTTCTCGGAGAGCTCGCCTTCGGGCGTCAGTACTCTATCTAAGATTCGTAGAACATTGAAAGGATCCGGCAGCAAAGAAAGTGACTTCCGAAAGCGTTCCCCGCGAATTTCTTCACGCGGCACTAAGGTCCAAGAATCAATAGCAAAGAGCCATTGCCTCAGGATTACTAATTCGCCGATTTCCAGGACTGCGTTTTGTCTCAAACGAGTAAGTATCGAATTTGGATCATCCAGATCGGTGAGGGGACCCCAGAGCGCGTCTCGATCCAAGAGTAAAGCAGCTTCCTGAGTCTCTTGTTGCAGGATTTGGGCGGTAGTTACATCTTGTGCCCATTGGGCTGGGTCGACCAGGTCTTCGAGCAGACTTTTTCCGGGCAACGTGCGTGCCTCAGAACGCACGCGGTCGATAAAACGGTCCCATTCTAATGCTCGTGTAAATTCTACAAGTTGAATCACTTGACTGCAGTCCTTTCTTTGGGTTTCACGATCATTTTTTGATCACAAGTACGGAGGGTTTTGCAATTCCCAAGTTTAAGAAATTGATTCTTCTGAGTTCAAATTGACAGGTGCAGCCATTTTCGACAAACTCATAGAATGAGTTCTTTAGGAAATGGGTCCCCCAAGTTACTCGAGCTATTTAAGGAAATTGACTGCGCACATTTTAACAGTGTTTTATCCTCCATTCCCCGGTTTAATCTAGTGCTAGGGTGGAATTCTCGCTTGAGAACTGCGGCCGGACGTTTTATTCCTGGTAGCCGGAAGTACCCAGACTTATATCCGCCAAAAATTGAAATAGCATCTTATTTGCAAGAAGAGGAAAAATCCGACGAACTGATTTACGATACTATGGCCCACGAAATGATACACTTCTGGCTTTGGCTCCGTCGCCGGCCGTATGGCCATACACCCGAATTTATCGAAAAGATGAAGGAGATGGGGGTCAGTAGGTATAATCCGGTGCCACGATTGAAACCATTCAAGTATCTCTATTTATGTGGTAACTGTCAGAAGTCATTTCCAACGCGTCGTAGGCTGGGAACCCTGGCTTGTGCAGTCTGCTGCAAACGGTTTTCTAACGGCAAATATGATTCGCGATTTAAATTGGTGCTGTCGCAGAATTTAACTCGTAGCGAACTGTCTCAGTCCTCGGAGAAGAATTCTTGAAGCCTCCTCTTGAGAGCCTAAACGTAGCAGAATCATAAAAAAATTATTCAACATCAGCGCATGACTAATTTGTCCGTTCGAGAGTTTTTCTGGAATTTCTTCAATAGGGACTTCGAGGACTTCAATCATCTCCCCTGGGTCAAGATTCTGAATGGATTTTTTTTCTACTGGTCCCACTACTAGGTAGTGGCAGCGATTGTTCATAAGTGCTGGATTAGGGTGTGACCAACCCAGGTTGACGCATTTTGCTTGATTGAGTGGAACAAACCCTGTTTCTTCCTCCAGTTCGCGTAGCGCTGCTGCTTGGAAGTCTTCTTCCGCTTCGATAATGCCTCCGGGCAATTCGAGAGTGAAATCCTCAATTCCAATTCGAAACTGTTTGACCATCACTACTTTGCCATCTGATGTGATCGGAATGATATTGCACCAGTCGCCGGTCTTCATTGTTATAAATCGATTTTGTTTCTTGTAGTCGAATGAGTGGCACGTTTTTTCGATCACCTCAAGGACGGGATAGCGTGCCAGCGAATTTTGTTTGTCGCAAATCCATTTGATGCTCATGACTCAACTGTACAGTACTTGTTCTCAGAAAAAAAGACCACCTCTGGAAGCCTTGGGGGGATATAGGGGGTGGCTTCCAGAAGTGGTTACGGACTCACTTTTGATTCAAAGTGAATCCGTAATCTTTAATTTTTGAAATGAGAGTTTGTTTGTCAATATGCGTTACTGAAGAAGCTTGGTCTAACTCCCAGTCCAGGCTCTTTAAAAGTTCGAGTAAATAAATCTTTTCAAACTGTTCACGGGTCGTTCGAAAGTCTTCACGAGTGGGTCCAAAATCAGGCAAATCTTCACATTCGATTCGATCGCCTTTGGCGGCCGTAATGGCCAATCGAAGTACATTACGCAGTTCGCGAATATTGCCGGGCCATTCATAAGATCTCAAACGAGACCAAGCTGACGGAGAGAGATCTCTCAGATATTGCTTATGTAATTCCCATGTAATTTCGTGAATGATTCCAGTTACAATATCTTCAAACTCATCTAGGCGATTCGAGAGTGCGGGCATTTCAATGCGATAGACATTTAACTTCTCTAGCAACTCTGGATTAAAGAGACCGCTCTGAGCTCGGCCCCCAAGAGCTTGACTGGTTGTGACGATAATTCTGACGTTTGCAAGCTGGGGGAGACTCTGTATCGTGGGAACCGCTTTCGTCTTTAAGAAACCGAGTAAAATCTTTTGTTCAGCTAGGGGCCATTCTCCGATTTCGGGAATTGTTAATGTACCCCCTTGAGCTTCCAAAATCTGACTAGCGAGGGGTTTTCCTTGCTGAGCCTCTATATAGGCAAATGCCGATCTTGGGCCGTTCAGATGGATCCAGTAAGCGATAGCCCCTTTACCTGTACCTGCTGCACCTTGAATTAAAACTGGAGTGGAGTCCGCTTGCGCCGCCATTAGAGCGAAGCGACGCTGGCTGGGTGGTATAAAATGTACCATTTCCATTCTGGGTTCCCCTTGTCCCTGGTGGGTGGTGATTACAGCTCGCGCTGATTACAAACGCCTAAGTAACGCCATGCACTATTCCTGTCAAGGAAAATTTGCTATTATGAGCCAGTACTTTCTTAGTAGGTTCAGGACGTGCCGAATCAAATTCATTGAGCATGGCACTAGAATATGCGAGAAGAAGTATACATGGTGACACTTCTTAATTCAAGATTTGTTTTATATATTCAATACTTAATGTTGATTTTAGCTTTCGGCTTTTGGGGGCTAGTGTTTGCGCCCTCCGGTGGAATCGAGGTTTGGGCCAAGGATCCGATCAAAATTGGCTTGGTACTCGACAAGGGCGGAAAGGACGATCGTTCGTTCAATGAGGCGGCAGCAAAAGGCCTAGAAAAGGCGATTAAGGAGCTGCATGTGATTGGCAAGGTCGTTGAGGCATCCGACGATCACTCATTTGAAATGATGATTAGGGCATTCGCTCATAAGAACTTTGATTTGATTATTTTGGTTGGAGTTTCCCAGGTAGACCCTTTAAAGAAGGTCGCTAAGAAACTGGAAAAACAGTCTTTTGCCCTGGTTGATGGCGTAGTTGAAGAAAAAAATGTTAAAGCCCTCGTTTTTGACGAGCACGAAGGTTCTTTCTTGGTCGGCGCTTTGGCGGCGTTAACCTCTAAAACAGGAAAACTTGGTTTTATTGGTGGTATGGATATACCTTTGATTCGGCGGTTTGAAATGGGCTTTGTAAGTGGCGCCAAACAAGCCAAATCGGGCATCAAAGTGATTACTAATTATGTCGGAGTTACCCCAGAGGCCTGGAATAATCCTGCCAAAGCCAAAGAGATTGCATTATCTCAGTATAATTTAGGGGCAGATATTATTTATGGTGCAGCTGGTGGTTCGGGCCTTGGATTATTTGATGCGGCAGAAGAAAAAGGGAAGTTCGCTATTGGAGTCGATCTTAATCAAAACGGTGTTAGGCCAGGACATATCTTGACCAGCATGGTAAAGCGGATTGACGAGGCTGTTTTTCAGGCAATCAAAGAGACGATTGATGGTAATTTTAAGCCAGGTGTGTTTCACTATGGACTTGCAAACGGGGGAGTGGAATATAGTCTGGATGAATACAATAAAGGACTCATTTCATCTGAGACGATTAAAAAAATAGAAGTGCTGAAGAGTAAAATTATCGCAGGTACTATAAAGGTGCCTGACTATTATAAAAAAATGGTTAAATAACCAAACAAGAAAAATGGATCCAGTCGTAGAATTTAGGAGCGTAAGTAAGTCTTTTCATGGCGTCATGGCCAATGAAAACATCAATCTATGCGTCCAAAAAGGCAGCATTCATGCGATTGTTGGCGAAAACGGCGCTGGCAAATCGACCGCCATGAAAGTCCTCTATGGCACTCATCAACCTGATTCTGGTGAGATCTATATTTGTGGAAAATTATGGGGCCGTAAAGGGCAACCCTGGGCTTCTCCTTTTGATGCGATCCAGAACGGTATTGGTATGGTTCATCAGCATTTTATGTTAGCTGATCCCGTCTCAGTGCTCGATAATATTCTTTTAGGCCAGGAAAGGGTATCCCAGTCTTTTTCCCTTTTGCCTTCATTTTTACGTCAAATAGATCGCAAGTCTATTAGGAATCAGCTTGACCAGATTGCTAGTCAGTATGGAATGCATGTCGACTGGGACGCGAAGATCGAAGATCTTTCTGTAGGCGTTCAGCAGAGAATCGAAATTCTGAAGCTACTATATCGCCAGACTCAGATCTTGATACTGGATGAGCCTACAGCTGTTTTGACTCCGCAGGAAGCCACAGACCTTTTTAAACAACTACGAGGATTGGCGGAACAAGGCAAAACAGTTTTAATGATTACCCATAAACTCAAAGAAGTCATGGACGTGGCAGATCGAGTGTCTGTGTTTCGCGGCGGACATGTTGTCGGTGAACGGGAGATCCAGAATACTAGTGTCGAGGATCTTGCTACTTTAATGGTCGGCCGAAAAATGAATCTCACTGTTCAGATCCCTGCACAACAGAGGTCGAAGGAACCAATCCTAGAACTTTCGAAAGTCAGTTTAAATGCTCATAGGTCTTTGCATGATCTGGATTTCGAAGTCTACGGGGGTGAAATTGTTGGGATATCTGGAGTTGAAGGAAACGGCCAAGCGGAACTGCTTCAATTATTATTACATCCCTCGGATTTTCATCGCGACTTTCAAGGTTCTATTCATATTCGACATGGGAATAGTCGGACTGATATTCGGCATCTCTCGGCCGCAGAGATTCGAATGCTTGGAGTTGGAGTTATTCCGGACGATAGACACCGCGATGGACTTCTTTTAAAAAAGTCCGTTCGTGAAAATTTTCTATTAGGGCTTCAGCGACGCAAGCCATTCTACGATCGAGGTTTAATATCAGAAGGCAAACTGGATCAAGCGGTGCGAACCGCTATCGAGGAGTTCGATATTCGCCCTAAATCCCTCGAGATTGAATCCGAAAATCTCTCTGGCGGAAACCAACAAAAGTTAATTATTGCACGTGAGTTTAAATTCTCTCCAAAGCTCTTGATTGCAGCACAACCGACACGAGGAGTCGATATCGGTGCCATCGAAACTATTCATAACCGAATGATTAGAGCCCGCTCTGAAGGCAGTGCCATATTACTGATCTCATCAGAATTGGATGAAATCTTGGAGTTATCGGATCGCATTTTAATGTTTTATGGAGGAAGAATTGTAGAGGAATTCAAACGGAATGAAGTGAATGAGCAGGTTTTAGGTCTTCGGATGGGTGGGCTTTATGCAAAGTAAAAACAAGACTAAATTGACTTTGCGCCTCAAATCATTTGGCAGGACATTTCTGAGTGTCGTCATTGGTTTGGGCATCGGGTTACTAGTCACCAAAATAGCCGGAGAAAATCCCTGGCACATCCTAGTAGTTTTGTTTAAGAGTGCATTTGGTTCAAAGTACGATTTAGGAATGACCCTGTTCTACGCCACTCCGTTGATTTTTACTGGGCTTGCTGTTTCGATGGCATTTCATGCAGGACTATTTAATATCGGAGCCGAAGGGCAACTTACCTTGGGGGCTTTGGCAGTTACTGCTGCTGGGATCTGGGCGGGGGGGCTGGGCACTCCTTGGGCTCCGCTGTTTGCAATTGGAGTGGCCGCGGTTTTTGGCGGGATCTGGGGCGCTATTCCAGGCTGGATTCGGGCGAGACGCGGTGGTCATGAAGTTGTTAGTACGATTATGTTGAATTTTATCGCGGCAGGTATTGCTAGCTGGATGACCCTATACATCTTAAAAGACCCCACTTCACAAAATCCAGAAACTAAAGTCGTGGCGGCCAGCTACTTAATTCCTTCCATTCCATTTTTCGAAGACGCTTCCACGAACAGTGCGTTTTTTCTTGCGATTTTGATGGCGGTCCTTGTCTGGTTTTTCTTATGGAAGACAGCTTTTGGCTACGAAATCCGTGCTGTGGGGCAAAATGAGAATGCCGCTCGAGCTGCAGGAATTGATGCAACTAGGACTCGTATTTACGCCATGGCGATTTCCGGAGCGTTAGCAGGGCTAGTGGGTATTAACGAAATCTTGGGTAGTGCAGGAAAATTCCGATTGGGATTTTCTCCTGGATACGGATTTACCGGAATTGCAGTGGCCCTTGTAGGCCGAAAAGAGCCTTTGGGAGTAGTGCTATCGGCTTTGCTATTCGGCGCTCTTCATAAGGGAACTTCTGATTTAGATTTGGAAACAGAGCATATCACCCGAGATTTTTCACAGATACTTCAGGCGTTCATTATTTTAAGTGTTTCGACCGAAGCGTTTTGGAGTCATTTCAAAAGAAAGAGGAGGGCGAAAGCGGATGCACCCATTCTTTGAGCTGGGATTTAATCTCATAGATTCGACTCTCAGAGTTTCTACTCCTCTCATTTTGGCAGCCCTAGGGGGTCTGGTAAGTGAACGGTCCGGCGTAATTAACATTGCTCTAGAAGGAACGCTTCTTGTAGGTGCATTTGCAGCAGCAGCAGTGGCAATTACAGCAAATTCTGCGCCGATTGGGGCCGTTGGAGCGATAGCTGCGGGCGTTGCTTTTGCGGCGATATATGGATACTTTGTTATCGAGTTTGAGGCTGACCAAATCGTCGCAGGAGTTGCGATGAACCTGCTGGCAGCGGGGTTAACACCATCGTTATGTAAACTTATTTTTCTGTCGAGTACTTCGACTCCCAGCTTGCCGTTGGGTGTACGCTTTCAAACACTTCCTATTTTATTGCCCTGGCTTTTTGTTTTACTAATCTGGGCGTGGATGCGATATACGCCGTCAGGATTGTGGGTGGGGTTTGCGGGTGAGCATCCCGAAGCGTTAGATTCTGCAGGCGTTCGAGTTAAACGGGTCAGATGGATGGCTGTTCTCTTGAGTGGTGCGCTGGCAGGTTTAGGTGGGGCATCGCTTTCAGTCTTTTTAGCGTCGTCATTCTCCCGTAATATGAGCGCCGGGCGCGGATTCATGGCAATTGCGGCATTAATTTTCGGAAAATGGAGACCGATTCAGGCGGCATTGGCTTGTCTCCTTTTCGGGGGTGCTGAGGCATTACAGATTTTGTTACAGAGTGTGACAGTATGGGAGGACTCAAGTGCACCCCTACAGTTTATTCAAATCCTTCCTTATTTAGTGACTATTTTGGTATTAGCGGGATTCGTTGGGCACTCGAGGGCTCCTCGAGCTTTAGGTATTCCATTCAAAAAAGAATAGAATAAATTTAATTTCGACTATGGACTGTAGCATTTCCAAAGGCCGATGCGGAGATTGGGTTGTTTATTCTCCGGAATGGGCAGTAATGGGAAATTACTCAGTGCGTCACATGCTGCTCGAGTACTGGGCATTCCATACAAAAAAGAATAGAATAAATTTATGTTGAGTAAACATAAAGACCTTCTTTATCTCGGCGGTTTTATAATTCTCCTCCTTTGGGTAGGCACTGTATTTCGTGCTGATGAGGTTTCGGATTTCTTAGGCATCACTATGCCCAGTAAAGTTCGTCCGACACCAACGGGGTCTCCGACTGCGGAGCCTAGCGCAACACAAAGTCCGACGGCGAATCAGGGAGAGTTGACCATGCCTGCGGCGCAGCGAGCGAAATTGAATTCCGAGGTTTTTAAAGAAATGTTTACTGTTGTTTTCATGAAAGAACCCAGCGATCACGCAGATTTTGGAAATTGGGTGGATAGCCTGAATCAAGGCGCCTCTTTCGAGGGCGTTTACAACGGCCTTGTTCATTCCATGGAGTATAAAAAACTGGAAGAGACCGAAAAAGGTACGACCACTCGCGCGCTACAGATTTTTGGGGAAGAAATGGCGTTCCTAGAGAAGGATCAGGCCAAACCGACACGGTTTGAATCTTATCGGCCAGTGGTAACTGAAACCGATCCGATCTCACCAACTCCCACTGCGGGATTTCGTCCAAATCCGACGCCAAGTCCCGCCGATCAACTGACAAAGGTCCAACTGGCGATGCTGTCTGAGAACTATGCGAAGCAATTTGTAGGTGCGTCCGTATATAGTTTGAAGCGAGCCTTGGGCGATGAGGCGATAGTAATTATGGATTTAAACAATGACTACAAAGAAAAGCTGGCTCTCTGGTATTCGAAATGGGTGGTTCACATGGCTGCTCGGAATATTGACTATGGTTTGCCACTGCGAAACAAACCCGATGCATCTTTTCACTATAAGTGGGCGCTGGAAAACAGCGTAGATCTATTGAAATGGGAGGTGCTTAATCGAATTCACCGGCTGATGAATTTGGCGAATCAGTAAGTCTAGGTAGCAGATTTATTCTGAAAAGAGGTTAAGGGGTACTTCAATTCCCTGTTCTCTTAACCGGTCTAAAAACGTAGGGATCAAGCCTGTGGCCTTAAGTTCTGTTTCTCCCATGAAAATATCTTGGAGAGTGATGACATCGCCTTCCATACCGGTGACTTCCGCAATGTTAATGACCTTTCGTTCCCCGTTTCGTAAACGCCGGATTTGAATTATTACGTCAATAGCACTGGCAATTTGTCTTCGAATAGCCACCAGTGGAAGATCAGATCCTGCCATCATGCAAAGTGTTTCCAATCGGGATAACCCATCCCTTGGAGAATTAGCGTGGAGAGTTGTCATGGAACCTTGATGTCCCGTGTTCATGACTTGAAGCATATCGAACGCTTCTGATCTCCGGCACTCACCCACAATTACCCGATCAGGTCTCATTCGTAGCGAGTTTGCGACGAGTTCTCGTGCTGTTACCGGAGCGGATGCAGGAGTTTGAGGTTTGATTTGGAGTTTGACGCTGTTTACTTGATCAACAACCAGTTCTGGAATATCTTCAATCGTAATAATTCTCTCGTTCTTTGGAATGAAAGAGATGAGTACATTCAGTAGTGTGGTTTTGCCACTACCAGTGCCGCCGCATAATAGAATGTTGAGTTTTCCAACTACACTTGCTTGCAAAAAATAGGCGATCTTTTGATCCACAGTCCCGGATGCAATAAGATCTTGAATTGTAAAATGCCTATCAGGAAATTTTCTAATAGTAATACACGGGCCATAAAGAGTGAGTGGCGGCCCAACAATATTTACCCGCGAACCATCGGGAAGCATTGTATCGACGTAAGGGCTGTCGGGACTCAGAATTCGACCGGTAACATCCAAGATGTTGCGAGTGAGGCGATTAAGTTCATCGATGCTCGGGTAGGTAATCCCCGAATAGGATATTCTACCACCTTTTTCGATCATAACATTTCGAAGATCGTTGACCATGATTTCTGAGATTTGCGGATCTTTCATCAAAGGGTCTATTAGGCCCATCTCAGGCATTCGAAAGTTCACTGGCTTGAGTGGTTTTGGTGCTTCTGGTGTCGGGGATGCAACCCCGGCCGGAGTCGTCGCCACGGTCGGATTTGGAGCCGCAGCAGGTGCTGCAATTGGGGTGACTGGTGCGACTGGCGTTGAAGGCGGGGCGGTTATTGGTCTCGTTACTTCTCTCGTGGCAGTTGTACGGGAAGGTTTGATAACAGGGGTGCGCTCGATTCCTGGGTCGGTTTTTTCGTCCTCAATAGGTTTTGCTAGAGGATTCGGAATAGGCGGTGGAAATTTAGGGCTTTCAGAATCTTGAGCCATATGGTTATTTTAGCATGGAAGTTCATTATGTATGGCACTGAAAAAAATTAAACTTAACGTATTGAAAATAAACGAGAATCTTCGCTTGGATCAGCTTTTGGCACAGCGAATGCCAGAAGCCTTAGGTCAACCCTGCTCAAAAGCAAAGATTCGAAAATTAATTATAGCAGGAGCAGTATATTTAAATGGCAAGAGAGTCAGAATTGCCTCAAAGTCGGTATATTCAAATTCGGTTATTGATGTTTATGTAGATTTAGATCGGTTAAATTCGGATTCAGTTTCCAAACAAGCACCGTTCCTATTTACAGAGGATTTAATTCTTTATGAAGACAAAGATCTTCTTATTGTTAATAAACCAGCAGGCCTCCCTACGCAGCCCACTATAGACGAAGCTCGCCAGAATTTATATCATTCGATAAAAAAATATCTGAGCGAACGCGAATCAGTTGCAACTGGTTCGGCCTATTTGGGGCTTCATCATCGACTCGATCGCGACACGTCCGGTGTAATCCTATTTACCAAAACACAAGAGATAAATAAGGATGTAGCACATCTTTTTCAGTCCCACTTAATTCAAAAAGTTTACCAAGCTCTTTGTTCAGTATCAGATGTCCCTGGCGAGAATTGGCGAATACGTAATTATCTGGGGCGATCCAAGTCTTCAAAGGGAAAAATGGCTCGATTTTGTTCGGTTCGATCGGGTGGAGACTTGGCAATTACAGATTTTAAACTTATAGAGAAACGAGGAAGAGGTCTTTGGATGGAAGCCTCTCCTCTTACGGGGAGAACTCATCAAATCCGAGTTCATCTGTCCGAAATAAGAATGCCAATCTACGGAGACGCACTCTATAACGGTCTGACCAGAATAGGAGAATATCAAATTCCGAGGTTGATGTTACATGCATTTCAATTGAAATTTGAACATCCATTAACCAAATCAGTCATTCAGGTATCAGCTCCGTTGCCTGAGGATTTTAAAAATTGTCTGGAACATATCTAATAAGCAAACAAAATTACTGCTGAAGTAAATATTTTTAATTTATTACTAAAGAAATTATTATAAAATAATGAACTAATTTTAATATTCTTGTTTAAATTAATTAGAACTTATTATAAAGAGTTTACATGTTTCAATTTAGGAACGATTAACCAACTCGAATAAGAGTATTTTCGGATAGGTAGAAGATGGCACTTTTAAAAATATGTTTAGGTGAATTTTTAAGAAAAAAAAGATTTGATGCAGACATGTCTCAAAACGATGTGGCAACAAAATTAGGATACAGCTCACAGTTTGTGACAAACTGGGAAAGAGGCGTCAGCAGCCCTCCAGCAAATGTAATTCCAAAACTCATGAAGATTTTAAAAATCTCAGAGTCAGAAATGTTAGAAATTCTAGTCGACCAGAGTGTTCAGTACTGGCGATCTGTTGTTTCAACGGGACCTCGAAGAGCTAAATTGAAACGCAAAAAGGCAGCTTAATTCAATAAGCAAAGCTGAGGCCACAGGACTATAGTTAGTCCATGGACTCGGAATAATATCAGGCCGATTGAAAGCAGACACTGCCAATATTATTAGCCGATCTATTTTTATTATCGGTTCTCGCTGGGCCAATCGCGGCATCTGCTTCGATTCCTTTGAGGCATTTGAGGGCACAGCCCATCAAAATATCACGTAGCTGGATTCCTAGATTACTTTTTTGCCATTCTGGATCGATCGTTAAGAATTCGAAAGACAGAACGGAATGTGCATTGCGCCCACTGAATTGGGGCTAGCTCCGATAGGCCCAATTCAGTGGGCGCAATGCACGACTTTTTGGTAGAAATGACTAAAGAGGTGCATTCCTGCAATATTGCCTTTTGGATCCATCAGCATGGAAACAATTGCTTGTCGTAGGAAGTTATCGGGACGAAGGTCGTCAGTTATTCCACTTTTTGAGTAAAACTCAGTCCAATAGGCTTTCCAGTAGCTCTAGGCTCGATCGTGTAAACCGGGCTACGTTGAGAGTTTCGAATTGGCGTCTCTCGCGAGCCAAAATGTATATTGTATATCAGGCTCGTTTGCGAACAACATTACCAATCGGTCGACGCCTATTGCGATCCCGCCAGACGGCGGCATCCCTTCTTCTAATGCCGCCAAGAATTCCTCGTCCAGCGGGTTTTTAGGAAAGGAATGGCCGTAAATTTGCTCTCGCAGCTGCATGTCTTTTTCAAATCGCCGGCGTTGTTCTAGTGGATCTGTTAATTCCTCGAATGCATTACCAAGTTCCAGTCCACCAGCATAAACTTCGAAGCGTTTCGCCCATCGCGTGCCATCAGGATCGGAATCGATTACTGAAAGTGCGGCCTGAGAGGCCGGGTAGCGTGTGACAAAGATAGCTTGATTTTTAGGCAGACGCGGCTCAATAAGATTCAGCCAAATCTTGAAATACAGATCGTCCCAGGTGTCTTTTTCATCTCTTACTTTAAATTTGTTTTGAAAACCTAGTCCCAAACATTCTTGCTGCAATAGATCGATCGTAGGAGCTTTAGTTAAATCAATTCCCGCAAATTCTTGGAAGAGATCTCGAACTCGGAGTCGTGGCCACGGCGGTTTGACGGAGATTCTTTCGCCTTGAAAGAAAATCTCCGGTTTTGCAAAGCACTCAGTGGCTAGAGCTGCTAAGAGATTCTCTGTATCCTGCATGATTTTTTCATAGTCCGCATCGGCACGATACCATTCGAGAAGAGTGAATTCAGGCAGATGGGTAGTCGATAGTGGTTCATCACGAAACGCGGGACAGACCTGAAAGATTTTTTTTAAACCACCCACCAAGAGTTTCTTCATGGCAAACTCCGGCGAAGTGGGAAGAAAGAGATGGCTTTCGGGCACGCGGGTACTTTTAACCGTAAAAGGCCGAATATGCGGCTCCATGCCTGGACAAACCACTAGCAGCGGTGTGCGCGTTTCAATAAAGTCTTGCGCTAGAAAATAGCTTCGAATCCCAGACTCGATTCGACTTCTCATATTAATAGAGTTTATTCGACGCGGATTGCTGACGTGGCTTTTCCAATTCATGGAAATTCTATAAAGGGTGGTCGAGCAATTAGCAAGCGCAGCGTTAGAGAATTAACCGAGGGACTGAACAAAAATCGTTGCAGGTCCCGACAGCTGGTGTAGCGAGTTGCTACAGTTATTTTGGATCTAATAGTCTAAGTTATTGGAATAATGAAGCTTTAAGTTTGGCACTAGAGTTGCTCATAGTCGGTAGTGTGTAGAATGGTGGTAGGTAAAAACGAAGTATCGTTCTTTAAAATAAAAAGGAGAATTCCATGAAGACTTTTGTAAGTGTGCTATTAGGTGCTTTCGCTATGGCTTCTGTTGCTCTTGCTGCAGATCAGGCTCAGACTTCTCAAACCACAACAACGACGGAAAAACCCGCCGCAAAACATCAGGTCAAAACAGTAGAGAAGAAAGCTAAGAAGCACAAGAAGGATAAGGGCCGTAAAAAAGAAGAAGTTAAGCAAGAAGAATCCGTAAAGAAAGAAGTGGCACCAGCAACTGAAGAGGCGCCAGCTCACTGATTTAGTCACCTAAATTGGCTCAAGCTTTACGCCATGAATAGCCCCGCCCTTTTTAGGCGGGGCTTTTTTTGTTATTAGGGTTATATGCGTGAGATGAAACGGCGACTTAGTCTTCAAGCAAAAATTATTCTAGTTTTGATCGCTGTAATCCTACCCACATTTCTGATCGTTACGATTGCAGAGAACAAGCTGACTCAACCCATCTTGGAGCAAGAAATTAGACAGATGGGGATCAATGTGGGCAAACGCCTAGCTGCCGAAATTGTTAGTTCTCGAATGCTCTCCTCTCCGAATCCGGCGGTTGCAGTAGACAACGCTTTACAGGAAATGCTCTTTACTGAACCGGATATTCTCAGACTCGATGTTTTTATCAAAGATCATACGACTGGTAATATTAGACTGCTCGCTTCAAACATCGACCAGGAAAATCCTAACCCAGGAAATAGTGATCCAAAAAATACTGATAAAGAAGAGCCCCAAGACACCTTAGAACATTTCAGCATGGTCGAGAACGTGACCGCGCGCTTTATTACAGAAGAAAAAGAAAATCGTGGAGTATGGGAGATCGATGTTCCTATCGAACAGAAAGCGAGAGATTCGAAGCTTCCTAAAAAGATTCTAGGAACGGTTCACCTGGTGGTGTCGACGCAGCTAGTAGGTAGGATGCTTAACACATTTTGGAAGACAACAGTGGTTGCGGCTGTGTTTAGTGTGATCAGTTTAATTTTGGCGTTGAGTTATTTTTTAAGAAAAACTATTGAAAATGATCGACTGCTTCGTGAAGCTGAATCCGAAAATCTAGAACTCACTGAACAACTTCATGAAACGCAGCGTCAACTTATTATTACCGAAAAGCTAGCTGTAATGGGGCAACTCACGGCTAGCCTGGCACACGAGATAGGTACGCCGCTTAATGCGATCGGAGGACATCTACAACTTCTCAAAGAAGAGGTTGATCAAGTCTCTGGGCAGATTAGCCTCGAATCCACTTTGCAGCACCAAATCGGTGAGCGCTTTGAAATTGTGGAAAACCAGCTGTCAAAAATTGAAAAGATCGTCAAAGGTTTCTTGCAGAGTACATCCAAGCCAGTGTCCCCGAAACAGCTTATCGATTTGAATCGGCTGGTCGAGAAAACTGTAAATATCGTTGCGCCACGGATCGATCATCTGAAGGTCGATATGCGAAAGAAATTTAACGGTGAAGCTAAGAATCTGCGAATCGTGGCTCTCGATCTTGAGCAAATTTTACTTAATTTATTCAACAATTCTTTGGACAGTATC
>JABDFB010000022.1 GCA_013286765.1 Deltaproteobacteria bacterium
TTATTGGAACCAATCATGACTCTTCGAATGCCATGTGTAACAACTGACGATCCGACAGTCGCTTCAATAGGCCGAAAATAGGGATAAACACCAGCAGCCTTTACGCGTTTTGCGTCCTCGTAACTCCGACACTTCTCAAAAATATCTATCACGTTAGTTTCTTTCCTCTAGAACCATACGAATATCATCAGCTAATAGGTAGGTCAATCAATTACTCTAAATAGCTGATAATAATAGTGTTTTATTAGAAGCAAATTACGCAGCATTTTTTACTAAGGTTATTATAAAAAATACCGATTAGTAAGTTGGAGCGTAAAAATCTACGCACTCGGGAGCGGCACACTCCTGAATCCAAAATTGGTCTCTCGGCGGAAAGGCTGTTTGCCTTGTTACCACGAGTAGCCGCGTCACTCATAAAATTTGTAACCCCTGTAACTACGAGCGCAGAGTCATCATCACTATATACTTACATCGAGAATTCAAAGGATCAAAAGAAGAAGGGTGACAAGGGCGAAAAAGAGAAGAAAAAACCGCAATTCAACAACCCGTATCAAGAAACAGAATCAAAGAAGGCTGGCAACCACGAAACATATCAGGAAGACCACGCGAAGGTGGTTCCAATTAGACAGGCGCTTTCATCCGAAAAAGCTAAGCCTCAGGCACAATCGTCTAATTTTGTGAAAGTCTTTTCATCCATTCAGGAGCAACGCAAACCATTAATCGAATGGATGGGAAAGAAAATCTATCAATCCGCATCCGAATCCAAACGCAAAGCTACTACGAAGGGTACCGTCTTGGATATTCTCGCCGATTAAGCTAGCCGTTCTATATCAGCACCAAGTCCCGTAAGCTTTTCTTCCATTTGTTCGTACCCTCGATCCAAGTGATAGATACGATTAACAATCGTTTCGCCCCGAGCGCAAAGGCCACCTATAATCAGGCTGGCACTCGCTCTTAGATCCGTCGCCATCACAGGTGCTCCCTGTAAGGCATCCGTTCCTCTAACTACTGCTACATTGCCGCGCACGGATATATCGGCACCCAACCGACAGAGCTCAGCAACATGCATAAGTCGGTTCTCAAAAATCGTCTCCGTAATCATTGTGGCGCCATCTGCAACTGTCATAGCAGCCATAAACTGGGCCTGCATGTCAGTTGGAAATCCGGGAAAAGGTAAAGTGGTAATATCGGCCGCCTTAGGTCGACCAACCGATTCTAAAACAATACTTTTCTTATCTACTCGCGAAATTTCTGCGCCGGCCTCCTCAAATTTCACTAAGACGGATTCCAAATAAAGGGGATCTATCCCATCTACTTGAACTCTACCGCCCGTTGCAAAGCCAGCCGCGAGGAAAGTACCCGCCTCAATCCGGTCCCCCATCACTTCAAATTCACATCCACTTAGCTGAGGTTTTCCCTGAATGCGAATCGTTTCCGTGCCCTCTCCTTCAATCTTGGCTCCCATCGCCTTGAGCGCTTGCGCGAGATCAACGATTTCGGGTTCCTTGGCACAATTTTCTAAAAGAGATTCGCCTTCTGCTAGAACCGCTGCCATCATTACATTTTCAGTCGCACCCACGCTTGGGAACTCAAGCACCACTCGATTTCCTTTGAGCTTTTTTGCCGATGCGTTCACGTATCCGTTTTCTAAAACGATCGAAGCACCAAGTTTTTCGAGCGCGGCTAAGTGGTAATTGATAGGACGAGCACCGATGGCGCATCCCCCTGGAAGACTCACTCTCGCTTTGCCAAAGCGCGCGAGCAGTGGCCCTAGCACCACCACCGAGGCACGCATAGTTCTGACCAGGTCATAGGGAGCTTCAAAGCAGTTGGTGTTTTTTCCGTTTAGGATCACACGATTATTTTCTAAATTTGACTCAATTTCCACACCTAGATGGGAGAGCAGTTTTAAAGTCGTGGTGATGTCTTGAAGTTTTGGAATCCGCTTAAAAACGCACTTCCCTTCAGATAGCAAACTTGCAATGAGAATCGGTAACGCGGCGTTCTTGGATCCACTCAAACAAACGGTGCCACGAAGCGGTTTTCCCCCTCTGATTCTTACTTTATCCATATATCAACCTTCCAATCTTCCAATCAAAACTCGGTTCGAGCCAGTTAAATCGGGGTGGACCTTAATATTCCACTTTCGCTCTGAAAATAGATGACTAATTGCGCAAGATCGCTGAGAGGGGATTTCCAGAAAAATATAGCCCCGAGGCCTTAAAAATCGCTCTGCTCCTTTTGCGATAGCACGATAAAAATAGAGAGGATCCTGCTGAGGCGGAAAAAGCGCTTCCTTTGGTTCATGCGTCAACACTTCATCGTCAATCTCATCGGTAGGCACCAGATAGGGTGGATTTGAAATGAGAAAATCCACTAGCACATGAGGACTATGTCTAACAAAGGGTTCCCAAACTTCTCTATCAGACTCACTCTGCAATAAAGTGAAGCGACCGGTTCGAATTGCATCATCACCCAAAATCCGTTGAGCGTTTTTGAAAGCACACTCCATCGCGTCTCGGGTCAACTCCGAAGCCACCATTCTTAACGATGGAAAGCGCGACAATAGTTCAATGCTGAGGATCCCACTACCCACTCCAATTTCAAAACCTAGAAACGGCCCCACCTTTTCTCTCTGCAACTCCGCAATTGCAGTCGCGCACAAGATTTCGGTTTCGGGACGAGGCACCAGGACTTCAGGACCTACATTGTAATCGTGTTCCAGAAAAGCTTGCACCCCAGTAATATGTTGCAGGGGAAATCCCGCAGCTCTTTGTTCCAGCCATTGAAGCAGCAAATCTTGTGCAGGAAGTGGCATGGGATCTGACAAGTGGGAATAAAGATCGATCTTTGACATCTTGGTTCCAAAAGATCTCTCCCAGCTCAGAAGAACTAAATACTCGGCTTCTCGACGCGCAAGATCCCCCCCTGCGAGGCGAGAATTCCTCTTCAATATGGACTCCGCTTTATCGAGAATTTGGTCATACCTCAATCAGATGGCCCGATCCCTTGTGCTTTTAGTGCTTCCATCTGGTAATGATTGAGCAGACCCTGAATGATGTCATCGATTTTACCTTCCATCACATCTTGCAAAGAATATAAAGTTAACCCGATCCGATGATCCGTTAATCTTCCCTGCGGAAAATTATATGTCCGAATACGCTCACTTCGATCGCCAGTGCCAACCATGGAGCGGCGTGCATCGGTCTGGGTCTTCGCGGATCTTTCCTGTTCGATATCTAAGAGCCGTGCGCGCAAAATCTTCATTGCCTTGTCTTTATTCTTATGTTGGGAACGCTCGTCTTGGCAAACAACGACGAGCCCAGAAGGAATATGCGTAATGCGCACCGCAGAGTCTGTAGTATTAACTCCCTGCCCACCTGCTCCGCCGGAACGAAAAACGTCGATTCTCAAGTCGACAGGGTTAATCGTCACGTCCACTTCTTCCGCTTCCGGTAGAACTGCCACTGTCACCGTAGAAGTATGAATTCGCCCTTGAGCTTCAGTTAGAGGAACTCGCTGCACTCGGTGAACACCACCTTCCCACTTCAGTCGACTAAACACCCGATTGCCATGAATTTCAGCGATGATTTCCTTAAACCCCCCCAGGCCCGTGGGATTTGCCGATAAGATTTCCATCCGCCAACTCTGTCGCTCCGCAAATCGCTGGTAAAGCCTAAAGAGTTCACTTACAAAAAGTGCTGCTTCCTCTCCTCCGGCACCCGCTCTGATCTCAAACAGCACATCTTTCTCGTCATTGGGATCTTTAGGTAGTAGAAGAATTTGCAATTGATTCTTAGAAATTTCGAGCAGGGGTTCGATTCGTTTGAGCTCATCTCTCGCCATCGAAACCAACTCAGAATCTTTCTCTTTCAGCAGTTCTCTATTGGAATGGATTTCAGCGTCTAACGTCTTGTAATTTTGATATTCCGTTACTATGTCCTGCAGCCCGGCATGTTCCTGCGAAAGTCTTCGAAATTCGTCAGGACGATTTGCGATTTCAGGATCAGACAGACGACTTTCGATTTCTCTAAAGCGAGCTTCCACAGATTCTAGTTTATTGAACATACTCATTTTTAGAACTCACGTTTCGTTAGGCTTCTAGAAACTGACCGACTCTGGATTTGATTTCTCCCAATTCCTGGAGACTCGCTATCTCGAGTTCTTCCTTGAAGCTTGGGGACTTGCGGCCTTGACTCTCTTCCATATGAATAACGTATTTGAGGGAGGCTAGAGCGACTTCCAATTGATCATCCGTTGGTTCCCGAGTAGTTAATTTCTGAAGAATTAGTCCCGGCCAGATCAAAATTCGAAAGAGTCTACTTTGCATCCGAAAAGCACAAAATTTGATGAACTCATAAGCCAGCCCAGCCACTGGGAACATAAGAAGAATTTTCAGCAAAACCATGCAAAGATGGTTCAGAATCGGATTTGAAGAGAGATGAGTCAACTGAAACAAGGGAAAAACGATACTAAAGACCGCAATACTGATGAGTACCAGAAAGAGAAGAAAACTGGTCCCGCATCGGGGATGTAACGTAGTAAATTTTCGGGCATTCTCTACGGTCAGCTCTTGGCCTGCTTCAAACGTGTAGATCGATTTATGCTCCGCGCCATGATATTGAAATACCCGGCGAATGTCTTTCATGAGAGAGATCGCCGAAACGTAAACCAACAAAATGGCAATCTTCAAAAATCCATCAATCAGGTGAAAGATCGGACTCTCTGCCGTCAAATTCAGATACTGCCCGGAAGTCAGGACAGCCGTCAAGAAGTGAGGCAAGGCCACGAAAAGCCCCATACCCATAGCAAAAGCAACTAGGATGGAAACAGCAATCGACCAGTTTGAAAGTTTCTGATTTGAATCTTCTCCACCTGCCAGCACTTGTGCAGAATAGCTAAGAGCATCAATCCCTTGAAACATCGATTCAACGAGAGAACAGATCCCTCTTAATATAGGCCTCTTAAAAACAGGATAGCGGTGACCCCAGCTCTCGTAGGACTGATTCCTCAAAACGATAGCTTCGTTGGGTTTCCGAACAGCAATAGTGACAAAATGGGGAGATCGCATCATGACCCCCTCCATCACTGCTTGGCCACCAATACTGGTATACCGGCTCAAGAGAAAAACCTATTTTTTCTTATACTTGTTCAGGAATCTCTCTACTCGCCCTTCCGTATCCAGCAACTTATGCTTGCCAGTAAAGAAAGGGTGGCAGTTTGAACATATTTCGATTTTTATGTTTTCCCTAGTCGCACGCGTTTCTATAACGTTACCACAGGCACACGTTACAGTGGTTTCTACATAGTGGGGATGAATTCCTTGTTTCATAAACGATCTTCCTAACAATCCTATAATAAAGTATCAAGCCAAAAAGACATTGGTAGCCCGAAATAGGATTTTTGGCTTCAGACGAGGAAGTTTTTGCGAAAAAACCGGAGTGTACACCTAAGTACATGAGGATTTTTGAGCAAAAACTGACGATGTATCAAGCCAAAAAGACATTTCGGGGGGTTAACTACTCATGCCTTTCACAAAGTCCTCGTTAGTCTTAGTATGCGAGACCTTATCTAGCAGGAATTCCATCGCATCAACTGTATTCATTGGATGCAGGACCTTCCTTAAAATCCAGAGCCGGTTTAGCATATCTTTTGGCAATAAGAGCTCTTCTTTTCGGGTGGCGGACTTATTGATGTCCAAGCACGGGAAGACTCTCTTCTCCATCAACTTACGGTCGAGATGGATTTCTGAATTGCCAGTTCCTTTAAACTCTTCAAAGATCACTTCGTCCATTCTGGAGCCGGTGTCAATCAAAGCAGTTGCAACGATGGTAAGCGATCCGCCTTCTTCGATATTTCGCGCAGCGCCAAAAAAGCGCTTTGGCTTATGCAATGCGTTGGAATCTACACCACCCGATAGGATCTTGCCAGATGGCGGCACCACAGAGTTATACGCTCTTGCCAATCGAGTAATGGAGTCTAATAGAATCACTACATCAAACTTGTTCTCGACTAAACGCTTTGCCTTTTCAATGACCATCTCAGCCACCTGCACGTGACGTGAAGCCTGTTCATCAAAGGTCGAGCTAACAACCTCACCTTTAACTGAACGCTGCATATCCGTCACTTCTTCAGGTCTTTCGTCGATCAAAAGAACGATCAATTTAATTTCAGGATGGTTGGTAGTAATCGCATTCGCTATATCTTGCAATAGTACTGTTTTTCCAGCGCGAGGCGGCGCAACGATTAAACAACGCTGTCCCTTCCCTAGCGGCACAATCATATCAATGATTCGGGTGCTGTAGTTATTGGGCTGGTACTCGAGGCCTACCTTCTTGTTTGGGTACAAGGGGGTGAGATTATCAAAAAGAACTTTTTCTGAATTCATTTCCGGAGTCTGGAAATTAACCTGTTCCACCTTAAGCAGAGCAAAATAGCGCTCACCTTCTTTAGGGGCTCTTACTGAACCACTGACGGTATCGCCAGTACGAAGACCGAATCTTCTAATCTGTGACGGAGAAACATAGACATCATCAGGACCCGGAAGATAGTTGTAATCAGGCGCCCGCAAAAAACCGAAGCCATCGGGAAGGCATTCTAGAACGCCGTCGGCGTAAATATGTTCGTCTTTTTCTGCTTTCTTTTGCAGAACCGCAAAAATCAGGTCCTGCTTTCTCATACCCCCGGCATTTTCAATGCCAAGTTCCTTGCCCATTTCGACTAGATCGCCGATTCGCTTCTCTTTCAATTCTCTAAGATGCATTCCATTTCCTCAATTATTAGTCTTAATTGCAGTCACCAGACACCCCAATCATTCATTGCCGATTCATGATTTTTTATGGGATGTTAACACCGCATCGTTAGCGCCACAACCGTTCGACTTTACACATACTCTATCTTTACTCATGTCCGAAGGCGCAAAAATTTGACTTAATTGCTGGCAGAACCTGCCACTAGTTACTCGGCCTAACAAACTCCCTCACAAGAGTAAAGAAAAATGATCTTTTGCCATTAAATTTGTAGACTCTCTCCTTTTAGCCTAAAATAGAAATTATGCAACTTAGCAATAAGGTGCCTTCCTACAAAGTTCACCTTTTTTTTCTGGCGTTTCTTGGGCTTATCACTCTCCCCATAGGCAAACTGCTCACTTTTGCCTTTAGTCCTAATGATTCTCAGTCGACCAAATCTGTAATTATATTGGTTAACAAGGGCGAAAATCCGAACGACCTGACTCGCATGCTCGTCTCAGAAAATATAGTTTCTGACGGTAGGACCATGATTTGGCTTGGAAGGCTGACTCGGAAATGGAAATCAATTAAAGCCGGAGAGTACCAGGTCTCACCTAATATGACTCCGTTAGAGATCTTCCGGACTCTAAGCTCGGGAATTAGCGTCCTTTATCCGATTACGATTCGTGAAGGCGAAAATATGTATGAAGTCGCAGATGACCTTCAAGTAAAGGGGCTCGCCAAGAAAGAGCAGTTTGTGGCTCTATGTAAGAACATAGATTTTATTAGATCTCTGGGAGTCTTTAGAGAATTTACCCCTCGAAACCTCGAAGGCTATCTTTTTCCTGATACCTATTTCTTTAACCACTCCACACCCGTCGAAGAAATGGTTAAACGCATGGTGAGGCATTTCTTTGACTATTGGAGCAAGGAACAAGACGATAGAGCACACGAACTCAAACTTTCGCGCCATGAAGTCATCACTTTGGCTTCGATGATAGAAAAGGAAACGGGAGCCCCAGAGGAGAGAAAGGTAATCAGCTCTGTCTTTCACAATCGGCTCAAGAAGAGAATCAAACTTCAAAGCGATCCTACTACCATTTATGGAATGTGGAAGCGTTATGAAGGAAAGATTCACAAATCGGATCTATCTGAAAAAAATGAATACAATACTTATTACATAAGAGGTCTGCCGATCGGCCCGATTGGTAATCCAGGAAAAGAAGCGATTCAGGCAGCGCTCTATCCGATAGAGAGCCCCTACTTCTTTTTCGTTTCTCATAACAATGGAACCCATCAGTTTTCAAGAACGATTGAAGAGCACAATCGCGCAGTGGCAAAGTATCAGTTAGACCCGCGAGCCAGAGAAGGAAAGAGTTGGCGCGATTTTTACAATAAGAACCATCTAAATAATGGAAATGGAACGGGCTCTGAAAATAATCCTGCCGCAAATGCCGGAGGAAGACGCGATCCCTCTTCGAAATCATCGGATTCGGACAGGGAACAGCATCCCTAAAAGATAGGTCTCCAGCCTCGTGAAAGAAAATCTGCACACTAGATCTAGGAAGTAGCGTCGTCTTGACGGCTGTAGTAATACGTCGAAAAAATCAGCAAAAGATGGATCAATAGAAAGAGTGACGCCGATTCTAAATACATTCCCCAGGTTTTGCCGACAAAATCGAAACCTGTAAAATTGATCATAAGAGCAAAGAAGATCAGCAATAAATATTCGATCTTCGATCTTTGTTTAGCGAAAACAAAATGAAGAAGTAGTATTGCCAGCGGCATACTAATCACAAAGTAGGGCTTCCAAACGAGATGAGAGGGAATAATAATAAGAGCAATGGTAATAGCTGCCCAAACCAATGTGGAGGTGGCACTTGATATCCGACTGGCTCCACTCACAATCCATCCAAGCAGAATTCCAAAAGTAAAACAGAACCAAAATAATGTTAGAAACTGAATGGTTTGTTCGGACAAGACTTGATAGCCGAGCAGTACCGGCGCACTTCCAACAGACAATACGTGGGTTGGACTACCACTGAGAAAGTGATAAAGCAGAGCCGGAAAACTTTGATTGTGCGACTCTAGAGGAAGTCCTCTTGCTAATACCGCGTTTTTCCAGCTATTCAATAGATTCAGACTCCCCTGAAAGCCAACGCTTGCTACTGGCAAAGCCAGTGCGATAAAAGCGCCAAGCAGAATGCCAAGCTTCTCAATCCGAAGTTTCTTTGTCGAAATATTTGAAGTCATGACCCAGGGAATAATTAATAATGGTATAGGGAATAGCTTTGCCACTGCAGCAAACGATAACCCAGCCCAGCGTAACCCAGCCCAAATGGAAGACCCACTTTCAAAGCGACCCAATAGGGCCCACAAACAGACTCCAAGAATTATTAAATTGACTTGACCATATTCAAAGTCAATGAGAAGCGGCCGAGCAATAAGAATAACGCCCCAGACACTCAATCCGTAAGCTAAAAAGCTATCTTTCTGAAGAAACTGTTTGCTCAGTTTTATAATGATAAAAAAAATGATGGCGACTTTTGCCAAACACCATAAGGCGAGCGAGTAATTTCTAGGAATAGCGCCAAGAAAAGCAAAGAGCCAAGCAAACCCAGGACAGTATAGGAATCGATCCGGGCTTACAGCATAAATCTCGGTCCCTCGACCTTGAACAACTAATTGCCATGCTTGGTAAAAAACGCTAAAGTCATTGCCATTGCGCGAGAAGGCTCGATAGATTCCAACTATTAAAATCGGAATCAAAATGGATAGCCCGGAAAATAAAATAAATTTTGATTTAACTTGAGCTGACATCCTTTACCAACACGAGTGAACGAGCCTAGCATCCTGAGTAAGAAATGAAAACACAGGGCTTTGGTATCGCTCTTCTAATTCAAGAAGTTTCCGTTTGAGTTGGAGCTCCGGCTGCGAAGGGTCTTTAATTCCCATAAAACCACCAATAGAATGATTGTCTGACAAAATTCGGTGACACGGAATGAGAATTGGGAGGGGATTTCGTTTCAGCGCTTGGCCCACTGCACGCGAGGCAGCGGAATTGTTGAGCCTGCGAGCGACCCAACCGTACGTTCTCGTTTCTCCATGTGGAATCTTGGCAATGGTTCGATACACTTCTTTTTGGAAATCACTCCAATCACTTTGGTCGATCAGATCCCAAGGTACTACCGCCAATGGCTCACCCTGATAGAAGAATCCGCGAATTTGATCGATGAGCTCTGAGATGGGTTGCGGAAGTTTCACTGGGCAGTATATTGCCAATCTTCCTTCAGACCATTCGATCCGATCTAGCAGACCTTGAGCGTTCCAACTAACTAAAATGGTCCCTAGGCTTACCGGGAAATGGAAATGGTTCAAAACAGGTTCCTCATCTTTACGACCGGATTTAAGTTTGGCACTCGTTTGATGGAAATTCAATCGGTTTATGTTATCACCCCTGAGAAAAGTACAGCTTGCTAGTGGCAGCCCGACTTCCCACTGGTGGCAGCTCGAGCATCTGTGCAGCAGGATTAGCGGGTAGCTGCAATCCACCGTTGCAGCTCGGTGATATTCTATATAATATATATTGCTGCCGCGAGTACACAAAAAGCTTTGATTTTAGCTTGTTTGTCAACATTAAACAGGGTAGTAGAAGCTATCCATCTCAAGGAGCAACGAAGTGTCGTCATATGTAATACTTGCTAGAAAATGGCGTCCAGCGCAGTTTTCAGACATTATTGGACAAGGACATATCGTTCGCACTTTGACCAATGCGATCCGCCAAAATCGAATTCATCAAGCTTATTTATTTACCGGTTCTCGAGGTGTCGGCAAAACGTCGATTGCTCGAATTTTTGCCAAAGTCATTCGATGTGAAAAGACCCGAGAAGTGCAGGAGGGCCAGGAGAAAGGTCCAGAGAATTACCCAAAGAATTATAATGACACGCAAAATTCTCCAGGCGGACTTCTTTATTCCTGTGATCAATGCTCCAGTTGCAAAGAAATCGCAGCCGGCAATAGCGTTGACGTGATTGAAATTGACGGTGCCTCTAATAATGGTGTCGAAGCAGTAAGAGAAATTCGAGAAAGCGCCGTTTATATGCCGTCAATGGGTTCTCGAAAAATTTATATTATTGATGAAGTGCATATGCTTTCGACGGCGGCCTTCAATGCTTTGTTAAAAACTCTGGAAGAACCGCCAGCCCATGTGATTTTTATTTTTGCCACAACCGAGCCCCATAAAATTCCGGCCACAATTTTATCGCGATGCCAACGTTTTGATTATCGAAGAGTCACGATTCACCAGATTCAAGAGCGACTCAAACAGATTGTCGTTGCTGAAAAAATTCAAACAGAACCGAGCGCACTGACATTGATCGCACGTGCAGCTGAAGGGAGTATGCGTGATGCACTCTCCATTTTAGATCAGATGATCGCTTATTCGGGAAGTACTATTACGCTTCAAGCCGTCAGAGAAGGAATCGGCCTAATCGAGAGCCGAAATCTGATCGATATATTGAAGGCCATTTTTCAACGCCAGCCGCTAGATGCTTTGAAGGTCGTCGAGGAAGCTTATGATTGTGGTCAGGATCTTCGTGTCCTCACTAGAAATTTGATTGAGTTTCTCCATTCCGTTTTACTTGCGAAAATTGGATATCAAACGTCTTCTGGAATAGAGATTACCGAAGAAGAATGGCAAGAGCTCCAAACCCTTAAAGACATGCGTCCGATTGAAGAATTGGAAATGATCTTTCAAGTCCTGCATCATGGTTTAGAACTCATTGCGAAATCGCCCCAGCCTAAAATTGTTTTAGATATTTTATTAATGAAGTGTTCGAGTGCGGAAGCTTTATTTTACGTCGGTTTTTCAAATACCGATTCTGTCGTTAGCAGCAGCAGCCCGTCTAAAAGTACTATTAGCACCCCCAGTCTGAGCCCTAACGCAAGTTTGAACTCAAACACAAGTCCGAGTGCAAACATAAGTCCGAGTCCAAGCTCAGGTTCGAGCGCAAACTCCAATCCGAGCCCAAACGCAGGGCCAATTCGGAGTACGATTGCAAGTTCGAGTCCTAAATCCGTTATAGGAAACCCCGTCAATTGGGAACAGTTTATCAACTCTGTTAGAAAAACGCGTCCCCTACTTGCGTCCATTTTGGAGCATGCCAGCAGCGTGACACTGCCGAATGATAGTAAAACTGGCGCTGCTGCCGGGGATGGTTCGGTTTTAAAAGTTTATTTTGCCCCACAGGATGCCTATTTTCGTGAGCAGCTTCAGTCTAAGGCTTATCAAGAACAGCTTAATGCGCTTTCAAAGGAATATTTTGGAAACTTTGTCCGTATGCATGTGGACTTATGTGAAACCGGAGAAAGCATCGCCGTAAAAAAACAAAAACTACAACAAGAGCGAATCGACTTAGCTAAGGAAAGGGCTCAGACTCACCCCATCATTGTGGAAGCTAAATCTCTTTTTGGAGGAGACCTAGGTCCAATTGATATTCGGGAGGATGGCCATGCAAACCTCACAACATGATCCGGTTTCTAAGTTAATCTTTGAACTCTCGAAACTACCAGGAATCGGTGAAAAGACTGCGACACGCCTATCCTATTTTATTTTAAAACAAGATGAAACCTATGCCGCAACTTTGGCTGATGCGATTCTGAACGCAAAAAAGAAAATTATCCTTTGCGATCGCTGCTATACGTTTACGGATATTAATCCATGTAGAATTTGTTTGAATCCAAACCGTGATCAATCCTTAGTTTGTGTTGTGGAAAGGCCGGCCGATGTTCTTTCTATCGAACAGTCTGGAACGTATCGCGGCACGTATCATGTACTTCATGGTTTTTTATCTCCTTTGGATGGCATCGGACCGGATGACTTAAAAATTCGAGAATTACTAGGCCGACTGGCTGAGACTTCAAAGAGTATTCGAGAATTGATACTAGCGACTAATCCCAGCGTAGAAGGCGAAGCGACGGCTTTATATTTATCTCGACTCGTGAAACCTTTTGGTATTAGGCTCACGAAGCTTGCCCATGGACTACCGGTTGGTGGCACACTAGAATACACCGATAGACAAACCATTGGAAAAGCCATTGAGAACCGTGTGGAGATTTAATAAGTGAGCTTCATCAATTATGCTTCTAAAGAAATCAACTGCAAAATAATATATTACGGCCCCGGATTTAGTGGAAAAACAACGAACATTCAGTACGTTTACGAACAAACACAGCATGATCAGAGAGGAAAACTGATCACGCTCAGTACTGAAAATGAGCGAACTCTCTTCTTTGATTTTTTGCCGTTATCCGTAGGCGATATTCGTGGTTACAAAACGCGATTCCATCTCTATACGATTCCAGGGCAAACATTTTATGAAATCTCACGACAATTTATTTTGAAAGGCGTCGATGGAATTGTCTTCGTCGCTGATAGCCTCGCCGAAAGAATGGAATCGAATATTGAGAGTTTTGAATCGTTAGCAAAAAGTTTGGAAAAACAGGGGTACGACCTCAATCGAATACCTCTTGTTTTTCAGTACAACAAAAGGGACATGCAAGGTGCCGTTTCGGTCCAGGAACTTGAAACTGCGTTTAATCCGATGCGACGTCCCTATTACGAAGCCGTGGCAAATCGTGGGGAAGGAGTGATGGAAACACTCCAGTCGATTTGCCAGTCAATCATCAACGACCTCAAAGGGGGAACCTCACTGTGAAGAAACAAGTCATGCAAAAGTTCAAGCGGCTATTTGAGATGCAGCTTGAAGCAATTGCCTTTAATACGAAAATCATTCGCGAAGACCTGAGCGTTTCACCAGATGATCGTTATGACGAGATTGACCAAGCGGCCTCCGATTTAGAACAGTCCATGTTGATGCGACTAAAGAATCGCGAAACTCTTTACATAAAAAAAATTAAAGATGCTCTAAGACGAATTGAGGCGGGAATTTTTGGTGAATGCCAAGAATGTGGAGAGGATATTGAAATTCGCCGTCTGGAAGCTCGTCCCACTGCAACGATGTGTTTGAGCTGTAAAGAAGATCAGGAAAGAAGAGAATTGAGCATTAATAGTGAAAGTGCTACCCACCGACCGCTGGTTCGGTTTCCTGTAACTTACTAATAGGTACTTTTTGATCAACACGTTCAAATTGGAGCCTATGGGGTGGGGCTATGAGCCTCAGATTGAATGATTTTTAAAAAAAGATAATAGATCGGCGCTGGCCGCTGGATTTCCGTAAAAGACACGACCCTGCCTTGAGAGACAGAGCCGTGTCTTAAATACTAATACCCAAACGCTAGTTTAGTAACCAAACGTTAGTTCGAGTTCAACATTTTTTCGACATTGATTCGTCCACCCGTGATTGTCTTTCCAGCCAAAGAAGGCAGAAGATCAACTGTATCCATTATGACTTGTTTGACCTTCTTGTAATCCCAGCTTGGGTTTTTTGACCAAAGAAGCGCTGCTGCTCCTACAACATGGGGACAAGCCATCGATGTTCCACTGAGTTTTACATAACTGTTGTTTGGTTCAGTACTAAGAATCTGTACTCCGGGAGCTGCCACATGCACAGTCTTTTTTCCATAGTTAGAAAAACTCGCCATTTTATCTCGACTATCTGTTGCAGCAACAGCAATCAGGTTCGGGCTATCAAATGCAGCTGGATAGCTCGCTTCTGACCCATCGTTGTCAGCAGTATCGTTTCCTGCAGCAGCAACGAACAGAACATCATGCGATTCAGCGCGGGCGATAGCCTCTTTTAGAGCGTTATTATCATTATCGGCCTGACCGCCCCAACTAGCATTGATAATCTTTGCTCCATGAGTAACGGCATAGTCGATGGATCGGATACCATCTGAAGTGGTTCCTCCACCATTGCTATCCAGAAACTTAACAGCCATGACCGAAACTCGCTGCGACACTCCTGAAACTCCTATGCCATTCTCACCAACTGCACCGATAGTCCCCGCCGTGTGAGTTCCGTGACCTTGGTCATCATAGGGCAGACCATCGTCATGGACGAAATCATAACCAACGATGTCGTGTTTATCGCCTGGATTTGGGTTTCTCCAAACGTTGTAGGAAAGATCCTCATGATTGTAGTCGATTCCTGTATCGACATCTGCAACTAGAAAATTGCTATCTCCTTTGTGAATATTCCAAGCTTCCGGCGCACCAATTTTCTTCATACCGTAGAGTTTGGACATGTCCGGATCGGGAGCAGCTTTGGGCTCAGTCGGCCTATCTTTTAAGACGGGCCTGTCGTCACTAAATTCCCCGGAATTAAATTGCGCCGAACCTTGTGAGAGCTCACATCCTGGCAAGAGCTTAGCGCCTGGAATCAGACAAAACGACGGCTGTTTTTTATTTTCATATTGTGTATAGCCATGTCTGCTCAATTGCTCTGCAACCGGAAAAATATGCACAATGTAATTCGGTTGTGCATACGCTACTGCACTGTCCTTCTGCAGCTGTTTGATCACATCATGAATATCAGCATCCGACTGAACTGAAAGCAGCTCGAAACCCTGCATCATTCCTTGATAGCGCAGAATCGGTTCTGCACCGACAGATTGATAAAGTGCATCCATACTAGCGCGCGGCCGAAAGCTATCTTTATATTTCACAATCACTTCACCCGGCTTGTATTCAGCACCAAATGCAGCGGTGCCCAATGCCATCGCCAACAAAACTATGAGTAATGCCCTCCTTGGACTCAACATTTTTTCACTTCCCCCTTTTTGTTTAGCAAAAATATGTTAGAAACGAAGTTTTGATCTCTGTTGAGATAGTTTATAGTGCGCCGGCTATTTTGCAATTCGATGCGGCATTTTTATTTTTTTCTTGAGAACTATTGCTTTCCAGCACAGAACGGCTAAACTTAATGACCGCCTAGTGTGAAAGCCAAACGTTAAAAAAAATAAAAGATGTTACAGGAGAAACAACTATGCTCGAGCAAACAAACGCCCAATCCCATAGCCCCTTGTTAAACCAAGTAGCCATTGTCACCGGATCGGGTCGCGGGCTCGGAGCTACAACAGCATTGCGGCTAGCGCGAGACGGCGCAAACATTGTCGTAAATGACATTGATTCAGAAAACGCCAAAGCAACCGGGAAAGAAATCGAAAAGCTGGGGCGAAAAGTTTTTTTGAGCAGTCACGATATTTCACAGTACAAAAGCGCAAACACCTTGATCGAAGAAGTAAAAGCCCAGTTTGGCAGAATCGACATTCTTGTCAATAACGCCGGCATCACTCGGGATGCCATGTTACACAAAATGACCGAAGAAAAATGGGATGACGTTATTCGCATTAATCTCAAAGGCCCATTTAATATGAGCCAAGCCTGCGCCAGAGTCATGATGGAACAAAAATCTGGCCGCATCGTCAATTTAGCATCTGTTGCCTGGCTCGGGAACGTCGGCCAAACCAATTACTCCGCTTCCAAAGCAGGCGTTGTCGGGATGACACGAACTCTAGCACTTGAATTATCTAAATATAATATAAACGTGAACTGCATCGCGCCCGGGTTAATTGATTCTGTATTGACACAACAAATTCCCGCTGAAGTGAAAGAAAAATTCATCAATAGAATTCCGCTGAAGCGGATTGGCCAACCGACCGATATCGCTAACTTGATCGCATTCTTGGTCAGCGATCAGGCTTCTTACGTAACGGGACAGTGTATTCAAATTGACGGCGGACTTACAGTAGGCATTAGTAACGCGTAAAAATGATTATGGGAGCACTCTGAGTTTTCAGAATGCTCCCACGGATTTTGGTAGTTATTTTTGATTATCGAAGATTATCAGATCAGGACAACGCCCAAGCAATTCTATTCGATCTTCCTCGGAGAACTGATTCTCATCAACATAGAGTATATGCAGTCCTGTAGGAATGAGATCTCTATCCTTACCTGTGATTTTTGTTCCTCTGATATCGAGAACTTTTAATTTCGTCAGGTGTTGGATTTGCGATAGGTGCTCTCGTGAAGCTTCGTCCAACGCATATTCAATTATTCCGATAGGGATAATTCACTATAATCAACAAGGAGCGCGGGGTTACGAGAGCAAGACATCAGATAAATAGCCAGCGGAGAACAAAATGGAAACTAAAAAATCTTGTTCTCATAAAGTTCAGATAAGAACACCTCTATGGGCAAAACCTGGATTTCATCAAAGGTTAGTCGCTCATGGCCACAATAGACTCCGAACATCTTTGCCACAGTAACGCCACCTGATTCTTTTAGTGAAAGCATGGCTTTATTCCAATTGCGATCCCATTTCTTAGACAACTTTAATTCGATGAGAATCACTTCAGCTTTTTTTGATCGAGTGCCGTGCTCTAGCTCAATGATAAAATCTACTTCTAAGCCACTTGGCACACTATAGTAGTACAGAGGCCGTAGTCGCTGGTGAATATGGTTGTAGACCCTGAGCTCGTGAAATAAATAGGTCTCCAGAGCGGCACCCATCCAGTTCGAATCAGGTTCTCGAGTCAGTAGATTCGCGCATGCACGAGCAACTCCAGAATCAAACCAATAAAATTTAGGATGGGAAGCCTCGCGAACTTTTGCGCGGGGCTGATAGGCGGGAAGACGAAATCCGACCAATGTGTCCTCAAGAATGGAAAAGTATCCATCGATTGAACTTCGGGCTACTTTTGCATCTCTAGCAATCGCCTCACCATTGATTTGCTGACCATTCAATATGCTCGCAATATCAAGAAAACGAATAAAGGGTTCCAATTTTCTTACTAGACCCTCTTCCTTGATTTCTTCCCGAATATACGTCTGTACATAGACGTCCAGAGTCTCAACTGCATTTTCTGGATCTAAATAGACTAGTGGCAAACTCCCCCACTTCAGTATTTTTTGGAGATCAAATTTTTTCTCAAGTTCTGCAAAGGAAAAGGGTTCCATTGTCTTTCGCAAAGCCCGTCCAGCTAAAAGATCGGCTCCTCCCTTTTTCAATTTTCTAGCTGAGGAACCGGTCATAGCAAATAGAAGCTTATTGTCTTCTATCAACCGATGAACCTCGGTCAATAGATCTGGAATCTTTTGAATTTCATCGATGACTACCCAATCTCCTGGTTTCAAATGAGCTACTTTGCTTTCAATTAGCCCGGGATCCTTGGCCAATTCGAGGTAGGATCTAGATTGCAGAAGATTGACCTTAACCGAAGCCTCGATCGATTCCCCAATCCAAGTGCTCTTACCGACACCACGCGCACCAAATAAAAAGAATGACTTGTTTTTTGGAGCCTTCAAGAGACGCTTCAATTTGGACATTCTATTTTCTTACTCTATCTGAGCTGTTAGCGCAATGCAAATATCCATCATGATGTAAATTTGCATTGTAAATCTACATCATGATGAATATTTGCATTCTAAAATCTGAAGTCTAACTTAAGTTATCCAATAGCCCTACCACGGAGTTTGGTCCTTTATCTCTTAATATTAGGGCAACAATAAGAGGTCAAGCTCCTCGGAGTTGACGCCATATCGAAGTTTCGGTAGATACCCAACTTGAAAAATATGAAGTTCAGTTTGTACGCGCAGACTAACTCAAAAGATTAATGCCAGACTGACGCGTAGTTAGATCTTAAACCTCGCGCTCTTGCTGCCTTCGAATATAAGTTGGAATATCATATTCGTCGTCAGTTAAATTGGTGATACCCAATCTCTGAGCTATTGCGCGAGCACGTGCCAACTCTGCGGCCTCTCCACCCAGAGCTGCCGTTGCCATGGAAGGTGCTGCAGGTGGAATACTATGCTCATCCATAAAAGTGGAATCAGCAGGTCCGCTCATGGGAGTACCTGGAGCAAAAGCTTTCGATGCCGACGCATTCACATTTGAATTCGCGACCGATGCATGGTGTGTCGCATGGTGTGTCGCATGATGCACAGCATGCTGCGATGCATGATGGGCACCTTGGTATGTACTAGGATTCGGCGCAGAAGGAGGTTGAACTGCTGCATTTCCATTTGGCTGCGCCTGAGCTTGCAACTGAGCTCCATTATTGGGAGCGCCGGTATTCAGGGTACCAGTATTCAGTGTAATAGATCCACCATTTCGAACTGGAGGAGGAGGAGGCATATGTGCATCTCTCACTGCCTCAGACACATTCTGGTGCTGATGCGCGGACACTACCGTCGAAAGATGTGGTCCGCCAAGTCCTGTAGCAATGACGGTCACCTTCACCATTTCCTTAATCGATTCGTCAATTACGGTACCGAAGATAATTTCAGCGTCTTCATGAGCAGCTTCCATAATCAATGTGGTGGCTTCATTCACCTCATGAATCTTCAGATTAGAGCCGCCGGTGATATTGATGATAATGCCTGTAGCACCTTCGATCGAAATATCTTCCAGAAGCGGACTGGAAATTGCGTTAGTTGCGGCTTCGACAGCACGATGCTCCCCTTCTCCGTAACCGATACCCATTAGCGCAAGACCTTTATTCTGCATAATGGTCTTCACATCAGCAAAGTCACTATTAATTAATCCTGTGTGATTAATCAGATCGGAAATACCCTGGACGGCATTCAAAAGAACTTCGTCTGCTTTCTTAAACGCATCCACAACAGAAAGTGTCTGACCAGAAAGAGCTAGTAATCTCTGGTTTGGAATCGTAATAAGCGAATCCACGCTCTCGCGCAGGCACAGCATCCCTTGTTCGGCGTGCCTCATGCGTTTTCTACCTTCAAATACGAAAGGTTTTGTAACAACACCTACAGTAAGTGCGCCAACTTCTTTTGCAATCTTTGCAAAAACGGGAGCAGCACCGGTTCCAGTACCACCGCCCATGCCAGCCGTAATGAAAACCATGTCAGCGCCAGTTAGCAACTCTGAGATTCGAGCGTAGTCTTCCAGCGCGGCCTTTCGTCCAACTTCCGGATTGGCTCCAGCGCCCAATCCTTTGGTCAATTCTTGTCCGATGGCCAATTTTACGGGAGCAAGCGAAGCGTCCAATGCTTGTTTATCAGTATTTGCAGTAATGAACTCGACACCATCCAATCCAGTGCGGATCATCGTATTCACGGCATTGCATCCACTGCCGCCTACGCCTACTACTTTGATTTTTGCTCCTTGGGTCGCCAACTGATCTATTTCAAACATATTTTATATCCTTCTCGTTAATTACATTATAACTAGAATAAATCTTTAATCCACGCTCGCATAGAACCTTTTACTTTATCGTAAATGTTTTTTTCGCGAATTGGAAATCGTGGTTTAGAAAAGTTTCTCGCACCATACTTTAGGAGTCCGACACCCGTTGCAAACTTAGGTGAATTAACTACATCTTTCAATCCCCCGATACCGTGAGGCAAGCCTCGTTTTACTGGCATTTCAAAAATCATCTCAGCAGACTCAACCATGCCCTCTAGAAGAGCTGCACCACCCGTAATGACAACGCCCCCGGAAAGCATTTCATGAAATCCGGACTTCATTACTTCTCGTTGAATTAATGAAAAAATCTCTTCTACACGAGGTTCAATAATCTCTGCTAGGAGTCGCCGCGGAACCACTCGCGCTTTTCGGCCTCCGACGCCGGGAACTTCCACGACTTCATCGGGTTTTACCAAAGAAACGACGGCGCAACCCGATCGAATTTTTATTTTTTCGGCCTCATGCTGGGGCGTTCGAAGGCCTACGGCTATATCATTAGTAATATGATTTCCACCGATGGCCAAGACCCCGGTATGGGCAATAGCACCATTCTTAAAAATGGCCAGATCACTGGTACCCCCGCCGATGTCGACGAGAATTATGCCAAGCTCCTTTTCGTCTTGACTGAGAACGGCCTCGCTAGAGGCTATCGGTTCGAGGCAAATTTCAGCAACATTTAAACCTGCTTTGTTCGCACACTTTACAATATTCTGTGCAGATGAAACGGCGCCTGTGACGATATGAACTTTAGCTTCCAGCCGCACTCCGCTCATACCGACGGGGTCTCGGATCCCATCTTGATCGTTAATCCGATATTCCTGTGGTATTACGTGTATAGTTTCGCGATCTAGCGGAATTGCTACTGCTTTAGCAGCATCAATAACTCTCTGAACGTCTTGCTCCGTAATCTCTTTGTCCTTGACTGCTACAATGCCTGTGGAATTAAAAGACTTAATATGTCCACCGGCAATCCCAGTGTAAACAGTTGATATTTCAGCCCCTGCCATTAATTCCGCTTCTTCTACTGCTTTTGTTATGCTCTCCACGGTTGCATCTATATTAATGACAACGCCTTTTCTCAATCCCAAAGATGGGGAAGTCCCAATTCCAACAATATCTATTACTGGATGCGAATTGAATTCAACGAGCTCGCCGACTATACAGCAAATTTTTGTTGTTCCTATATCTAATCCAACTATAAATTCTTTCTTGGACATGAAACCTCTCCCGGCCGGACTCGCTGACTATCACGCTTATCACGAGCACAGCAGGCCTCTTAAAAATTCTTTAAATTCCCCTTTATGTACCGTGAACCATTTTGACAACAATCTTTTTTCCTACATCTGCCCATATTTGACGCACAGCAATGGAATTACTGCTCAAATAGTGAATAACGTCGGATATGTGGACAAGTTTTGTTTCCAGGCCCACGTCAACTTCATGTCCTATATCAACAAAAGTTCGAATACGCGAGTCCAACTCCACTGCTGATATAGATTGGCCTTTTTTTCTTGGATAAGAAACTAGCATGCGAAAGCCTCTATCTGGGTCCCAATGAATTGTCGAAACAAGAGCTACACTTCCCAGTTTTGAATCTTCCCAAAGCTTTGCCAATTCAATGGCCTTTTTTAGTCTATCAGTATTTTCGAGATTGATTCCTGAAATAAGCGGCAGATCCGAAACTCCGATAGATCCAGCAGAACCGAAAATTTGTCCTTCTGAATCAACGTAAGCCAATTCACCTTTCGATTTTTGAATGAGAGCTATTGGATTTCGATAAGTAACAGAAATAAGAAGAGTGTTTGCAAATTTCTTCTCGAGTCGAACGGACTGGATCCACTCATTTTGCAAAAGCCGATTTTCAATCGTTCTCAAGTCCAATGTAAATAGACTAACCCTTCCTAAGGGAATCGCTGTCATATGAATAATATCGGACTGACCCATTAAGAGTCCCGGCGGCGATTTAGTCGATTTCACTTCGATATTCCGAACCAAGAATGCTTCAGACTTCATTGCTCCCACCATCCCGAATCCCAAGATTCCCAAGGAAGCAACCAATAATGAAGTAACCAGGAATTTTCTCACTTTACTATTGTATCCGTTGACGTCCATTGCACGCCAGAAATGTTTTTGGTTCTCTAGACAGTTGATAAGTGCTTGTGAGATGAATGAGGGACTATGCTTCAAAATTTAAGACCTTTTGTGTTTATGGGCCTAGTTTCTCTTTTTTGGCTCTCGGGTTGTATGAGTACCCCCGTTTCTAACCGAAGTACTGAAGAAGGTTCTAAAGAGAGTCCACCCACACCAACTCCAACTGCAGAGTTGTCGGTCGCAAAAAAGGAAGTCCTTGCCTTAACCGAACAGATTCCGGTTTATCGCTATATTTTTAAGAATGGTCTCAAAGTCATGATCGTCGAAGATCATACTTCACCGACATTTGCCTATCAGACTTGGTACCGCGTTGGGTCGAAGGATGAGGTTCCAGGCAAAACAGGCTTGGCCCATCTCTTTGAACACATGATGTTCAAAGAAACAAAAAATCTTAAAGATGGCGAATTCTTCCGTACTCTAGAGGCTTCGGGAAGTGAAGGCGAGAATGCATTTACCAACCGAGACTATACGGCTTACATTCAGGAACTGCCAAAAGAACATTTAGATATGATAGCGCGCCTGGAATCCGAACGAATGGTCAATTTAATGGTAAACGACCAATCTTTCCGAACGGAACGCGAGGTAGTCCAGAACGAGCGGCGATTCCGATATGAAAATAATCCGGACGGGATGATGTATCAAAATATATTTGAATTGGCATTCAAAGAACACGCCTATCGCTGGCCAGTTATTGGATACGAACAAGATTTAAATTCAATGTCAGGCCAAGACGCTCAGGCTTTCTACCGGTCTTATTATAGCCCCAATCATGCTACTATTGTTGTGGTAGGCGACGTCACTCCGAAAGAAGTGATCTCTACAATCAACAAACACTATGGACATCTCAAGGCACAACGCTTCGCAAACAAAAAGGGACATCCCGAACCACAGCAAAAGAGCGCACGAAAGAAGACTTTGAGTCTGAATATTCAGGTTCAAAAACTTCTGTTGGGCTATCACATCCCAGATATTAAACACCCTGACATCCCTGCTATTTTGGTATTCCAAAGCATTCTGGGAAATGGGAAGAGCAGTCGACTTTATAAAGCGCTGGTTGAAAAGGGAATATCTTCATCAGTCGATACTTATGGCTTAGATGATCGAGATCCTTCACTATTCCTCATTTCCAGTAACCTCCAAGATGGAAAAAAGGCGGTCGTGGCCGAAGGAGTTATCCTAACAGAAATTGGGAGACTTCGAGATAAACTCGTCGATCCGAATGAGTTGGAACGGGCAAAAAATAAGATCGATTTCGATTTCTACCAAGGACTTGAATCGAACTATCTCAAAGCTCAGTTTCTGGGAACTTATGAAACTGTCGCGGATGATTTTAGGGTCGCTCTCAAGCATCATACTAAAATGATTGCTGTTTCAGCAAAGGACGTTCAGCGCGTCGCCCGACAATATTTCAACCCTAACACGCGTAATACTATTGCAGGGGTCCAAAAATGAAAAGCTCAGTAAAAAGGTTCAAACTGTTAGTTGGGTTCATCACAATTCTTTGTGGGATCACTTCGACCCAGCGGTCTGAAGCAATCGAAATTGCGTTCGAACGAGACCCGAGACTTCCTCTTGTTTATATTAATCTCGCCCTAAAAACAGGTTCGGTCAGTGACCCAAAAGGTAAGAGTGGGATCACAAATTTTATGGGTGAAATGCTACTTCGAGGTACAAAGAAGCGAAGCAATGAACAACTGAATTTAGATTTGGACCAAATTGGTGCAAAACTAGAGGTAGAAACCCGTTTGGAATCGATTATCCTCAGGGGGGCGGTCGTATCAAAACACCTTCCGACCTTTCTGAACATCGTTTCGGAAGTGGTAACTGAGCCCAGTTTCCCGGAAACTGAAATTTCCAAGCTTAAGGGCGAACTTATTTCTACATTAAGAGAGTTACTTGGAAGCGATGGTTCTTTAGCATCACGGTGGTTCACTCGATTTCTTTTTCAGGGTCACCCTTATGGCAACCCGATTTTAGGTACAGATAAGAATTTGCGATCATTGACCCGAAAACAGATTGTTGATCACTACAATCAAGTTGTGTCTGATCGTTTGCTAGTGTTTGTTGGAACCGGCGATGCATCCAATGAGCTGATTTCAAACTGGGTAAACAAAATTGCGTCTGTATTGGCTGAAAGAACTGGGTCTGACCAACACGGGAAAGAACTCGGACAAACCGCTGGACAGGAAGCTGGGCAAGAAGGAATTACAGAGAAACCCAACAGTAAAAAACACCTTCTTCTCTCCACAGACCTCCAGAACCCAAAAAATCCGGATAAAAGAAGACTGTTAGTGGTCGACAAGCCGGATCGAACTCAGACTCAGATTAATGTCGGACAAGTCGGAATTAGTCCTACCGATTCTGATTACTTTCCGCTGTATTTAGGCAATCACGCCTTGGGTGGCTCCTTCTCCAGCATTCTAATGTCTGAAATCAGGGTTAAGCGTGGCTGGAGCTATGGTGCGTATAGTATGTTCCGTCTCGGTCTCCATCCACGATCGTGGCATACGAATCTATTTCCTGCGGCCAAGGACTCACCGGCAGCTCTTGAGTTAACTCTCAAGTTGCTAAAAGATGCAAAGGATCTGGGGATTACCGACGCACAGTTTGAATTTGCACAAAAGAGCCTGATTCACAATGCACAGTTCATGTTCAACACTCCCAAGAAGAGAGTCGAAAATGTTCTGGTTGAGAAAACCCTGGATTTGCCGGCCGGATTTTTCCGCGACTACGCTGAACAATTAGATAAGGTCAGTAAGAGCGACGTCAATCGGGCGTTGAACCGATTTTTGAAACCAGATCAGATGACGATTACGGTCCTTGGGACAGCTTCTCAGCTCAAAGATGCATTGTCGAAAGTCACTGGAGTTCCCGTGGCAGAAATCAAAGTAATTCCTTACACTGCGGAAGACTTGTAAGGATCAAGAGTTTTTATTGAAGAAGTAGGCTGGGATGGCAGTTCAAGATTGGTTTAAAGAAAATCAAAGCTCGTTTTCGGGTTCGCTTAGCTTCGATGAACCTCTGTTTCGTCACACCTACTATCGGATCGGGGGTCCTGCTTCAGTTTTCACGGTGCCAAAGTGCCAAGCCGACATTCAATGGCTCAACCGCGGTATTCGTGAAACTGGAATTCCATTTTTTATTTTGGGGTTAGGGTCAAATATCTTATTCCCAGACGAAGGCTATCCCGGATTAATTATACGTACCAACCGTTATAATCTCGAAATTCAGGCTTCGCCTTCTCCCAAAGAACATAAACTCCTCATCACAACCGGCGCCAGCGTTCCCATTTCGACCTTACTTAGGAAAGCTTCGCAAGAAGGCTGGGATGGTCTTGAATTTCTAACGGGCGTTCCAGGAAGTGTTGGCGGTGCCATTCGCATGAACGCAGGCACTCACTTAGGCGCAGTCGAAGGGCGACTTCAGAGAGCTGATGTATTTATAATAGGCGATGGCGTAGGCGACGAATTAAAAACGTTCAACAGGGATCAGTTTCAGTTCGCATATAGAAAAAATTTGTTTTTACCGGAAGGCGCCCTAATTTGGTCTGCACTCTGGGAAGTCGAAAAAGCAGATCCCGAACAAGTGAAAACAAAAATTGCTCAAATTCTCGCAAGGCGAAAGCAAACACAGCCGATCGATATGCCATCGTGTGGTAGCGTTTTTAAAAATCCAAAAGGCCAACCATCCCAGACAGGACTCCATGCATGGCAGGTCATCGAACGCTTAGGACTGAGAGGCTTTCAAATCGGCCAAGCCCAATTCTCTGAAAAACACTGCAACTTCATTGTCAATCTGGGGAGCGCAAAAGCTAGTGATGTACGAGCACTGATCGACCTCGCAAAAACCCGAGCCAAACAGGAGCTCAACATTACGTTAGAAGAAGAAGTTATTGTGATTACTCCATCCCCCTAAGGTACTTTTGAGCGAAATGCTCAAACTGGAGCTTATGGGTTGGGGGTATAGACCTCAGATTGAATGATTTTTTAAAAAAAGCAGCAGAGGACGAATTCAATTACTCAGGATCGCCTCTAACGCCGACTTGAGATTCGGATACTTGAAGCGAAAATTCTCGCCTATTAACTTGGCCGGAGCAACTCGCTGACTGGAGAGCAGAGCTTGAGAGGCTTCTCCTAAGCCAAATTTTAACATAAATTTGGGAATTTTAAGAAATGTGGGCCTATGAAGGGTTTTTGCAAAAGTAGTTGAGAATTCGGAGTTGGTGACCGGGTATGGAGCAACGCAGTTGATCGGGCCGGAAAGAGCCTCATCACCTAAACATCTTGTAATGATAGAAACGAGATCATCGATATGGATCCAACTCATCCATTGTTTTCCACTACCGAGTGAACCACCTAGACCAAATGAAAATATGGGGAGCATGCGATCAAGAGCTCCGCCACTTTTTCCTAAAACAATTCCAAATCGAAGGGCTACTCTTCTTGTTCCAGACAGTGAGGCCTGAAGCAGAGCCCCTTCCCAATCCTTACAAAGTTTGGCAAGAAAGTCCTTTCCGGGCGGGGAAGTCTCACGCAACACTTCCTCCCCGCGGTCTCCGTAATAACCAATAGCCGAAGCAGTGATAAAAACTTTTGGATGCGTTGCCAATGAATCGAGCAATGAAATCAGTCTCTTAGAGCTCTCAACTCGTGAGAGTCTCAACTTCTCTTTATAAGAATCGGTCCAGCGATGTCCAAATAAGGATTCACCGGCCAAATGGATCACTGCATCGAGCCCTCCGATCTGAGATCGAATTTCCTCAGATCTGGAGGATGTCGGTGTCTCCGAAAAATCCCAAGCCAGCACAGTATGTGGAGCGGGAGCTCGCCATTTTGCTCTGCTTGGATCTCTGCTTACCACTACTAGGTGATGGCCTCCCTCAATGAGGGTTTTGCAAAGAGCTCTTCCAACAAATCCTGTTGCACCAGTAACAAGTATTTTCACAGAGGGCCTCTTATCATTTTTTTATATTTCTATAGTTTAGAACCGGGTTAGAGCTGTCCAGATTTATCTCTTAAATCCGAGACTAAGTCTGACAAGTCAAAGCTACGGGTTTTACTCGTGTCGCCGCTAGGTCATCCGCAAGTTTAGTGATAGAACCTGCCCCCAAACACAGAACAAGATCTCCATCCATGAAATGCTCTTCTAAGAGTTGCCGGGTTAAAGCTAAATCACCTGTGTAGAAGATCTGCTGTCCACGTTTGGCAACTGTTTTTATTTTTTCAACTAGAGACTCTGAATTCACGCCCGGAATGGGTTCTTCTCCAGCTCCGTAAATATCCGTCACAAAAATAACATCGCTCATATGAAATGCGGATGCAAATCCCTCTCCACAGTGTAGGGTTCGAGTATAGCGATGCGGCTGAAAAATGGAAATTATCCTGCCCGACCAATACTGCCTAGCCGCAGCAAGTGTAGCCTGAATCTCTGTCGGGTGATGACCGTAGTCATCTACAATAACTCTTTGGGAAGTCTCATCAAACCATCGAATTTCGAAGCGCCGCTTGACGCCCTTAAATTCCTCTAAGCCTTTGGCTATCACTTCAAATGGAATTTCCAATCGACGAGCAATCCCAATAGTGGCGAGTGCATTCAGGATATTGTGTTTTCCCGGAACATGAATGCGGACTCGACCCAGGCACTCTGATTTATTCGTATCGTTATTTTTTGCGCTATTCTTTGCAAAGACGCTAAATTCAGAACCCAAACCTTTGAGCTCGATATCACGTACTGATAAATCACAGTCTTCCGAGAATCCGTAAGTCAAAAACGGTTTTGTCCAACGCTCCAGACATCGTTTCACACCGGGGTCTTCGCCACAAACGACCGCTAGTCCATAAAACGGAAGCTTACCCACAAAATCAACGAACGCATCTTCGATTGCCGAAAGATCTTGGAAGTGATCCAAGTGGTCATTGTCAATATTGGTCACAACTCCATACGTTGCCGGTAAGTGTAAAAAAGAACCATCGCTCTCGTCCGCTTCAGCGATCACAAAATGGCCCTGTCCTAATTTTGCATTTCCGCCGAAAGAATCCACTTTGCCACCAACCACTAAAGTCGGATCGAGCTCCGCGGTGGTAAAAACCGTTGCCAGCATAGATGTCGTCGTTGTTTTTCCATGGGATCCTGCCACTGCAATGCCGACTTTGCCACGCATGAGTTCCCCGAGCATTTCAGCTCGCGGGATAACGGGAATTCGTAGTCTCTTCGCTTCTAGAATTTCAGGATTTTTCTTTCCAATTGCTGACGAAACCACCACCACATCCGCTTCGGAAACATTTCCGGCAGAATGTTCGGAAAAAATTCTTACACCCAATTGTGTCAATCTTCTGGTCGTTTCGGTTTCCACAACATCGGAACCTGTCACTCGATAACCTTGATTTAAAAAGACCTCGGCGATCCCACTCATCCCGATGCCACCGATCCCAACAAAATGAAGTACTGTCTTCCGTTTTCTACTATGATTCATTTTACGCTTTACCAGCCCGAATAAACT
>JABDFB010000023.1 GCA_013286765.1 Deltaproteobacteria bacterium
GAGCAGTTTAAATCACAATCGGATGACCTGAAAAATCGGCGCCGCACTCTGCAAAGCGAACGTCAGACTCAGTCGGAACAAGTTCAAAAACAGGAACAATCTCTTCGTATTCTCGACAAAGAAAAAGATCAGTCTCTCCGGTCCATGACCCAGCTCAAATCGAAGCTTCAAAGTTTTCAAGAGCTGGATCAATCGCACGAAGGTCTTGCAGACGGGCCTAAGGCGGCATTGGATTGGGCGAAATCGAATCAAAAATCTAATGACGTTTTTGCTTTTACAGATTTATTAAAAGTGAAGAGTGGTTTTGAGTCGATTATCGAAACATGGATGGAATCACGAATTGAGAATCTCTTCGTAAAAGATCCAGAGCTCAGCCTCACATTGATTGAGCAAGTTCGCAGTCAAAAAAGGGGCCGGATTTCGGTTCAAGTTCTGAAGGAATTTGAACGCAATCTCTCACCGTCAGCAACCTTTTCCGCCAAATTTACCGCATTCGAAAATGTGAAGAAGGTCCTGGAGGATTTTGGTTTTCAAGTTTTGGGTGCACTGAGCGATTTCTGTGACATTCGATCGGAAATCATCTCAGAGGCTTCGCGCGAATCATTGGATCGCTGGATCACGGGCGTATGCGTCGTTGAGACCTCCGCTCTGATTCCAAAATTTCTAGACAGTCCGGAATATTCTAAAATCGGCCATTGGGCCATTGTCAGCAAAGATGGAATTGCGCTCGATCCAATGGGCATGGTGCGTGGTGGAAGCTCTGATTCGTCGGGCGCTGTCGGCGTTCTCCATCGAAAAAAGCTGATCGAAGAACTGAAGGGTCAAGCAGAAGAAGCCGAGCGGAAACACCACGAGCTAGAGTCCCAGGTTACGAAACATAAACAAGAAATAGATATTGCTCGTGCCCGTCTTCAGGCTCTCCAAGCAGATTTACAGACTGTAGAAGTGGAAGCCGCTGCTGTAGATCGCGACGTCCACCAGACGGAACGAGCGCATCGCGAAGCGCAGAATCATCTTGATTCGTTGGAAGAGGACTTTCAAGATTTAACAACTACCGTAGAAACCGCACAAGAACAGCGACAGGAAACCGAACAAAAATTACAGGCTCTTCTCTCATCGCGCACTGACCTAGAAGAGAGTATCTCAGGTGCGGAGAAAAACCTTGCAGAGAAAGAGTCCGTACGTCAAAAGCAAGAGTCGGATTTTTATGCTGTCCGTGTGAAAGAAGCGTCTGTGCGGGAGCGCGCAAGCGGACTGAAGCGCGAACTCGAAGGAACTCGGTCACTACTTATCGACCGCAAACGCCGCCTCGCCGAAATTCACCGCATTTTTGATCGAGCTTCGCGCGAGCAGGCCGAATATTCGGGCGGCGAGTCCAGTTTAAGTCAGAAAATTGAAGAATTAGCCTTGGGTCTGGCGTCTTCACGCGAAAATTTGTCCTTAATTAAGGACGAAATGGAACAGCTGAACGCAAAAGTCAACACGTCGCTCGATCAGATCAAATCCCTCCACAAGGGTGGTGAAGATAAAACAACGGAAGTGACTCAACTCGCGCTGGAAATCGAAAAAATTGCCGGCGAGCTTTCTTACCTCACCCTGAATTTGGAAGAAAAATACGGCCCAGGCTGTCTGAATGCCCCGATTGTACAAGCGGTGGTACAAGATTCCGACGAACAAACGGATGAGCAAGAAAACGCACCAGCCACTATTCCCATTTCCTCCGAATCAGACGAAGTCTCTCCCGAGGAAGAAATCGCATTAGGTGAAGAAGTGGAACGATTGCGCGAACGCATTCGTCGCCTAGGCGAAGTCAACGTCATGGCGATTGAGGAATACGAAGAACTCAAAAAACGCTACGATCACCTTTGCAAGGAAAAATCAGATCTCGAACAGTCCCTTAAGAATTTGGAACTCGCAATCGAGCATATCAATAAAACGTCCGAAGAACGTTTCAAGAAAGCGTTTGAAACCATCGCCGAACGATTCGAAAGACTTTTTCCAATTATCTTTGGTGGTGGTCAAGCAAAACTCTCGCTGGTCTATCCAGAGGGTTCGACAGATATTCTTGAAGCAGGCGTGGATATTTTAGCCCAACCGCCCGGCAAGAAAGTCGCGAATATTACGCTACTCTCAGGCGGTGAAAAAGCCCTAACCGCCGTCTCGTTAATTTTCGCGATTTTTATGGTCAAGCCATCGCCTTTCTGTGTATTAGACGAAGTCGATGCTCCATTGGATGACGCAAATATCGGAAAATTTAACGCACTTCTGCGTGAGATGTCGGTCAAAAGTCAGTTCATTATCATCACCCATAATAAGAAAACCATGGAGCTCAATGACACTCTCTACGGAGTGACAATGGAGGAGCCAGGTGTTTCAAAAATGGTTTCAATCGAAATGCGGTAAAAGCATAGCGTTGATTCTTGCTTTCGTTTTATTCAACGGCTTGGTTGTCGATTTTGTGTACGGGCCCCACGCCTATCTCAACGCCTACGCTGCAGAAAAACCGCCCAAAAAACTCCCGAAACTTCTCCAAGAAGTCGAGAGCAAATATAGAAATTCCGGCACTGTTATCGCTGACTTCGCCCAAACAAATTTTAATAAGATCACCTCACAGACCACTGAGAGCAAAGGCAAACTCTTCATCAAACGTCCCTCAAAAGTCCGTTGGGAGACTTTTTCGCCCGACCCTAACCTTCTCATCGGCGATGGCAAAATGTTCTGGTACTACACCCCTCCGTTCGACAAAGATGAAAAAGGCCAGGTCATCGAAAAACCTGCTTCCCAAGTTCAGTCGCAGCTCGCAAGCTCTCTCCTCTCCGGAACTTTCTTAGTCGATCAGGGAATGAACGTAGAAACTAAAGATGCCCGAACTTTTATACTCACTCCAAAGAGAGAACAATCCGGCGGCGTCGCTCGCGCAACTATTCAAGTTGACCCTAAGAAAAAACTCATCCACCAAGTGATCCTAGAGCACCTCGGCGGCAACCGTACCGATATTATTCTTACGAATATTCAGCTTGGAAAGACTGTAAACAACGATTTGTTTGTATTCACTCCTCCGCCTAATACGGAGAGGGTGGAGGAGTAGAATACCAGTAGTTTTTAAAAATCATTCAATCTGAGGCGTTAGGCGCCATGCCATAACCGCCAGTTTGATCGTTTCGTTCAAATAAAGTAATGGGAACCACTTGCGTATTTTGGGTCCCTCAAGTATCGATAGATTCGTAAGAAAAGGAGTTATATGCCTTCATTTGACGTATCCTCTGAAGTCAATTGGCAAGAGGTCGACAACGCAGTTAATCAAGCGGTTAAAGAAGTGTCTCAACGATTTGACTTTAAAGGTGTAAAAACCGAGATCAAACTTGACCAGAAAGCAAAGACCGTGACTCTCTGGTCTAGTGAAGAAGGTAAGCTGGACGCACTCAACGATATTTTTCAAAATAAACTGATTAAACGCGGAATTTCATTACTATCATTGGACTACCAAGCTCTTGAAGCAGCTTTTGGTGGCAGCGTCAGGCAAAATGTGGTTATCCAAGCTGGAATTTCTAAGGAAAAAGCGAAAGAAATTTCTCAGGCACTTAGGGACAGTAAACTGAAGGTCCAATCCCAAATTCAAGACGAACAGGTTCGAGTGACTGGAAAGAATCGCGACGACCTGCAGTCAGCCATTGCGCTGCTCAAAGAAAAGCAGGACCAGATTAAAGTGCCAATGCAATTCGGAAATTTTAGGGATTAGTGATTCCAAAGAGACATATAAAATGAGTTATGAAGTAAATTCCCAGAGTACGCAGAGTATCCAAAGTACCCACAATGCCCATGGTACTATGACGACCAGCGATCTTCCTGGTGGTACGACAGACAAAACGCCAGTATATTTCGTCAGCCTCGGATGCCCGAAGAATCTTGTGGATTCTCAGGTCATGCTAGGCCTGCTTCAAAAAGATCGCTACGCGACCACGCAGGAGCCTGATCAAGCCGAAGTAATTATTGTAAACACCTGTTCCTTTATTCAAGCTGCGAAAGAAGAGTCGATCGAGACGATTCTCGAAATGGCACAGCTTAAGGAAACTGGAAAGTGTAAAGTTCTCGTGGCGTCAGGCTGTATGGCACAACGCTATTCAAAAGAACTAGAAAAAGAAATGCCTGAAGTCGATCTTTTCGTCGGCACGGGGCAGTACCATAGGATTACGGAATTACTCGATACCCACGGCAAAGCGCTAGAGATGGGGGCAGCGCTGCCACAACGCTCATATGTAAATCAACCAGCGTTTATTCACACAGAAGTCGATCCGCGCATTCACACAGGCCCGACGTACACTGCTTTTTTGAAGCTCTCCGAAGGCTGTAATCGCCGTTGTGCTTTTTGTATTATTCCAAAGTTGCGGGGTAATGTTCGCTCCAGAACGGTCGAGTCTTTAGTCACCGAAGCTAAAGCTCTCGCGGAGCGTGGTGTTCGCGAACTCAATCTCGTTGCGCAAGATCTGACAGAATATGGGATGGAATGGAAGTATCGGCAGAGCTTAGAAACCCTTCTACCTGAATTGTGCAAAATTGAAGGGATCGAGTGGATACGACTCCACTACGTGTATCCTGATCAGTTCTCGGATCGTCTGGTTCAAATTGTTGCGGAACAACCAAAAATTGTGAAGTACCTAGACATGCCGATTCAACATACGAACGATCGTATTCTTAAAGCGATGAATCGAAGACTGACGAAAGCGAAACTATTTGAGCTAGTAGAAAAACTCAGAGAGAAAATTCCAGGAATCGTATTTAGAACTTCGATTATCGTAGGTTTTCCGGGAGAAACGGAAGAAGACTTCCGTGAGCTTTGTGACGACCTGGTGAAATTGAAGTTAGATCATGTTGGCGTTTTCAGATATTCAAACGAAGAAGATACACCCGCGGCCAAGATGCCCAATCAGGTACATCCTTCTACCAAGCGTCGCCGCGCAAAAGAATTGATTCAACTGCTTCAAAATCAATCGCTTGAAAATCAGCAAGCCTATGTAGGGAAAACTTTTCGGGTCCTGATTGAAGGGCCAAGCGAAGAATCGGAGTTATTGATCCAAGGCCGTTTACCTACTCAGGCGCAGGAAATCGACGGGCATGTGCTTATTAACGACTTGGCCGATCTGAGTGACGACGAACAGTCCGAACAATTGCATCCCGGAGATTTGGTGGAAGTCGAAATTACCGAAGCACTTCCCCACGATTTATTAGGTAAAGCCCTGCGAGTTTTATTACGAGCCAGCCCTAAAAACTATGCTGAACAGCGAGCCGAAGTCGCCACCCAAATTACCCATTGATCTAAGTAGTAGTCTGCTTGATGTGTTAGTCGATAGCGCACACAGGACGGGGTTTCCGATCGCAGGAGCAGTAGACATTGATTTAGCGCTGGCAGATCCCAATCATCTCTTTCAAAAGCATTCGGAATATTATTCTCAATGGATCCAACAAGGCTACGCCGGCGAAATGCAGTACCTCGTTCGTGGACAAGAACGCCGGATGGATCCAAGAAACGTTTTTCCGAAAGCCCAAAGTGTTTTTTGCGTCGCGCTACCCTATTCTACGTTACCCGCCGGGGCGGCGTCGTCCGACCAAGGCCCCAGGTACGCCAGATATTTGCGAGGTCCCGATTACCATATTGAAATGAAAGATCGTTTAGAGCAAATGATGATCGAGGTAAAAAACCGGCACCCCGATTTTGCTACGTTAGAATGGAAAGTATGTGTCGATACCAGTGCAATTCTTGAGAGAACCTGGGCCGCGCTAGCAGGTCTGGGCTGGATCGGAAAAAATACTCTGCTAATACATCCTAAATACGGTAGCTACTTGCTGCTGGGCGAAGTTCTTATCAATCAGAAGACAGGACAAGGTCCTACACCATTACCTAATTTTTGTGGAAACTGCACCCGCTGCTTGAACGCCTGCCCTACGAAGGCGCTAAAAAATCCTTACGAACTAAATTCCACCCGCTGTATCAGCTACTGGACACTGGAAAAACGTGGTGAACTGACTCTAGATGAAGAGGATCGAAAACGCATCGGAACCTGGGTCGCAGGTTGCGATATCTGTCAGGAAGTTTGCCCATTCAATCTGAAACGTACTAAAGAGGAAATTGCCCTTCACAGTAAAACTGAAATCGATGCCATTCACCTGAATAGCTGGCCAGAACTTCTGACTGAGACGGAGGACGCGTATAAGAGTCGAGTGAAGAATTCCGCTCTGAATCGCGTGAAGCCAGAACAGTTTAAGCGCAATTTGAGGATCGCAGTTGAGAACGCGAGTAACAAAGATATCCGATGACTTTTAACCGCTGGCCCCGCTAACCCGCAGGCCATAAATGCTGATGGGAACCTGCTCTGCGTTCGGAAAGAATAAGTCGACTTGCTTTTGTTCTTTCGAAAGATTGGCTAATAGGTCGTAGAGGTTTGCAGTTCTAACTCGAACCTCGGAATTTCCGTTATCATCCAAGAGTAGAGAAGATGCGGCGAAGCCTTCAAAGACGGGTCTTTGGTCTATTTCGACTACAACAGTAGCCGTCTCTGCTATTTTTGTAAAAGCTTCTGCAACCATCGAGATTCGGGAGAAATAACTCGGACCAGTATTAAGCAATGTCAATTTTGCACGTGAATCCGCAGTAGTAATTTTATCGTATTGTTGTGTCCATTCGCCGCTCAGGGAGACCTCGCCAAATTCTAATTCGAGAATCTTGCCGTTGTTAAAGGAGGCTTTCCCGATCTTATGCCCACTTTGACCATTTCCATTTCCATTGCCATTGCCGTTAGTCTTGTCGCCGGTCTTGCCTTTTCCTTCCTGGCTATGGCCCACATTCTGGCCATGATTCTGATTATTCTGATCTCCATTCGAAAACAAAAATCCGGGTTCCGCAAACTGCCTGGCCTTTCCAAATTTCGGGCTAAAGCCAAACTCAAGTCTCAAAAAATCATTTTCAGTTCTTCTGGGTAGATGAAATTCTGGAAGTAGAGCTAGTCCTGGATCTGTGGACCTCAAAAAATTCTGGATTTCCGTTTCGACCTGATCTACCCAGTCTCTGCCCTCATGCTCGATTGCATAGCTGGAAGAGTTTACCAATACAATTTTCGGTAAGGTCTTTAATCTGAGTGCCTCTGCCAGGGCTCCGTCAAAGTCGTGAACTACGGGGAACTTGACTTGAAATTTATCGATGAGATGGGAAATTGCCTGAGATTCTCTCAAATATTCGTATGGAGATATCAGGACCATTAACATTCCCACTGGCAAATTGTGAAAACGACGCTGCCACTCGCAGGCGTAGGTAATTGCCAGCTCGCCCGAAAAATCCGTCGGATCGACTAGAATCGCGATCCAAGCTTTCTTGGAAAATTCACTATCCAGTGGAAGCAGTATGGTTCTTCCATTCGTCCGGATGCCTGTCACCAGCGGCGTAGACTTGTACCAGTAGGGCATCAGGTCTTTCTTAGCTAATGAAATGGCTTCTTCTTCTGAGAGTTCTTTTTCTTTTGGTTTCCAAATCATAAATTTTTTCTTACGTTCGCGAGCTCGGCTGGTGGAACCCTTTATCCTCCTCAGGATGACCCCTTTTTCCAAGGGCTGCAATCGTTGCAGCCACGCCGATCCAAGCAGCAACAAAAAATGTTACATGAAGAGCTGTCACAAAATTACCGGTTTCAGTTAGACGCCAGGAGAATAGTGCAGTGGCCAGTCCCGTCCCCGTCACCAAACCAAGATTTCGTACGGTGGCAAGTAAAGCGGAAGCTACACCCAGTTTATTGAGAGGAACACTGCCCATAATAGCGGCGTTATTAGGTGATTGGAACAGTCCCATCGCAAAACCAATTGTACATAGATAAAGGACGATCTCATAAGATTTATTTAATTCCGAAATACCTTTTCCGACCGACCCTGACATGACAAATAGGCCCAACGCTCCAATCAAAGCTCCGGCAAAACTGAGTCCGTGACTCCCAAATCGATCCGATAATCGACCGCTAATGGGGGCTACCGCGAAAATTGTAAGTGGGACTGCCGACATATAAAGTCCCGCACCCTTTGGTGGCAGCTGAAGGACTTCCTCCAAGAAAAAGGGCATCAAAACCGACACTGACGAATACGATACGAAAGTCAAAAAACTTGCCAAATTGGCGGTCCAGAAGGTTCGTTCTTTCAATAGAGAAAGATCAAAGATAGGCGCCTTTACTTCTTTTTCGATTTTAATAAAAGCTACGAAAAGCAGAACTAAGAAAGCGGCGATAACCCACCTGGATACGGGAAAAGGCCTACTTCCCGAAATAGCAACAAACGGTGGATCGAACAAAATCAGAAAACCCACCAATAATATACTCTGAATAATCGCCCCGGCCCAATCAAAGGGAAAACTCACCCGTGTTGAGAATTCACTCTTCACAAAAAAATGGACTAACATAATCCCCAAAATCCCAATTGGAATATTAATCCAAAAAATACTGCGCCAGCCTAAATGAGAAATAGCATATCCCCCAAGACTGGGGCCTGAAACCAGCCCGGCGCTTACGACCATAGCCAAAGTTCCTAGGGCAGCACCCCGCTCTCGAGGCAAGAAGGCTCGTGTAATAATTGCCGGTCCGTTGGCCATTAGCATCGAAGCACCTATCGCCTGAAAAGCTCGAAAGAAAACCAACCAAGGTAAATTACCGGCGATACTGCAAAACGCTGAACCTATCGTAAATATGAGATATCCCAACTGAAATATTAATTTACGCCCCTTCAAGTCTGACAAACGTCCAAAGGGCAGAACAAGACAGGTAATGACAAGAAGATAAATGACCACCACCCATTTGACTTGTTCAAGGTCAACTGAAAGTTCTTTAGTTAAGGTCGGTAGAGCAATATTGACGATACTGGAATCCAATGTCGCCATAAATGTCCCACACGCCACTGCTGATAGCACCCACCATTTTCGGGTCATGTCTAACCTACTTTAACACGCATTATGGGCCATTCCCCACTGTTCACTTAACAATTCATGATATACATTGGTTCCCTATGCAAGTTTCAGAACTAACCGCGTTATCAAATGAGCTTAGAATTTCTATTATTGACATGTTGACTGAGGCTAAATCGGGTCACCCCGGAGGAAGTCTTTCCGCTATTGATATTCTCACTGCCCTCTTTTTTCATGAAATGCAAGGCGTGGACCAGAGAATGAGTCCTGAGCGTGACCGATTTGTCTTGTCAAAGGGGCATGCTGTTCCTGCACTCTACGCGGTCCTTTACAAAAAGGGGTTCATCCCATTTGAGGAGTTGAGCACATTGCGAAGAATGGGCAGCAGACTTCAGGGGCACCCGGATAGGGTCCGCCTCCCCATTGTTGAGGCTTCGACTGGGTCCTTAGGCCAAGGTCTGTCGGTTGCGATAGGCATGGCGTTAGGACAAAAGCTGGCAGGACATCCTTCTCGTGTTTATTGTATGATTGGAGACGGAGAGAGTCAGGAAGGCCAGATCTGGGAAGCCGCTCTTTCGGCCCCTAAGTTTAAACTCTCAAACCTTTGTGCGATCTTGGACGCGAATAATGGACAAATCGATGGCCCCGTCCAACAAGTAATGCCAATAGAGCCGATAGCTGATAAGTGGAAGAGCTTTAACTGGCACGTTATTGAAATCGACGGCCATGACATGAATCAAATATTAAATGCTTTCCGCGAGGCCCGCACGCTCCAGGACGAAGGTGGCGAAAAGCCCGTCTTTATTATCGCTCGAACGGTGAAGGGCAAAGGCGTTTCATTCATGGAAAATAAGATTGAGTGGCATGGAGTCGCTCCAAAACCTGACGAAGCTAAAAAAGCGAAGGACGAAATTTTAAAGGAGAGGCGGTAATCCCATGGCTAAAGCGACGAGACAAGCATTTGGTGAATCACTGGCACGTTTGGGAGAAAGTCATCCACAGATTGTTGTATTGGATGCCGACCTCGCTAAATCAACCAAGTCTGAACTTTTTGCAAAGAAGTACCCAGACAGATTTTTTGAGATGGGAATCTCAGAAGCCAATATGATCGGGGTAGCAGCAGGATTGTCTTTTATGGGGAAGCTTCCCTTTCTCTGTAGCTTCGGATGTTTCCTCACGGGACGGTACGATACCATTCGTTTGAGTGCTGCATACGCACATGCCAACGTCAGATTAATCGGAACGCACGCTGGAATCGGTATCGGCGATGATGGTCACAGCCAGATGGGACTTGAAGATGTCAGTCTGATGCGCGCACTCCCAACAATGGGTGTTTTTCAACCAATGGATGCACGCGAAACAGAATTTATCATGAATTTTCTGGTAAACGAGTGGAAAGGGCCAGCTTACTTGCGCCTCACCCGACAGAACCTACCGGATCTCTTCCCTGCAAATCAGCCTTTCGAACCAGGAAAGCTGATGAAGATTCGAGAGCCTCAGAATAACAGTGCGACAAGTACAAAATTAGGAAAAACCAGCAACCGCAGAGTTACATGTATTGGTACGGGCGCCACAGTTGCAGAAGCAGTACGGGCTTCCGAAAAACTGGAGGCACAGGGCGTCGCACTCACTGTTTGGAATGCGCATTCTCTCAAACCTTTTGACGAAATCACCCTCGGAAGAATTGCTCAAAATACGGATTTGATTGTGACCGTCGAAGATCATTCCGTAATCGGTGGTTTGGGAAGTTGTGTTGCTGAAGGCCTCGCAAAAACAACCCATCACCCACGACTAGTTAAACTAGGCGTTCAAGACACTTTCGGCGAAAGCGGTGACCCAGCGGAGCTTTACGAAAAATACGGCATCTCTGCCGACGCCATTGTAAGGAGCGTTTTGGAAGAAGTCGGGAAATAGTGTAGTCGATTTCTTCTGAAAAATATGGTTACGGACAATTTAGGAGCATGTTAGAAGTCTTTCTTGTTTCATCAGGAGGCTTCGAACATGCGCGCTTGGAAAGTCGAAAAACATGGTGGCCCGGAAGTACTAAAGCTCGTTGATCTGCCGAAACCGAAACCAGGACCAAAAGAAGCGCTAGTAAAAGTCGAAAACGTGGGCCTGAATCATCTCGATGTTTGGGTGATGAAGGGCGTACCAGGTCATAAATTTCCACTGCCACTAACTAATGGGTGCGACGTCGCAGGAAAAATCGAAGAACTAGGTGAAGGCGCTGCCGAAGTCCTTGAAAAGAACGGCATGCGTGTCGGCTCACCCGTCATCGTCAGCCCTGGTTTTTCGTGCGGCATCTGCGAAGCCTGTCTCTTGGGTCTAGATCAAAACTGCCTATCCTATGGGTTGTTGGGCGAAACACGTGATGGCGGCTGCACTGAGTTTATTTCAGTTCCAGTGATCAATTTGATTCCGCGACCCAGTACTATTTCAACGGCGGAAGCAGCGTGCCTTCCGATTAATTTTCTCACAGCATGGTCCATGGTGGTACGAAAAGGTGCCGTACGCCCAGGTGAAGTAGTGCTCGTACACGCTGGTGGTAGTGGCGTTTCAGTCGCGGCGATTCAGATGGCAAAAATGTTTGGATGTACGGTGATTACGACGGTTGGAAATCCCGAAAAAATTCAAAAGGCCAGACAGCTCGGCGCTGATTTTGTGATCGATTACAAAAAAACTCCATTTCGGGAAGAATTAAAGAGCATACTTAAGACCATCGGAAAAAAAGGCTGCGACATGGTGGTGGACCATATTGGCGTCGATACTTTTCGAGACAGCATAAAGTGCCTGGTCCCAGGAGGTCGAGTTGTTACTTGCGGCACGACTTCGGGTGGAGAAGTGACGATAGATTTGAAGCAAGTTTTTTTCAAGAATCTCTCTATTCTTGGTACGACGATGGGGAGTAAGGGCGACTTAATTCGAATTGTTGACCTGGTAGCACGCGGAAAACTCAAACCGATTATCGATAAGACTTACCCAATGACAGACTTGCCACAAGCCCTAGAGTATCTCGATTCGAGACGGAATTTTGGTAAAACGGTTCTTACAGGATTCTAGAGTTCGAGCTAGCTCTAGGACTAGCGCGTACTATCAGTGCTTTGTTAGCTTATCTCGATTTAAGTTGATTTGAAATTCATATTGACATAATGCACTGTATTTATGAGCATACCCAACATGCGGATGAAATTTTTTCTCCTAGTAATTAGTTTCCTCACATTGATAACAAACACTTTCAAAGCTTTTGCGGCAGACTCGGAGAACTCTCTTCCAAATCAGACTGACGAACCTAGTAAGTCATTTCTTATGTTCGCTTATGGAAAAATTCAACTTGAGAATAAATTTTTAGCTGCTGCTAGCGCGGGAAATGCCCCTCGCATTAATGCACTACTAACAGAGTATGAGCTCCCTCGCGTAAGTACGGAAACTATTCTTTTTCCTGCAGTTAAATCTGGGTCACCGGAAGTTGTCACGTCTCTTGTAGAGGCTGGGGCTAATGTAGACGCCTTTATCAACACAGACGAAGGGAAAGAAACGCCGATTCATCATGCAATCCATTACGGCAATGACGAGATCACAATCTACTTGATCCGTAAAAGTAAGGAACTAAGATCATTCAAAAATGGTATGTCTTTACTCGAAGCGGCCATGCGTAAGAGCAGTGCGGAAGTGATTGAAGCCCTCATAGAACGTCTGGATCTGCAGACGATGTCTCATGATTTTAAGATTCTCATTGGAATTTGTCGATTAGGCACTCGATCACATCCGATTTCGCCGATCCGCTTTCGGCGCATCTTAAATCTCTTGCATCAGAGAGGGATGGATTTCAATGTTAACGCCCTCCCTTTCGCCAGTATTTGCGCCGATATTTCGTCCTTAGCACATTTTCGCGAGTTGATAGCTTTGCCGTTTATCGAATTGAATTTGCTTTCTACATTTTCAATGGATTCTGTTCGCTCAGGAGATTCTATTGTTCATGTGATCGCATCCGATGATTTTCCGGAATTACTGGAGCTTATTATAGATAAGATCAACCCAGATTTGTTGACCCGTGCGAATAGCGAAGGGAAAACCCCTGGTAACTATGCTGGTCCGCGCGTCCTAATGAAACTCGCTGAACTCGGTGTGCACCCTCCTACCGGAAGCTACGATGATTTGCGTTTACGATTTTATCAAAGTCAGCCGCATTTGTGGAAATTACCTATAGCTGCGGGCGCTCTAGGGGGTGCTCTCGCTGGAGTTAAAACAATGGTTTGGAATCCCTATCGAGCAAATCAAGAAAGACTCGCTCGCGCAGATGAAAAACGCAAAGAGGACTTGGCAGAAGGATTGAAGCGCACTTCTAGTCTTCACCCAGATCCAGAATCGATGGCAAGAGAACGACAACTGAATAGACGCTGTCGTATCGAAAAGCGTACGCGCTATCTTGAAGGACAAGAAGGTCGGGTTGGCGCTATCGCTGGCATGAACGAACAGCTTTGGGATAGCGATGAGACAACGGAAGCACTACCTACACCAGGAACAAAAAATCGCCACTCACGCCCTTCTATCTTTTCTTGGCTCTACTCCTTCTCTAATACTTCTTCTTCAGAGGCAACCTCTCCTTCAGATTCAGAGACTTCAAGCCAATCCACAGAGCAAGAGCAGAAGCAAAATGATACGAAAAAGAAAAGATCGCCCTATCGAGTCACTTATGAGTCGCAGTTTGCCGAACAATTTCATCAGCTGCAACCAGAGCAACAAAGATTTATTTTAGAGCGATCAGAAGGATACAGAGAGAGGCCGCGGCAAATTAATGACTATTTACGGGAATACCGATCTCCTCGTGGCCTTCGTGTCTATTTTGCTATTATTAAGAATACTAAAATTTTTCTTTTCATTGGAACTAAGCAGAGCAATGACCAAACTCAGGATATTATGGCATCCAATAGAGTCATTAATCAGTACCTCAATCAAGAAAAACGGATTCCGTCTAAACCTTTTCCGGAAAACGGCCCACCCCTTCCTCAAACAAACAACGAGGGTAAAGACGAGCTATAGAGAGGAAAAATATTCGATTTGCATTTGGCCAAACAGTTGAGGGATTAATATCTTATGGTTACTGAGAGCTTGGTGGCACCTCGATTGGCAAAATATTTTCATGACTATGCTTCTTTTCATCAAACACGCGGCAATCAACTCACCCATGTCTTTGGAATAATTATGATTGTCATTAGCTTGCTCGGTCTCTTGGGTAGAGTTTGCCCGTCGTCAATGTGTTTGGCGTGGTCGGAGTTTTTTCGACTGGATGCAGGAACACTTCTGATCGTGGCAACGCTGCCATTTTATTTCATCCTAGACTGGAAAATTACTCTTCCCTACGCGTTTGTGATGATGGGACTTTACTTTCTCGGAAGAACCCTGCCAACTCCGGTGTGCTGGATTCTCTTTGTCGGTGGCTGGATTTTGCAGGGCATCGGGCACTACGTATTTGAAAAGAAGTCTCCAGCGTTTTTTAGGAATTTCACCCATCTGTTTATCGGCCCACTTTGGATTTTCGCAAAGTTTGTGGGATATCGTTAAAAAGCCGTCCAATGACTTTGTTATTGAGGTTCGGCCTGCGTTTTGGCACCATTTTCTTATATGGCAGCTGCTACAATCAAAAAACTGAGACCCGGGGACGTTTTGTTCAACGAGGGAGACGATTCGAAATCGCTCTTTATTGTTAAGAAGGGTGCAATCTCTATTCGTAAAACGAAGAACAATACCTTTGTCGAAATCGCGAAAGTCCAAGCTAACCAAGTAATTGGAGAACTCTCTTTTTTTGATCGCCTCCCAAGAAGCGCAGCAGCTATTGCAATGATTGATACTGAGCTCCTGGAAATTTCGTTTGAATCTCTGCAAAAAGTCTACGACCAGATCCCCGACTATATGAAGTCCATGATCGCAAGTTTAGCGGACCGACTGAGAAGAGCAAACGACGATATTCGCATCCTTCAGAAAAAGAAGGAGAATCAGGCTTCAGCTGACGGAACAGACGGTGGAGAAAATGGAACTGTGCGAGGCTGATGGCTCTCCCAGACGGGAATAGGAATCTAAAAACAAGACTTATTGCCAACACCAGACAGCTATTCGATCCATTTCATTTGAAATGGAGAACCTGGAATGGCGTCAAATCAGTCAAATCAAAGAGTAGCGCTAATTACAGGATGTTGATCCGGAGCAGGAATGCACACGTCAACTTCTACGGCGCCGTTCGATATATGCGTGCTGTTACCAACCGGCGCCCTTCGGGTTCAAACAAGTAAAATGGCTAAAATGTTCGTGACAGAAAAAATAGAGGCAGATCCCACCGGTACGGTTTTACAGAAAAGGATTCGCGAGCAACTCTTGGATCTGATTGCGTCTAATTAAACAACGCGAGATTATTGTAAGGAGATGAAAAAATCGAATGAGTATGTGGAAAAGAGTTTTTTCGGCGGCGTGGAGGCACACTTGAACTCAAAGATAGAGGTGCAACATAATCCACGCGAGGGGATTGTAACGGGTCTCGTCGTAAGGATCTTGTTCCCAGTTCCATCTTAGGTCGAGTTCATAATGTGGCCTGGGAAAATACTGAAGACCTAATCCGTAGCGCGCAATTCTCATTATCATATTACTGAATTGAGGGCGGGCAAGTTCTTGAGTTATGAACAGCTGTACACCCTGAACGGGTTCGTAGGTTAAACGTTGGTAATCAAAGACTCCCCACTGGCCTTGATCCTGAAAATCTAGCTCTCCTAGGTAGAAAAAGTGGGGCGTAAATCCCAGAATGACAAAAGGGCCCGTGACACTGCGCCAGTCAGCTCCGGATTTTTTCCCATAAAAGTAATTTGCACCAATTTCGTATTTATCAGCTATATAAGCCGACGCACGAACAGAGGCGCCGTGATCAACAACGCCTGTTCGACCAATGGTCAATCCACGTCTTTGACTCACACTTTCAGGGGCTCCAAATATGGCTGTAGCGAAAAAGCTGTAATTACCCGTCAGTCGAGAAAATTCTAGATTGTAAGTCTCGGTTTCAACGTCCCAACCTAATCCGCTTTTAATAGTCAGTTGGTGTTCATCCGTATTTATGCCGTAATTGTTTCTGAACTTCCCCAGTCGAAGCGTGTTTTCATCATTGAATTGGTACATGATATATTGGCGAAGTGACGCAATGTCGTTTGTGTCTAGATAGCCCACCTCAAGGTCTAGGGTAAATTTACCAAACCTGTAAGCCCCTTCCACATCTGATTGCATCAGGTAGAAGCGCTTCTCAGTGAAAATTGGATTGTCTTGATAAGTTTGAATGATCCGAGTATCGCCGCCTAACATGAGATTTTCTGGAAGCGAATCGGCAAACGCACCATAAAGAAATTTTCCTTCGCCTTCTTTAGCCCAAGTACTTAAAACCTCTCCCGAGAGTTCACGACCATAGGGAGTGAGCACCCCTCCTCCCGATGGAGAAACGTGGCAGGAGGTACAGTTAACGTAGCCATGCCTGATCATGCCTGGGAAAGCGAAAGCGTGAGAGGACCAAAAGAGCAAGCCTAACAAAAAGCAGGAAAGGTAAGTCTTAATCATTGGGCGCCCCATTTTGAATCCAGGTGTAGATCGCCTGAATTTCAACGTCTGAAAGCTTTGGCGACCACTGTGGCATGCTTCCCGAATTGATCTGTTGATACAATTCACTTCCGGCTGCATCTCCTGGTGTAACGATCTGGAGAAGACCCTGGTAGGTTGAAAGAGATTGATGGCACTGGAGGCACTTTTGGCTAATAGTGATAGCCTGGATGGATTGGTAATTAGCTGGAACCGGGATTTTCATTTCCCGACTTCCACAAGATAAAAACACTGAACTTACCAAGAGCGCTAAGACTCCGGCCCATCCAGACGGCGTTTTTTCGATCATTTCCTCCGTCTCTTCCTGCAACATCGCCTGGCGTTTTTGTAAAATCTATGCAAACATTTTTAGCAAATCTAAGCAAATATTTTATTAAGGAGAATCCTGGATGGCGAAAAACGTACTTTCGCGTTTGGCATTACTGTTTTTTGCGAATGTTTTGGCTGGTAACCTCCTCTTTGCCGAAAACAATCAGCTTACACTTAATTTGGATCAAGGATCAGGTTCCGTCGAGTTTCACGCAACGGGCCATCCCAGTGCGATAAAAATAGTAGGTAAGGGAGAAAAACCTCACGGCAATTTTATTGTTGCAGGACATCAGGTCACGGGAGAAGCCCATTTTGAACTTGCCACATTGAATACGGGTATCGACATGCGCGATAGGCATATGAAGGAAAAATACCTGGAGGTGCAAAAATACCCCGAGGCCAGACTCACCATTACGAAGATGGAACTTCCAAAGGATCTGAGTGAGGGTGCATCTATCAGTCCAGCTCAATTTACAGGGTCGCTCGCACTTCACGGACTTGAAAAGTCTATTGTAGGGACTGCAAATATTAAACGGGAAGGAAATCAAGTATCTCTAGAGGCACAGTTTAGTCTTAAGATCGCAGACTATGGTATCACTTTGCCTAGTTTTGCAGGGATTACAATGGCAGACGAAGTGCAAATTTCGGTGCTGGACACCGTTCCCGTTACTGACAAATAGAATGAATTGAGCCTCTGGAAAGACTATTGGTGTTTTCGTGAGTGATTCCTGTGATCAGTTCGACAAAATTCTTTCTCTTGTAGTTGAGCCCGGAACCAATATCTTCCAGCTTTTCATCCAAAATGCGTCCAGAGGCGATGCAAAGTTGCTCTACCGCTTGTTTTTGAGATTCCGAATCTTTTCTTTGAGCATGACTCGATACTCGAAAGTACGCAATCGTTAGCCTTTTTCTAGGTTTTTGTCCACTCAGCGACAAATAATCCTCATGGTGGATGCCATTCGAATCTGCTCTAACTCAACTGCCTTATCGCCTCATAAACAGCAATTCCGACAGCATTGGACAAATTGAGAGAACGCACGCGCGCGTCGAACATCGGAATTCGTACAGTCCTATCAGGATAAGCATTCACAATAGAATCGGGCAGTCCTGCGGTTTCTTTTCCGAAGATGAGATAACTGCCTTTTTCAAATCTCCATTCGAAGAGTGTGGAGCCGGCCTTTTTTGAAAAGAAAACCTTTGGCGCGGAAGGATTCATGGAGTCCAAAAATTCTTTTAAGCCGACATGTCGTTTTACTTTAAGGTGTTCCCAGTAGTCGAGTCCGGCTCTTTTCAGACGTGAGTGGGTAATTTCAAAACCGAGGGGCTCTACGAGGTGAAGGGTGCTGCCGGTAGCAAGACAGAGCCGCCCAATAGAACCTGTATTTTGAGGAATCTCGGGTTCGACCAGAACTACGTTAAGATCAAAAGAACCCACTAAATCACTGGAACTCATAAGTCACTTCACCTGTTTCAGTGTTCATCGTTCATTAATCTCTCAACTGCTTAGCTAATTGCAAATTCAATGTTAAGGCTTTTCGGGAAGTGGTGGTCCGTCTTTCGGAAAAGGCTGAGCGGGAATTTTTCGTGTACGACTGAAATACTGGTTAATGATTGCGGTGGACTTTCCGATATCTTCAGTTTGATCTTTGCTTTGTTTAGTACCAATGAAAAGAAAAACCTTAATTTTAGTTTCCCTGAAGATGGCAAAGTAGACTCTCAGACCACGCGGAGATCGATATTCGAACAAATAGTCACTAATTTGCCTTGGCCTCTCTCTGAATCCTTCCGCTCAGAAGACTCATCAAAATAAAGAAGCGTTTCACTGGCATAATATTTAACGCAGTATGACATAGTAAGATAAAAGGCAAGAAATATGAAAGATTAGCTTCTCGATATGACGACCTTCGGTTTCCTTTTCCAAAGATGAGAGAGCTGCATTTTTTCCTATGGACGCAGGGTATTCATCATTCTTGGGAACGGAATGGTCTCACGAACATGCTCGGCGCCGGTAATCCAGGCGACCATTCTTTCAACGCCTAGGCCGAAGCCAGAATGTGGAACGGAGCCATATTTTCGCAGGTCGAGATACCATTTATAATCTTCGAACGCGAGGCCGTGCTCCTGCACCCTTCTGGTAAGAACGTTTAAACTTTCTTCTCTTTGTCCGCCGCCTATAATTTCGCCATATCCATCAGGCGCAATTAAATCGCAGCCCAAAGCGTAACGACCAGTACCCTCAGTACCGGGCCCACCAACCGTATCCGATTGTTTAAAATAGAAGGCCTTGATCTGCGAAGGCATGTGGTGAACGAAAACAGGTTTACCAAATTCCTCACCCAGAGCGGTTTCATGAGGTGCTCCGTAGTCTTCACCCCAAGGTAGAACCACGCCTCTCTTTTCAAGTATTTTGATAGATTCGTCGTAACTAATTCGAGGAAACGGCGCCTTAATCGATTCGAGCTTTTGTAAGTCTCTCTCTAGGATTTTCAATTCGGCGGCCCGATTCGCTAGAACCGATTGAGCAATATATTCGACGAACTGCTCGCCTAGCTCCATATTATCGTTCAGATCGGCATAGGCCATTTCAGGTTCAACCATCCAAAATTCCGTCAGGTGCTTTCGCGTTTTCGATTTTTCCGCGCGGAAAGTGGGCCCAAAAACATAGACTTTACCAAACGCCATCGCGCCCGCTTCGCCATAGAGCTGGCCAGATTGTGTGAGATAAGCCTTCTCGTCGAAGTACTGGGTGCCAAAAAGCGTTGAAGTTCCTTCGCACGCACTTGGAGTGAGGATTGGCGCATCGAAACGAATAAATCCTTTGGATTCAAAAAAACCATGAATCGCTTTCATGATTTCGGAGCGGACTCGAATATTTGCCCATTGTTTAGAACTACGGATCCAGAGATGGCGATTCTCCATTAAGAATTCCACACCATGATCTTTAGGCGAAATTGGATAAGCCTCAGCGATTTGGTGGATGCGCAAATCTTGAAGACTGAGTTCATAGCCAATAGGCGAACGCGAATCTTTTCGAAGCTTTCCGGTCACTTCGATCGAAGACTCTTGGGTCAACTGGTCAAAGACGTTAAAGGAGCTTTCGTTTGATTCACCACGGACTAGCACGGCCTGCATAACGCCAGTTCCGTCTCGAATCATCAGAAAGCGAATCTTTCCGGAACTGCGCTTATGGTAAACCCAGCCTTTTATGGTTACTACCTGAGCGTCATATTTGTCGGGGTGCTTAACAACATCTTCTATGTAAAATCGATCTAGTGCCATATTGATACTACCTAATTTAATCCCTTGTTCTAGGACGAGGCTCCTCTCGTTCTTACTTATGCCAGATCAGTATTCCATAGCAAATCCGGCCAGCGTTCTAACGTAAATACCATTTGCGCCACGTTTAGGGTAGTAGGAGATATGCCCCAAATTCGTGTCCATCGCCGCTATATCCAGATGAGCCCATCGGGTATTCTTTCGAATAAACTGTTTTAGGAATAACGCGGCCCTAATTGCCCCGCCATAAGGATCATTACCAACGTTCTTCATATCAGCGTAATCCGATCGGAGATCGTCAAAGTACTCGTCGTACAGGGGAAGCTGCCACATTCTTTCCCCATTCAGATCGCCAATATTCCGAATAGACTGAACCAGTCCTTCGTCATTGCCAAAGATGGCACAGCACTGTTTACCCAAAGCGATAGAAACTGCCCCCGTTAGAGTGGCTATATCTATCACTGCATCCGGCTTAAGATCCTGAGCATAATCGAGAGCGTCGGCTAATACAAGTCGTCCTTCGGCATCCGTATTAATCACCTCAACGGTCTTACCGTTTCGGGATTTAAAAATATTGCCAGGTTGAATAGCTTTTCCATCCGGCATATTTTCCGTAAAGGCCATAATACCGATCACATGATTCGGGGCTTTCCACTTTGCAGCTAGTAGTACTGCGCCCATTACCGAAGCTGCCCCCGTCATGTCATGTTTCATTTCTTCCATGCGGGCAGCAGGTTTAATGGAGATCCCCCCAGAATCAAAGGTCACTCCTTTACCAACAATGGCAATTTTCTTGGCGTTTTTTAATTTCTTTGGAACATATTCAACTATGACTAAACGGGGCTCCTGATCGCTTCCCCTACTCACACCCAGGTAAAGATTCATTTTCTCGCGGATCAAGTCCTTCTTATCTAAGACTTTACACTTTAGCCCATGGGTGCGAGACAATCGTTTTGCTTCATTCGCAAAATAGGTGGGAGTTCCCACGTTGGAAGGCTCGTTTGACCAATCGCGGGTTACTCGTAAGGCTTCTGCCATCACCTGGACTTCCGCAAGTTCTTTCTGAACCTGGGCCAGCTGTCTACTATCCCGACAAACAAAGCTAAACCGGTAAGAAGACTCGGCTGAATCGTCGGATCTAGATTTATATTTATTAAACTGGTAGGCGCCTAGAATGAGTCCTTCCGCCAAGGCGCGAAGCCACTTGTGGTGGTCCTCGCTCGGTAAACCGCGATTAAGGAAAGTCTCGGCATCAACAACTATAGTCTTACACTTTTCGGAAAATAACTTAGACCAGATTTTGCCGCCGACAGATCTCACTTTTTCAGGCGTCAGCTCATTTGGAATTCCGAGGCCAACAAAAAGCGTGCTTTCACAATTCTGGAGCTCCAGAAATCTCGCAAACTGCAACGCATTATATTTTCCTTCAAACGTCCGAGTCTTGTCGAGTTTCTTTACTCCAAGATCATAGGGAGCTTTAGGTAGAAGAGCTCTCTTCTTTGAGTCTTGAAAGACACCGACAAGAACGGTATCACTATGTGTACGTTGTTCGAAAGAACTCCGAGCTTCAAGTAAGGGTAGTTTCTGCATCTTCTCTCTTTACCGTTCTCCTCAGAGTTCATTAACATAGGGTTTAATTATGTTGAAGCGGTATCACCATATTGTTGGCGGCATTTTTAGGTGTGTTGACGCATGCGTCATAGTGATTTCGTGGATTCTAGCTTATTGGCTCAGATTCTACTTTGATCCTATATTTGAAGTGACGAAAGGACTTCCCAGTTTTCAGTCTTATGCGACTTTGAGTATTCCAGTCGTTACCATTTGGATGGTCGTTTTCTCTTATATGCGTGTTTACTATTCTCGCCGAATGCTGCGCAGAACAGACGAAGTGCATTTAATACTAAGGGCGCACGGCACTTCCCTACTCCTATTTATCGCCCTCACCTATTTGGTTGCTGATTATAAATATTCTCGAGTAGTCATGATTTATTTTGGTGCTTTAGGCGCTGTTCTACTAGTCTTTTTCAGACTTACTTTAAGAAACAGTCTCAGGGAGATTCGACGCCGAGGATTCAACTTGCGCCATGTCATTTGTGTCGGTGAAGGATCGGCCGTCGAGACTTTAATCCGGAGAATTGATAAATTTCCGGAACTCGGATTACGCGTGATAGGCATTGCCACACACGAAAACTCACCTGTGACTTCGATTCACGGCAAACCTTTACTCGGAAGGTTTGGGCAGATTAACGATCTTGTGCAAAAACATCAGCCAGATCAAATCTTACTAGGGCTGTCGCGCAGTCAGTATGCCGATCTGGATCGCATTCTCGCATCGCTCAAAGATGAAACAGTCGATATCCAACTGGTGCCTGATATTCACGAATACGTCACCCTGGGGTGTGAAGTAGAAGACTTTGATGGATTGCCGATCGTCAATATCAATGACTCTCCGCTAGCTGGCTGGAGTGCACTCCTGAAACGGTTCACCGACATTGTCATTTCTTTCCTGGCGCTCATTTTTTTATCGCCGCTTTTTTGTCTAATAGCGTTCGCTATCAAATTGACCTCTAAAGGGCCAATTTTCTTCGAACAGGAGCGCATGGGTTTGGATCGAAGAACATTTAAGATGTTAAAATTCCGTTCCATGCGAATGGATGCCGAAAATACCTCTGGGGCGGTCTGGGCCAGTCCAAACGATCAACGACGCACGAAGTTAGGAACGGCTCTGCGAAGCACGAGCTTGGATGAACTCCCACAGTTATGGAATGTTCTAAAAGGCGAAATGTCGTTGGTCGGACCTCGACCTGAAAGACCTGTCTTTGTGCATCAATTCAGGCAGGAAGTCCCCCACTATATGCTCCGGCACAAAGTTAAATCTGGTATTACGGGCTGGGCCCAAATCAACGGGTGGAGAGGCAATACTTCGTTAGATCGTAGGATTGAGTTTGATCTCTACTACATTCGTAACTGGTCCTATTTTTTCGACTTAAAAATTATCGGACTTACTTTCCTGAAGGGTTTTATTAATAAAAATGCTTACTAGACTTTGGTCTTACTGCCGCCCGATCAAATTTGATCGTTACATACTGACGGAAACGATTGGGACGTTTTTTGGCTCCTGCATGTTTATTCTGTTTATCTTAATCATGTTTCAAGCATTGAGACTGGCAGAGATATTTATTATTCACGGTGTATCGGCCTACTTATTGGCCAAGCTAACGTTCTATTTATCGCTCTCGTTTCTACCAGCAGCACTTCCACTCGCCTTTCTCACTTCAGTTCTAGTCGGATTTGGACGTTTGTCAGCAGACAGTGAGTTAATTGCCCTGAAATCCTGCGGCATGAGTATTTCTCGACTTGCCACTCCGATTGTTTTTTTTGCGATCGTCATTGTAGGTTTATCATTGCTTCTCAATATCCGGTGGGTCCCATGGGGCGAAATGGAATTCAAAAAAACGCAGATCAAGATCACCAATACAAAAGCAGTAACTGCCGTTAAAGAAGGCACGTTTACTTCCAATTTTTTTGACTTACTCATCTTTGCAGATAAAGTCGATATTCCGCGGAATCGTTTATATCGAGTATTTATACATGACGAACGAGAAGCCAAAAATCCCATGACCTATGTAGCTCGAGAAGCAGAGATTCTGCCAGTGAAGACTTCTTCGGATCTATCTTCTGCAATTATGCTCAAACTCTATAACGGCAGCTCTCACCACAATAATCTGGAAACAAAAACCTACGAAAAGATGGATTTCGACGTCTATAATTTATATCTAAAAGTCACAGAGGGACACGACAGTCTGGTCGAAAAGCCTCATATGATTCCACAAAATGACTTAATCCAACGCATTAAAAGAACGACTCTAGAAACTTATGAAGGCCGCGAATATCGGGGCGAGTACTGGCGTCGATTTTCAACAGCACTTAGTCCGCTTACATTTGTTTTGCTGGGAATTGGCTTCGGATCATTTCGAAGTCGTTCAACGAGATCGAGTGCTTTCATCAGCGGATTTGTAATTTTACTCATTTATTGGACTCTACAAACAATAGGTACTGGAGCTCTCTTAAAAGGGAGCATGAGTCCTTTTACCGCGATGCAGGTGCCGAATTTAGTGATGTTAATTATCGGAATTTTCAGCTTTAAAAAGGCCGCCTGGTAAACAGATCCTTGCTAATTAACCATTTCTTAGAAATCTTTTATCGAAATCCTTAGAAGAAAGGCTGGTCAAGCATCTTGTGGATAACTTTTTTGTTTTTCTAAGAAATAGGTAAATATTACCAAATTATACTAATGATTTCATAGTGTTATCAAATGTGGATAACTCGATGTTTCCTGGTGGATAACTTGTCTCGCTACGCGCTATTGCTGACTTAAAGAATCAATTACAGGGTCCGCAGTCCTGGGTAATGACTCTCCTGCGTCAAAGACTTTGCCAATATTTTCAGATAGTTCGCGGGGAAATAAAACTGTGAAATTTTTGTTGGTTACTCCCACTGTTTTTTCCTGGCTGAGCGCCCTCGGACCCTGGTGATTGTAGTTAAAAATAACCGATTTAGGATTAGAAACTTGCAACCGAATGATATCTTTAGCGCGTAAAACTAAAATCTTACCTTTTCGAACAATGAATTTACGCACAGGTCTGTCGTCAACCTGATAGCGAACCCAGGTATCAGCTAAAATATTGAAAATCGCCTTATGATGAAGGTCCTCGGGTTTTAGATCTAATCCCGAATCGAGAGGATCTATCGGATTTGATTCGGGTTTTGCACTGGCTTCCAATTTCGGATCCAGCTTTGGATCCAGCTTAGGATCTAGTTTAGGATCAGGCTTTGGCATTTCTGCCACTTTATTCTCAGGAGGTTCGGTTTTTTTTGGAAAAACTATCGGTGCAATCTGAACAATAGGAACAGCTGGAACGGAATAAGACCCAGTCTTTTCTGGAGGGGGGTCTTTTGAATCCGCAGGCTCGGTTCGATTAGATGCATTGGCAGGCGGACTAGTGGAATCCGCATGCGGACTACTTTCAGCTTGAGCAACAGCGCCATCGCCCGCGTTGGAAGCAGGTTTATCGGTGGACCCCGCAGTGGACTTTGCTCCTGATGAAGTTCCGGAAGCAGGAGTGGACGCAGTAATATTAGGTTGTGAATTACCTGGTGAGTTCGTTTGCGGACCAGTTTGGGCGTTCGCAGGCTCACCCGGCTTAGGTGTCGTCGCTCGTAGTTTCTCAAGTTGAGTATGCCGATGGTGTTTAAGAGTAGGCTTGAGGATCAATAGTCCCAAACCACCAAAGATAACAAAACAACAAATCGCGATTAAAAGAAACGTTCGACTCTGCTGTTCACCATCTTTTCTTTCAAAAGCATAGCCAATGTGGCCTGTTTCTTTGCTCGCCCGTTGCCCTACTTTTTTAGCAATAAAATCACTATACTTTGAAATGATTTCTTTTGAATCGAGCCCTAAAAATCGACAGTACGAAATCACAAAACCGCGAATAAATGGTTTTGCTGGTAAAGTAGAGTAGTCGTCGGCCTCCAAAGCATGTAGCAACCGAACGCCAATCTTGGTTGCTGAAGCAACTTGATCAACGGTTAACCCTTTTTTTTCACGCTCCTGACGTAGGAGCTCGCCCAAAGTCATGTTTTATCCCCGTTGTTAAGGCAAGTACTTGAGATGATCCACTGCCCTATCTGCCAATTTAGTATTTGGATGTTGCTTTTGAATATCAAGAAATGTTTTCCTGGCTTTATCATACTGCTTACTCTGTTCATAGGCTATCCCTAAAGACAGTCGCGCCTCTCCATAATCAGCGCAAAGATGCCGGGTGGCAAGATCATAGTCGCTGATAGCCTCTGAAAAACGCCTTTGTCTCAATCGAATATGCCCACGGAAATGATAAGCAATACAAGACTTATTCGGTGATTCTTGAATAGCGCGATTAAGAAAAGCTTCTGAATGAACGTAGTCCCCTTTCTTAAATTTCAAGAGCCCTAAATTCGTCCAAGCCTTATAGGTCTCTCGGTAAAGACGATCCGTAGCGGCCGCCATGAGGTATTTGGGTGCTTCATCATATTTATCCGCATCCATCAGAAGCTTTCCTAAAGTATTATTTGCATCAGAATAGTTTGGCTTCAATTGAACGGCGTGTCGGGCTGCTTCAAGTGCTCCTGGCAGATCCTTTTTAGTATAGAGAGCAATTGCTTTGGAATGATAAATTTCAGGCAGATTTGGATCTTCTAATTCTGCTAGGCCCCAGTAGGGTCTCCTTCGACTAGGGCTCCGTTTGCAATTTCTACTTGGAGACGCGCTTTTTCCGTGGCTGTAAGCTCCTTCGGTGGTGGAGCAATTTCTTCGTGGGCACAACCGCCACCTGCAAGAGTTAAGAAAACGATTGAAGTCCACAAATAGATTTTTTTGCTGATTCTGAAATTAATGATCATCTCTATTTAAATTAGAAGGCAAATCGATTTGTGTCAAAGGTTACGTCAGGCAAACCTTCTTTGTGAGCAAGGCCACCGATTCCACATGGTATGTTTGGGGAAATAAATCAAGAATCATTAAATTACCTAGCGACCAGCCACGCTTAATCCATCGCGAAATATCGCGCACAAAGGAATCAGGATCGCATCCAACAAATACTATTTCATTCACACTAAGATTCTCTAATGCTGCTGCAATTTCCCGGAAGTCCTCTGCCAAGCCCTCTCGTGGAGGATCTATAATAGCGGAAGCAAAGGAAGCGACTTCGGAACCGGCCGTCCTCGCTTGTGTCTGTTTCAAAAGCCATGTAATTACACTCTCTCGATGTAAATAAAAATGTTCCGGTAGACCTAGGGTCCTCGCTCTCGGCGCACCAAGATCGATGCAATGGATTTCGCGCATCTGCGCAGCTAAGGTCAGAGAGAGATTTCCTGAGCCTCCATAGAGATCATACAGAATCGAGTTCCCGTGAATGTGGTTGGCTACCCACTGTTTCAGTTTTTCATTCTGTTCGTCGTGAATTTGCCGAAACCCTCCGGACGAATGCTTAGAATTCCAGGTTTTGCGAATGCTACCGTCCGGCAGAACTTCGATTTCGACTTTGTAAGGTCTGTTTAAACGAGCTCCTTCTTTCTGCGTTTCGTCCCAAATTTTGTTTATTTCAGATCGCGCTATATAACAGCGCTTCGCAGGAACGACTTCGCGACTCTGTGGGCGAAAAAAACCCATCCCGTTTTTATCGCCTCTGAGCTGGACCCGATTTCGATATTCCCATATTTGTTCGGCAGGCAGTAGATCGACATCGGCCGGTGCTTCTACTTTTACCCGCGCCAGCGCATGGCGAACGCCCCTTACTTTGGTTTCCCATTGAA